>JAXEBI010000026.1:0-39681 GCA_034094155.1 Phocaeicola sp.
TCATGCCAGGTTATAGGGAAAGCATCGAAGAATTCACGTTGGGTCTCTGCTGTATATCCCGACTTTACCATTAAAGCGAATGTACGATTCACCTTTGCCGTATCTACAGGAAAGCTGAATGCTGATATAAAACAAAATGAAAATAATGATAATAATAAAAGTCTTTTCATAACTTAGTGTGAAATAAAAGATTATAAATATTTTTCAGATATGATTAATTCCTTAATTCCGCAATACCTTTCAAAAAAATAATTTAAAATGCTGAGTAATAATACATTGCTCAGTACTTTGTTATGTCAGAAGATTCACTTAATTTAGTGTTGCATATAAAAATCGAATAAATATTCATCTGACATGGCTAATGTATAAATAAAATCGGAGAAAATCAACCATTTTGGCGGAATATTTTCAATCGAGATAATTTCCATGAATAATCAAGTTTTTTTATAGTGTAATTAAAAAAACAAACATAACAGAAATATCTCTAACTATGAAACTTATAACCGACTATATTAAGCCATCATAGATTTGCAATAAGTTAGGTAATGCATCAGCTCTGAACAATCTGATGTTGTTGGCTCGGTACAGCCGTGACAATGTAAAGAAATCATCGTATTTTTTATAAGAACAGGCTTATTCTTCTCATAGGTACTTCTTGATACAGTGCAACTTACTGATGTTTTGACTGTTCGAAGTAATCTTATAATCCGATGGTTGGAATATGGGAATTTTCTTATATAGATCCTATTTTGAGGGAGTCTTACTGGTCATTAAAACCAGATAGTTCAAAGGTTACATTATTTAATGGATTTTTCGATATGGTTTCCTTAGTCGTAAAAAATATTTTAGGTATTAAACAATATTAACTGGAAAAATTAGTTGTATAACTATATTTTTTAGTTGCTTTGTGTAAGCAATAAAGTATGGCGTATTACAAGGAATGAAGATTTAAATCTTTATAACAAAAAACACAGTATGAAAAAACACAGTATGAAAAAGAAAAATTATTTATTTACACTGGCATGCTGCTCTACATTATTTGCATGCTCACCCAAACAAGAAAATGTTAAATCAGATAATGCAAATCTGATTTCAATCAATCTTGAAAATCCAAAACCATTAAAGGCTTCTGAGCTTTTTGATACAATAATGTATGTACCTCTTGAAACAAGCGATACATATATGTTCTCAAAAGTAAGCCATTTGAATGTTAGTGATGAAAAGGATTTTTACTTTATATCTGACAAGTCCTTTTTTCTCTTTGATGGAGAAACAGGTAAAGGTAAACTGAAAGAATGAAGATATGAATCAAAAAAAGATGGAAAGTTGGATGAAAAGTAAAAACGTGACAGAGTTTTCCAATCCTATTTTGGTTAAGTGTAAATTCAAATCTAAAAAGTAATAATTTATGAAAAAAATATTTATTGTATTGTCGGGATTTATAATTTTCAGTTGTACAAGAAATTCATCGACAGAAAAATATCAGACTGACCGTGATAATGTAGAAAACGTTCATGACCGTGTTAAAGAGTTTGAAACAGACTCTATCCTGATTGGTAATAATGCACGTATATATATTATGGATAATTATATGCTGATAGCTGACCACAGGGGATATGACAAGCAGATTCATATATTTGACAAGAACAGTTTCCGACATCTGGCAAGTACTGCTCCTCTTGGCCAGGGACCAACTGAGATTACTGTGCTGGGAGCCGTTGCTACGGACGAGAAACGAGGGAAGTTTTATGTGAGTGACCATGGTAAGAACAAAATATTCAGCTATGATATGGACAGTGTATTGGCTTATCCCGATTATACACCAAGTGTAAAACTGGTTATGGACAAGACTAACTTCCCGTCAGAGTATGAATATATCAATGATACCTTGTGCATTGCCCGTACCATTCTTCCTGTAGGTACAAATGACTTTGTTCCTTCAGTTTCCCGCTGGAACATGAAGACCGGAAAAATAGTATCTATATCCTATAATCATCCGGAGATAAAGAAAAAGCGCACAACTTGTGCTTCGTCACAACAGTACGGCTTGATAGCCGAATTTTATAATAATCATGATTTGCTGACTATCAGTGATTTCAATGGAAAACTGAAATGCAATGTTTACGGACCTGCATGGGGAAGCGCATCCCGTAACCAATATTATAGTGATGGCTTTTTTGATAGTAACAATCATCTGATTGTTTCATACTCAGGTGGTGACTACAATACAGATGCTTATTATCCTATCCGCCTGTTGGTCTTTGGATTGGATGGGGAATACATAAAGACACTTGATATAGGGTATAAGATAAACAATATGACGTACGACAAAGAGACTAATCGTGTTTATATGAATCTGAATGATGAAATCCAGTTTGCATATCTGGATCTTTAACTGTTTTGCTATATATACTGATATAGTAATATAATATATAGTATATATAGTAATTATAGTATAGATATTAATATAATAATGGCCTTCACTGTTCTGCAGTTACTCCTGTAATTACATTCAGTGAAGGCCATTTTGATTGTTATCAATAACCTAAGTTATCTAAGATATCTTATTATCAATAACCTAAAGTGTCTTACTAATAACCGGTTAATGACCGGTTAAAACTGATTAGTACCCGAAGATATCTTTTTGTGAAAGTTTGGTAATCTTTCCGTATTTTTCCAGTGATTTCATGTCGAGGTCTTTTTCCTTTCCAAGAATACAGAAGGTGTACTTGCGGTCTTTAACCCAATTCTGCTGGAAGTCTTTGATATCTTTCAGAGTAAGAGTCTGGGCCTTTTCGAACAAAGCCTTTCTTGTATCTTCCTTAAGTCCACGGTCTTCAAGGTCTATGTATTCCCAAAGTACATTCATTCCTGTAATACGGTCGGTACGCAAGCGGCTGATAGTGGCTTCCTGTGCCAACTTAAATGCTTTTTCAGATTCCGGCATATTATTGATAATTTCATCGAACGCTTTCATTGCATCAATCATCTTGTCGTTCTGGGTAGCTATGAACGAACGGAAGATATACGGATACTTAACTTTAGAAGGCGATGCGATGTATGCGTATGCAGAGTATGCCAGACTGCGGGCTTCGCGCATTTCCTGGAATACTATAGAGTTCATTCCACCGCTGAAGTATTCGTTATACATGCTCAGAGTAGGCTGCACTGCTGCATCATACTGCTTTTCGAGATTGGAAATACCGGTAAAGTAAATCTGTTTTGCATCGTATTCGGCAAAAAGAATCTTGTTTTCTGTAGTAGGCTGATACTTATAGTCGTATGCCGGTGCAGGTACATCTGCAAGCTGTTCGGGAACTTTGTGGTACTTGTCGATAAGAGAAGTCACCTCGTCCTGTCCTGCCGGACCATAATACATAATTCTGTGCTTGTAGCTGTTGAACTTATGTATGCGGTCTACCAGTTCCTGTGGATTCATATTCAACAGTTCCTGCTCAGAAAGAATATTCTTTGACGGAGACTGAGGTCCCCACATGGCGTATGAAACCAACTGTGAGAAATTAGATGACTGGTTGAGTTTTGAATCCTGACGTTTCTTAAGGATATCGGCAGCATAACTCTTGTAGGCATCCTTGTCGACCTGTGCGTCGGAAAGAATTTCCTCGAAAAGCTCCATGGCCTTAGGCATATTTTCCTGAAGTCCGGCAAGAACTACATAAGTGCGGTCCAGTCCCGGATGAACGGTGAAGCTGCATGCCAGGCGGTAAAACTCTTTATTGATTTCGGCAAGTGTTTTCTTCGATGTGCCGAGATATTCCATATATGAGAAAGCTGTGCCCAGAGCCTTGTCATTGGCATTGCCCATATCGAAAACGTATATCATCTGGAAAATGTCATTCAGCTCGTTCTTCTTGTAAAGAACCTCAATATCAGATTTTGCGGTAAATTTCTGCATATCCTTGCTGAAATCGAGGAATACAGGTTCTATAGGTGTGACTTTGGCTGTCTGTATTTCTTTAAGGAACGGACTCACACTGTCGCGGTTCATTACTATAGGGGTAATTGAAGGCTTGTCAATCTTCTTTTCATCAGGATCTTTTCCCTGGCGTTTGTAGACAAGGGCATAATTGTTGCCCATGTATTTGTTGGCGAAGTCTACAACCTGCTGTTTTGTTACCTTGCTCATCTTGTCGAGTGTTGTCACCACGTCACTCCACTTGTCGCCGTCGATAAATGCAGAAACAAACATGTCGGCACGGCTTTCGTTGCTTTCAAGGCTGTTCATGAAATACAGTTTATAGTTGTTTACTGTAGCCTGTAGCAAGTCTTCATCGAAGTCGCCGTTTCTTAGTTTCTCTACTTCCTTAAGGAACAAGTCCTTAACATCATCAAGAGTCTGTCCTTGTTTCGGCTTTCCGCTAATCATGAATGTATTGTAATCCGACAGTCCCAATGAGCCGGCAAAGCAACTCAATACTTTTTGCTGCTGGTTCAAATCCACGTCGAGAAGACCAGCCTGGCCGTTATATAAAATAGAACCAACAAGAGACGAAATGATATCATCGTCGATAGTGGTAGGCATACGCCAAGCCAAAGCCACGTTTTCGGCATCCAGACCCACAACCTCCTTAACCACCGGCTCGGTGATAGGCGATTCTTTAGGCTGTGGACGTTCCGGAAGATTAGGATTAGGCTTAAGTGCACTGAAATACTTGTTGATTATTTCGATTGTCTCATCCGGATTAAGGTCGCCCGACATACAGATAGCCATATTGTTAGGCACATACCATGTCTTGAAATAATTCTTGATATTTGTTATTGAAGGGTTCTTGAGATGTTCCTGTGAACCTAACACAGTTTGTGTTCCGTAAGGATAATCCGGGAAGAGAGCGTTGAGAATGGCTTCGTAAGTCTTTCTGAAGTCATTGGTAAGAGACATGTTCTTTTCTTCGTAAACAGTTTCCAGTTCGGTGTGGAAACCTCTGATAGTGGCATTTTCGAATCTATCGGCTTGAATCTTGGCCCAGTTGTCGATTTCATTCGAAGGGATATCTTCCACATAAACAGTCTGGTCGAATCCTGTATATGCATTTGTACCCTGTGCGCCGATGGCAGCCATCAGCTTATCGTATTCGTTGGGTATGGCAATCTTTGAAGCCTCGTACGAAATACTGTCTATTTTGTGATATATTGCTTTGCGTTCCTGTTCATCGGTGGTCACTCTATACACTTCGAACAGCTTCTCGATTTCGTCGAGCATTGGTTTTTCGAGACTGAAGTTGGTAGTACCGAACTTTTCTGTTCCCTTAAACATAAGATGTTCGAAATAATGAGCCAGTCCGGTGGTTTCTGCCGGGTCGTTTTTACCGCCCACTCTTACTGCGATATAAGTCTGGATTCTTGGAGTTTCCTTGTTGACTGTAAGGTATACCTTCAGTCCGTTGTCGAGAGTGTAGATACGAGTCTGCATAGGATCATTTGGTACGGTTTCGTACTTAAATTTTGGATTTTCGCTACATGCAGACATCAGAGCAAGCAATGCCGCTACTCCGATAAGGTTTCTTGTCTTATTCATATATTCGATTTTTTAGAACTGTGATTGCGAATATATGCATTGTTTTTTGTAAAAAGAAATTGTTTTTGTGATAAAAGTTTAAAATGGCAGAATAACGATTGTTTTTTGTGGAAAAATGTAAGAAATATATAAAATAAAAGGTACGGAATGCTATTTGAAGCAAACCGTACCTTACGTTAATTATTTCTTTAAATGCTATAACTTAGCTGTAATTATAATATAATCTTTTCTCAGTCGGGCTATAATTATATTTCAATCATGCCATAACTATGTATCAATCATTACAGTTTAGTTCTAATCATGTCACAATTAATGGCAACCGCAACCACTGCAACCGCATTCTTCTTCGTCATGGTCGCCACATCCGCCGCCACAACCACTGCAACCGCCACCGCAGCCGCTCATTGAGTTAAGGATATCCTGCACTTCCTTGTTTGTAGCTTCGCGGCTTTCAATTACAGAACCTTCGAAAATAAGGTCTTTACCTGCATGAGGGTGATTCAGGTCGATTACTACATAATCATCTGTAATTTCACCTACATTTGCATAGAACTGGTTTCCTTCACCGTCGTTCATCATTATGATATTTCCTTCGAATACATTTTCGTCGTCGAATTTTCCGTCAGGACCGCAGAATGCAGATTTTGGAACTTTCTGGATACCTTCTTCGTCTACTTCTCCGTATGCTTCCGCACAAGGAATAGTAAAGTTGAAGTTGTCGCCTTTAGACAAGGCCGCAATTTCCTTTTCGAATCTTTCGAGGGTATATCCTATACCGGTGATGAACTGGAACGGATGTGCAGCTGGTGCTTCTTCCAATAATTCTTTTTCGCCGTTTACCATAGCATAAAGCTTGTATGCTACTGTGATGTACTTATTTTCCATGTTTTGGTAATAATTTGTATGAAATGTATATTTAAGCTGTTTTGCCTTATTTGACACAAATGTACAAAAAGCTTTTGTATTTACTTTAATAATTCTCCCGCTTTTTTGCGGCCGTATGCCTTCACTGGCACATTATCCTACTGTTGTGTTTCCTCTGCCGGTATTCACTCAAACAGATTTTTCCTTAATCACACCTATTCTGTATGCAACAAGCAGTTTCTTGAGGTCTTCTATCTGAATTTTCAGTTCGGCACCTTTATCGGTGTCCTTCACCATCATTCTCTGCGAGCTGAGTTCTACAATCTGGGTAGTGGATTTGATATCGATGCCTTTTTCGATAGCTTCCTGGCTCGAAGTGAAAGGCTCGTGCTGTACAAGCTGGAATCCTCTTGAGTGGTAAACCAGTGTGTATCCGGCAATTCCTGTCTCCGGCTGATATGCCTTAGAGAATCCTCCGTCGATAACCATAAGTTTGCCGTTTGCCTTTATAGGCTTTTCACCCTGAACAGCCTTTACAGGCACATGGCCGTTTATGATATGTCTGTGTTCACCAGTTACACCAAATTCATCGAGTATCATATCGCACACATTCTCATTGTTTCTGAGAGAGTAGTAATATCCCTTTATTTCCTTGTGTGTCTCTTTGTCTGTTAGGAAATATCTTTCGAATGTGGCCATCTTACTTTTATCGAATGCCGGTGAATCCTTTCCGCACCACAGGTACCAGATATAGTCTAATGCAAAACTCTTTTCTGAATGCTCTTCTTCGGCAAGATATGCTGTACGTATTAGTTGTCCCACCTTATTGAGCAGTTCTTTTCCTTTGTATGTTCCGTTTCCTATTTTCACTTCCTTCAAGGAACCATCTTCATTCAATGGCATTGATGCGTGGAATAGGAGGTTGGAGTTGCATACGTTGTACATGCAGCCGAAGCGGAACAGACATTTCATGTGCTTGTGCAGTTTTTCGCTGCGGCAGAATGAATGGTGGATTTTGTCTACTATATCTCTTTCTTCCGAGGTCAGCTTATATGGATTCTTCGGGTCGACAGTAGGGAAGAAATGGTCTCTCATTTCGTATTCCTTGCCGTTGAGTACAAAAACTTTCTTCTCGAAGTCTATATGATGCAGAAGCATACGGTCGTCCATGTTGAACTCCGGATGTCTTTTTATTATTTCGGCTTCGAGCTTGAACTGTATGATACTGATGGCTTTGTGCATCTGGGCTATCAGCCGGAGAGTCTTGTCGCTGTACTGTCCGCTGTTCGGGTCGGTCTTAGGGTAGAAGTACTGGCACGGGTCGTCGGCATAGGTTTCCATGGCAAATGTGGCCAGTGGCAACAGATTTATACCATATCCGTCTTCAAGAGCCGAAAGATTACCATATCTCATGGCAAGTCTCAGTACGTTGGCAATACAGCAGTCGTTTCCCGAAGCTGCCCCCATCCATAGTATGTCATGATTTCCCCACTGGATATCGAAATTATGGTATTCGCATAATGTATCCATAATGATTTGCGGACCAGGACCTCTGTCGAATATGTCTCCTAAGATGTGAAGAGAGTCGATGGTGAGTCTCTGTATGAGGTTACACAGGGCAACAATGAAATCATCGGCCCGGCTGGTTTCTATTATAGAACTTATGATTACATTGATATATGCCTGCTTGTTGGGCGCTATGCTGCTTTCGTGCAACAACTCCTGTATTATGTAAGAAAACTCTTCAGGAAGCGCTTTCCTTACTTTGGAACGTGTATATTTGGAAGAAACATTCTGGCAAACCTTTACCAGCTGGTTCAATGTGATGACATACCAGTCGTTCAGGTCTTCTTCCACTTCCTTTACCCTTATAAGCTTCTGCTCGGGATAATATATGAGTGTGCACAATTCTTTCTTTTCTGCCTCTCTCAGTGTATTTCCGAAAATTTCGTTTACTTTTCTTTTGATGGCACCTGAGGCATTTCTCAGTACATGCCTGAAAGCTTCATATTCTCCGTGCAAGTCGGCCAGAAAATGTTCTGTACCTTTAGGAAGATTAAGTATAGCCTCAAGATTGATGATTTCGGTGCTGGCAGCCGCAATGGTAGGGAAACTGTGCGACAACAGCTCCAGATATCTAAGGTCTTCCTTGATCATATCCAAGGTTATCTGATTATATACTTTCATATTATTTAGGTTTTATAGGAATATCATCAATATGATTTGTGCTATTATGACGCGTGTAAACATTCCCAACGGATATACAGTGGCGTATGATACGGCTGGATTGTCGTTTGGAATAATATCGTTAGCGTAGTTTAATGCCATTGGGTTGGCCATGCTTCCGCACAGCATTCCGCAAGTGCTTCCAAAATCGAGATGGAAGATTCTTAATGACAATATAGCCATTATTACTACCGGAACAAAAGTGATTATAAATCCGATACCTATCCACAAAGCACCTTCGGGTCTCATGACAGTTTCGAAGAAATGCGCTCCAGCATCAAGTCCCAGACATGCCAGATAAAGTGATAGTCCGATACCTCTAAGCATGAGATTTGCACTGCGTGTAGTGTAGGTAAGCAGGTGGAATCTTGGACCGTATGAACCTATAAGGATACCCACGATGATAGGTCCGCCTGCAAGTCCGAGTTTTACAGGGGTACTGATTCCCGGAATATTTATAGGTATTGCACCAATGATAAGTCCCAGTACGATTCCGATAAAGATAGACGCCATGTTAGGGTCTTTAAGAGTTTTTACTGTGTTTCCGAGAACTTTTTCTACGTTTTGTATGGCAGCAGCCTCGCCCACAACAGTAAGGCGGTCGCCAAGTTGGAGCACAAGTCCCGGAGTAGCCAGAAGCTGAACGCCGCTACGTGTCACTCTACTGATATTTATACCATAGGAATTTCTAAGACGGAGAGAACCAAGCTTTTTACCGTTAATTTCCGGCCTTGATACAATAACATGCTTTGAAATCAGCTGGCTGTCGATAGCATTCCAGTCGATATCTTCCTTGTTCCAGTCTCTGTTTTCCTGCTCCCCGAAAAGAATTGTAAGGGTAGGGGCATCCTTTTCTGTTGTAATAACCAGGATTCTGTCATTTTCCCTGAGAATTTTTTCTGAAGTAGGGATACTTACCTTACCGTCTCTCCAAAGTCTTGATATCACGAACTTGGGATAGCTGAGTTTTGCTATCTCCTGAATACTCTTGTTGTATATGGCCGGATTGTGAATCTGGAAAGTTGCAATATATGTATGATTTGGATCATCGTGTTCGTGCTCCTCCAGATCGGAAGGGCGGACAAAGAATTTTCTTATGACTATAATGGCGAGAATTACTCCCACTACACCAAGTGGATAAGTAAGAGCACAACTGAGTGCGGCTCCGCTTGTGGGTTGTCCCAACTGTTTCAGTGTCTGTTGCGCTGCTCCCAGTGCCGGAGTATTAGTAGTAGCACCACACAGGATACCCACCATGTCTGGTAACCCTACAGATGTGGTCTTGCTTATGATAACAGCCATAGCCGTACCTATGAATATAACTCCCAGACCAAGCATGTTGAGCTTGTATCCTCCTCTTTGGAAGGAACTGAAAAAACCTGGACCCACCTGTAATCCTAATGAATATACAAATAATACGAGTCCGAAACTTTCGGCATAAATAAGCATGTCAGGATTTATGGAAAAACCCAAATGTCCTGCCAGTATACCGATGAAAAAAACAAATGTAACACCAAGCGAGACTCCAAATACGTGGAGCTTGCCGAGTCCCAGTCCCGCTGCTATTATGAGGGACAATATTATTACCGCCTGTAGTGCGGAGTGTTCAAAAAACAAATTTATTAACCATTCCATGCTGCAAAGATACGTACTTTTTTAAAAGCTTTGTATAAATATATCCTTTTTTATACACATATTTTGTACACATAAAAAAAGTTCCTTACCGTCGGTAACTGTCGATAACCGTCGATAAGGAACTTTTTACTTAGAAAAATTATAAAAAAAAGGTCGGGCTTTCTAAGATTACAGAGACATCATGTTTAGTGTGTCTGTAACTCTTTGAGCCAATTCTGCGGTAGGCACAACCTCCATCAGTTCGAGCATAATGTCGGTTATGTCCATTTTGCTATTGAGCTTTATGGCGCGGTCAAGGTCATCCAGAGCATTTTCGTATTTGCCGTCGTGCAAGTACAGTTCTGCTCTTGCCTTATAGCTTTCAGCATCTTGAGGGCAGAGTTTTATGGATTCGTTCAAATCACTTATCGCGTTGTCCCATTTTTTCAGATTTCCCCACAACATGCCTCTTGTATAGTATGCGAAAGAACGGTATTCGGTATCGTTCTCCGGTATGAGTTCCAGACTGCTGTTTGCTGCCTGCATGGCCAGTACTATATCATTGCATGCGTTACATATCAGCGACATGTAGCAGTGGGCATATCCGTTTTCAGGATTGTTTTCAATTTCCCTGTTGAGGCAATTGTACGCTTTTTCAAGGTCGCCGGAATTGAGTGCTGTAACTCCTTGTATATAATCTTCCGACTGTGGACGTGATACTTCCTGTGCGTTTAGCAATCCAAAATTGAATACTGCCATCAAAATTAAAGTCAAAATTGTGCTTTTAGTGGATTTCATAGGTGTTTTCATTTTATTTTGGCGCAAAACTATGAAGTTTTTTTTAATATGCAAAGAAAAAATTGCGAAAATACCCTTGAATTAATAAAAAACTTAACTATCTTTGCCGTCGGTTAAAGATATAGATTCGTGTACGTTTGTATGTACCTAAGTTAACCCTATAGATAAGAGTACTTTGTATACTATGCTATGCGAATTTTTTTCGGGACAAACTTCGATAATAATATTTAACTTGTTATAACTATGAATTCTTTAAATCAGATCATTGAAAAATTCCCTGAGGTGAAAGACGTTGAAAAAATATCACCACTGACATCAGGTCTTATCAATCAAACTTATTTGGTTAAAACTTCGGAATCACAGCCTTTCGACTATATTCTGCAGTGTGTAAATCATAATATATTTAAGGATGTGGATTTGTTGCAGCATAATATAGAATGTGTAACAGCTCATATCCGTAAAAAACTTGAGGAGGCCCATGCCGAAGATATTGACCGTAAGGTGTTGAGATTTGTTCCTACAGCAGAAGGCAAAACATATTATTTTGATGGCGAACGCTATTGGAGGGTTTGTGTGTTTATTCAGGATTCACAGACTCTTGATGCCGTTACTCCTGAAACATCTTATCTTGTTGGACTAAAATTCGGAGAATTTCAGGCTATGCTGGCAGATATTCCTGAAAAACTTGGTGAGACTATACCTGATTTCCATAATATGGAGTTCAGAATTAAGCAACTTAAGGATGCTGTGGCACAGGATGCGGCCGGCAGAATGAAGGAAGTGGGCGAACTCGTGGCTGAAATTGAAAAGGATGCCGACGAAATGTGTTGCGCCGAAAGATATTACAGAGAAGGCAAATTGCCGAAACGTATCTGTCATTGTGATACTAAGGTAAGTAACATGCTTTTCGATAAAGACGGCAAAGTACTTTGTGTTATAGACCTTGATACAGTTATGCCAAGTTTCATTTTCTCTGATTTCGGTGATTTCCTCCGTTCGGCAGCAAATACATCAAAGGAAGACGAACCTGTATTGGCTAATGTGAATTTCAATTTCGAAATCTTCAAGGCTTTTGCGAAAGGTTATATTGAATCGGCAAAATGTTTCCTTACTCCTCTTGAAATCGAAATGTTGCCTTATGCGGTGACACTTTTCCCTTATATGCAGGCTGTGAGATTCCTGACTGACTATATTAATGGAGATACTTATTATCAGATTCAGTATCCTGAACATAACTATGTCAGAACTTTGGCACAATACAAGCTTTATAAGGAAGCAAAACAGGCTGTTCCTGCAATGAAGGCTTATATTGAAACATTGATATAATTGAATTTTTCCCGTGAGTATTAGGCGGTGTGGTATTAGTGGCTAACAGTACCATTCCGCCTTTTTTTTATGTATTTACAATACTGCAGATTATAGGAACCGGTGTTATGCTATTGTTAACTGTCATATTTTTAATTTAAAGATTACTACATATTATTAACTAAAATATTTTCCTTTTTGTCGGTGTATTTTGATTTTTTAAATAAAAATTTGTCTTGATTAATATCAAGGAATGAAAAATTGTAGTACATTTGTCAACGTATTTGTAATGTGTAGTTTGCAAAATGAATAATAAAATAAAACACCTTGGTATTGTGGAAAGCATAGATGGCTCACTTATAAGGGTTAAGATCCTTCAAAGTTCCGCTTGCTCTTCATGTAGCGTAAAAGGACATTGTAGCGTGTCCGAAACCAAAGAAAAGATTATAGATATATATAATACGGAAAATAAGGACTGCAAGGTTGGGCAGCATGTTATGGTATGTGGTACTACTTCTATGGGTATGAAGGCGGTTATGGTAGCCTTTGTCATTCCATTTCTGGTTTTGCTTGCCGCTTTGTTTATTACTATGAGAATAACTGATGGAAATGAACCTGTATCTGCATTGATTGCTTTAGTTACTCTAATACCTTATTATATTATAATCTATCTTATAAGAAACAGATTAAGCAAGACTTTTACATTTACCCTTGAAACTATAAATAATTAATAAACTAACTTTAACTTATGGATTTAATTTTGATTGCAGTGATTTCTCTTGGGGCAATAGGCCTTGTTGCGGCAGTTATCCTTTATGCTGCTTCAAAGAAATTTGCTGTTTACGAAGATCCGCGAATTGCCCAGGTAGCAGAGGTTCTGCCACAGGCCAATTGCGGTGGATGTGGTTATCCAGGTTGCTCCGGTTTTGCCGCTGCTTGCGTAAAGGCTGGTTCACTCGAAGGTAAACTGTGTCCGGTGGGCGGTCAGCCTACAATGGAAAAGGTAGCTGCTATTTTGGGACTTGAAGCTGTGGCTTCCGAACCAAAGGTGGCAGTAGTGAGATGTAATGGTACATGTGCCAACCGTCCTAAACTTACTCAGTACGACGGGGTCCGCTCATGTCAGGTGGCTCATTCAACTTATGGTGGAGAAACAGGATGTTCTTTCGGATGTCTTGGTTGTGGCGACTGTGTGTCGGCCTGTACTTTCGGTGCCATTAAGATGAATCCTGAAACCGGACTTCCTGAAGTTGACGAAAGCAAGTGTACTGCTTGTGGCGCGTGTGCAAAGGCATGTCCGAGAAACATTATCGAAATCCGACCTAAGGGCAAGAACAACCGCCGTGTTTATGTTCAGTGTGTAAACAAGGATAAGGGAGCTGTTGCGCGTAAGGCCTGCACTGCTGCTTGTATAGGTTGCGGAAAGTGCGTTAAGGTTTGTCCTTTCGAAGCTATTACTCTTGAAAATAATCTTGCTTATATCAATCCTGACAAATGTAAGTCTTGCCGTAAATGTGAGATGGAATGTCCTCAGAATGCAATCGTGGCTGTTAATTTCCCTCCAAGAAAAGCTAAACCGGCCGAACCTGCAGCAAATGCGGATGCTACAGCTAAAACTGAAGCCGCTGTAAAGCCTGAAGCTGTATCTAAACCGGTGACTGCTCAGAAACCGGAAACTCCTGCAGCTCAGAATGTAGCTCCTAAGTCAGAACCGGCAACTCCTGCTTCTGAATCTGCAACTCCTGCTTCAGAATCTCCAAAGGCACCTGCTGCTGATATGGCGAAGACTGAAACTCCAAAAGCAGAAGCTTAATCTGATGGAGGAAATGTTCGAGAAAAAATAATCCTAAGTAAATATTATAAAAACGATATAAACGTGAAGACATTTAGAATAGGTGGAGTTCATCCGGCAGAAAACAAGCTGTCGGCCGGCAAGGCTATTGAAACACTTGCGCTCCCCAAACAGGCTGTTTTCCCTTTGTCTCAACATATTGGTGCTCCTGCTACAGCAATCGTCAAAAAAGGTGATGTTGTCAAAGTGGGTACCAAGATAGCCGAAGCCGGTGGTTTCGTATCGGCTGCTATCTTTTCTTCTGTATCTGGTAAGGTTAATAAGGTGGATAGCGTGATAGATGCAAGTGGCTATCGTAAACCTGCAATCTTTATTGACGTAGAAGGTGATGAATGGGAAGAATCTATCGATCGTAGTACTGAACTTGTAAAGGAATGTAACCTTACACCTGAAGAAATTGTTGCTAAAATCAAGAATGCGGGTGTTGTTGGTATGGGTGGTGCATGTTTCCCTACTCATGTTAAACTTACACCTCCTCCTGGATGTAAGGCCGATTGTGTAATAATCAATGCAGTAGAATGTGAACCGTATCTTACTGCCGACCATCGTCTGATGCTTGAAAAGCCTGATGAAATTCTGGTTGGCGTGGAGATTCTGATGAAGGCTGCAAAGGTTAACAAGGCATATATCGGCATCGAGAATAATAAGCCTGACGCTATCCGACTGATGACTGAAAAGGCTTCTCAGTATAAGGGTATAGAGATTGTTCCTCTGAAAGTCAAATATCCTCAGGGGGGTGAAAAACAACTTATTGACGCTGTAATAGGACGTCAGGTACCTGCTCCTCCTGCAATACCAATTAATGTTGGCGCTGTAGTACAGAACGTGGGTACAGCATATGCCGTTTATGAGGCTGTACAGAAAAACAAACCGTTGTTTGAACGTGTGGTTACTGTTACAGGAAAGTCAGTTAAGAATCCTTCCAACTTCCTTACAAGAATGGGAACTCCTATGAGTCAGCTTATTGATGCTGCTGGTGGTTTGCCTGAAGATACAGGAAAGGTAATCGGTGGCGGACCTATGATGGGTAAAGCTTTGGCAAATACTGAGGTGCCAATCTGTAAAGGTAGTTCTGGCGTTCTTATAATGAATGATAAAGAAGCTGCCCGTGCCGAAGCACAACCATGTATCCGTTGTGCTAAGTGTGTAAGTGCTTGTCCTATGGGACTTGAGCCATTCCTCTTGGCAACATGCTCGGCTCACGGCGACTGGGAACTTGTGGAAAATGAAATGATTATGTCTTGCATCGAATGCGGCTCATGCCAGTTCACTTGTCCGTCTCGCAGACCTATGTTGGATTATATCCGTCTGGGTAAAGGTAAAGTAGGTGCAATAATACGTGCCCGTAACGCAAAGAAATAAATATCATTTATTGTCCGGTATGAGTGTTTCTGCTTCTGCTTACATGACATGAACCGGAAAAAAAACGAAGAATCGAAAATCGAAAAGAACTATGGCAAATAAATTAATAGTATCATTATCACCGCATGTTCACAGTGGCGACAGCGTACAGAAAAACATGTATGGTGTAATTATTGCCCTGATACCGGCACTCCTGGTTTCATTCTATATGTTCGGACTGGGTGCGGTTATCGTAACTCTTACATCAGTGGCAGCATGTTTGTTTTTCGAATGGGCTATAACAAAGTTCATTCTGAAACGCGAACGTATCACAATTCTCGACGGATCGGCAGCTCTTACAGGTTTGTTGCTTGCTTTCAACCTGCCATCCAACCTTCCTTTGTGGATTATCATTATTGGTGCGCTTGTGGCAATCGGTATCGGTAAGATGACTTTCGGAGGATTGGGATGTAACCCTTTCAACCCTGCACTCGTTGGCCGTATATTCCTGCTGATATCTTTCCCTGTACAGATGACATCATGGCCTGTAGCCGGTCAGCTTACAGCTTATACAGATGCGCAGACTGCAGCAACTCCTCTTGCCCTTATGAAAATGGCTGTGAAAGGTGATGCTGATGCACTTAGCCAATTGCCTTCAACATTCGACCTTTTCCTTGGTAACAACCCTGGATGTATAGGTGAAATCAGTGCTCTTGCTCTTCTTTTGGGCTTTGCATATATGCTTTGGAAGAAGATCATTACATGGCATATTCCTGTATCTATTATCGCTACAGTTTTTGTATTCAGCTATGCAATGCATCTTGTAGACCCAGTTAAATACGCATCCGGTTTTGCTCATCTGTTTACAGGAGGTCTGATGCTTGGAGCTATTTTCATGGCAACCGACTATGTCACTTCTCCTATGACACACAAAGGTATGATTATCTATGGTGTGGCAATAGGTTTCCTTACAGTTGTGATCCGTCTGTTTGGCGCTTATCCAGAAGGAATGTCGTTCGCAATCTTTATTATGAACGCATTTACTCCACTAATCAATACATATTGTAAACCAAAAAGATTCGGGGAGGTAGTTAAGAAATGAAAAAGTTAGAATCATCATTAAAGAATATGGCCCTGGCACTGACAGGTTTCTCTGTTGTGGCCGGAGGTATTTTGGGATGGGTTAACAAGGTTACAGCCGAACCTATCGCACAGGCAAATGCCAAAACCTTAAGTGATGCCATCGCTGTTGTGGTTCCGGGCTTCGACAATAATCCGGCCGAAGCACCTGAAACAGTTGAGGTGGATGGTGTTTCTTATAAGATTTATAAGGCAACTAAAGGAGGTGAATTCATCGGTGCCGCTGTTGAATCTTCTTCTATGGGATTTGGTGGCGAACTTAAGGTGCTTGTTGGTTTCGATACAGAAGGTAATATAATTGACTACTCATTGCTTTCGCATTCAGAAACTCCGGGACTTGGATCAAAGGCAGCCGACTGGTTCAAGAAAGGCGCTAAAGGTGATATTACCGGTAAAAATCCTGGAGAATCTGCACTTGTTGTAAGTAAGGATGGTGGAGAAATTGATGCTATTACTGCGTCAACCATTACTACCCGTGCTTTCCTGACTGCTGTAAACAATGCTTTTGGAGCTTACAAAAATCAGCATGTTGATGGTGCAAGTGGAGCTACTCAGCAGGTTCAGGCAGAAGAAAATACAAATTCAGTTGAAAACAATTAACAGGAGGGGAGTAAGATTATGAATAATTTTAAAGTATTGATGAACGGAATTGTTAAGGAAAATCCTACTTTCGTTCTCCTATTAGGAATGTGTCCTACATTGGGTACAACATCATCGGCTATCAACGGTATGGGTATGGGACTTGCAACTATGTTTGTGCTTATATGTTCCAATGTGGTTATATCTTCTATCAAGAAACTCGTTCCTGATATGGTACGTATTCCTATATTCATTGTAGTGATAGCCTCATTCGTGACAGTGCTTCAGATGCTTATGCAGGCATATGTACCTGCTCTCTATGCAACCCTTGGTTTGTTTATTCCGCTTATCGTTGTAAACTGTATCCTTTTAGGCCGTGCAGAAGCTTTTGCTGCAAAGAATAACCCATTGGCTTCTTTGTTCGACGGTTTTGGAATGGGACTTGGTTTTACAATAGCATTGACAATCCTTGGTGGTGTACGTGAATTCCTCGGAACAGGTAAGATATTCAACATTTCTATTCTTCCTGAAGAATATGGCATGCTGATATTTGTTCTTGCACCGGGTGCGTTTATTGTACTTGGATATCTTATTGCAATAGTGAACCGCTTGAAAAAAGCTTAACCGATTAATGAGTTTTTTATATGGAATATATATTGATATTTATTACAGCTATATTTGTGAACAACGTTGTGTTGTCACAGTTCCTTGGTATATGTCCGTTCCTTGGCGTATCAAAGAAAGTTGAAACCGCCATGGGTATGGGTGCTGCTGTAGCTTTTGTACTTGTGCTTGCCACAATTGTTACATACGTAATACAGAAGTTCGTACTCGATGCTTTCGGACTCGGGTATTTACAGACTATTGCATTTATCCTTGTGATTGCAGCATTGGTGCAGATGGTAGAGATTATCTTAAAGAAAGTTTCTCCATCACTTTATCAGGCATTGGGAGTGTTCCTTCCTCTTATCACAACCAACTGTTGTATCCTTGGTGTTACAATCCTTGTAATTCAGAAAGATTATGATTTGCTTACAGGTGTAATCTACGCTTTCTCTACAGCTTTGGGATTTGCTTTGGCCTTGATTGTGTTTGCCGGTATTCGTGAACAGCTTAGTCTGGTAAACATCCCGAAAGGAATGAGAGGAATGTCAATTGCTCTTGTAACTGCAGGCTTGTTGGCAATGGCATTTATGGGATTCTCTGGAGTGGACAAAGGTCTTGCAGCATTGTTTGGTTTACAGTAATACATTTTTCTTGATAATTGTATATATAATTAACCAATATCAGATAATAAAAATCCGGTTCTTATTAAGAAACCGGATTTTTTTTGCTTTATTTGTTCATATTTCATTGAAATATGATTTTTTTTGCTTACTTTTGCTCATCCTTAATATTGAACTTTGTTTAGAAAAATATAAGATTAAAAACACCTTTATTTATGAAAAAAAGAATCCTTGTTGCTGGTGGAACCGGATATATAGGCTCACATACAGTAGTTGAACTGCAGAACAGCGGTTACGAAGTAATCATTGTAGATAATTTGTCAAATTCAAGAGCTGACGTAGTAGACAGTATAGAACAGATTACAGGAATCCGTCCTGCTTTCGAAAAAGTAGACTGTCTTGACTATGAAGGTATGGATGCAGTATTTACTAAGTATCCGGGCATTCAGGGTGTGATTCATTTTGCTGCCAGCAAAGCTGTAGGTGAATCAGTTGAGAAGCCTTTGTTATATTATCGCAATAATATTGTTTCTTTGATCAATATCCTTGAACTTATGCCTAAGCATGGTGTACAGGGTATTATCTTCTCTTCATCATGTACTGTTTACGGACAGCCGGATGTATTGCCTGTAACAGAAGCAGCTCCTATCAAGACAGCTGAATCTCCATACGGAAATACTAAACAGATTAACGAAGAGATTATCCGCGATACTATTACTTCAGGTTCTCCTATCAAGGCTATTATGCTCCGCTATTTCAATCCTATCGGTGCACACCCAACAGCATTGATCGGTGAATTGCCAAACGGTGTTCCACAGAATCTTATACCATATCTTACTCAGACAGCTATGGGTATCAGAGAGAAACTTAGCGTATTTGGTGATGATTATGATACTCCTGATGGTTCTTGTATCCGTGACTATATATATGTAGTGGATCTTGCAAAAGCTCATGTTATTGCAATGAACCGTATTCTGGAAGGAAAACAAAAACAGGCTGCCGAAGTATTTAATGTAGGTACTGGTAGAGGTCTTTCTGTTTTGGAACTTATCCATGCATTTGAATCTTCTACAGGTGTTAAGCTTAACTATCAGATTGCTCCTCGTCGTGCAGGTGATATCGTTAAGGTTTGGGCAGATCCATCTTATGCAAATAATGAACTCGGATGGCATGCTGAAACTTCAATTGAAGATACTTTGCGCTCTGCATGGAAATGGCAGGTACATTTGCGTGAAAAAGGAATTATGTAATTAATCATACATAAATCAAATCATTATTTGAATTCTCGTATCAGATATGATTAAAATAAAGAATAATTTCAATAAAGATGTTCTTATAGGTATGTGAATATATATAAGAACTTGGCTTTTAGCCGCTTTATTGATAGTAGTTTTGTCGTGTTTTATTTTGTGTTTGTGTTGTGCCGTTCTTCGACGTGAGTCGAGGAACGGTTTTTTTATTATATGCTATAGGGACTGCTTAATGTGTTAAGTCTTCTATAACGATAGCTATGTTTAGAATGATTTGTCAAGACACATGTCAAGGTCTCTGATAAGTTTTTCTTTATCTATTCCTTTGCCTATAAAGACAATCTTTTGCATTCTGTCCCCATATTTCTCGTCCCAATCGCGCAATAAGCCTGGTTCTTTCTCCTTTAGCCTTTCTATGTCTGCTTCAGGTAATGTTGCATACCATAATCCTGCCTCAGACAGTTGTTTCTGCTTGCCAGCCTGTTCGAATAGATATGACATACTTGTGTCATCATTAAAATAGCATACTCCTTTTGCTCTTATTATGTTTTTAGGCCATTGTGAAGTTATAAAGTAATCGAATTTATTCATATCGAAAGGAGCGCGGCGGAAATAGAGTAGGGTACCTATTCCATATTCTTCGGTTTCACCTCCGTGATTACAATGACATTCTTCGCTGTGGTGATGATGTCCGCATGCACATTCATGATTATGTTCGTGATCATGTTCATTGTCATGGTCATGTTCATTACTATGTCTATGTTCATTACAATGTTTATGTTCATGATTATGTCCACAATCATCTTCTTGATTATGGCAATTGCACTCGTCATTATCATGCTTGCTGCAACATAATCTGTCAGTATCTTCTTCAGTAACATGTTTTCCTAACTCCTGTACCCATCCGGCAGAGGCAGCTACATAATCGTATCTGAATCTTGAAGTATTGAGTATTCTTTCTATATCGATATCAGCATAATTGCATTCTATGATTTCTGCCTGTGGCTGTAGCGTAACTACAATTTTTTTTATGGTATCGAGTTCTTCTTTGCTTACTTCCGATGATTTGTTAAGAAGAACAATATTGCTGAACTCAATCTGATGAATAAGAAGATTCTCTATATCATCTGTTGCGAGATCGTTACGTGTCAGACTTTCTGCACAGCAAAATTCGTCTCTCATTCTCAAAGCATCAACAACAGTAACAATAGTGTCTAATTTTGATATACCATATTGAGTATAAGCCCCTCCTAACTGTGGAATGGAACAAATTGTATTTGCAATTGATTCTGGTTCACAAATTCCACTGGCTTCTATAACTATATAATCAAACTTGCGGCTTTTTAGTATTTCGAATATCTGTTCTATAAGGTCGGTTCTTAGAGTACAACAAATACAGCCGTTTTCTAAAGCCACCAAGCTGTCGTCATTCATGTCAATCACTCCATTGCGCTTTATAAGTTCAGCATCAATATTTACTTCCCCTATATCATTTACTATTACGGCAAATTTGATTCCTTTTTTATTTGTTAGAATATGATTTACCAAAGTGGTTTTTCCACTTCCAAGGTAACCGGTAAGCAGAAGCACCGGTATATTCTTGATTTTAGTTTCGCTATCCATAATCATTAATTTTATACTTGTGTATGTTGTTTGTGCTAATGTATTTATTTATACTTGTATATACTTATACTTATGTCAACCTATACTTATGTCAACTTTTACTTTTTTTTAGATATTGTAGATTCTTATCTTAGAAGTTCAATATTACTTCAGACACTCATCAATTTTATTCATAAGTTCATTGAATTCTTCTTTAGTATATCCCATAGATGAAAATACCAGTATTCCCTGTCTGTTGAACAGATACATGCGTGGAATACTCTTGTCGGCAAATAAAGAGAATACCTTTCTGTCCGGATCAGGATACAGTGGAAAAGAAAAGTTTTTTTGCTGGTTGTATTTTTTCAAATCCGCATCTGTATGCTCACGACCAATGACAAGAAGTTTGAAATTGTCATTGTTTCTATATTTAGGGTAGAGGATTTTCTCTATATCAGACAACTCAAGCTGGCATGGTGGGCACCATGTAGCGAATAAGCTTATGAGTACGACTTTATCTTTCAGGTCGTCAGGAGTAATGTTCCCATGGATTTCTGACTGCAGATAGATGTCAGGAATTCTATCAACGGCTTTATCTTCAGGAATGCTGTCTGTGCTCTTATCTTTTGATAATCCATCTTCGTGATTCTGCGATAAGTTGTTCCGGCTGTTTTCCTGCAATACATTAACCTTTACATCACCTTCAGATTTTGAAGGAATTACGGCAATAAACACCAACAGTACTACAACAGATAAGACCAAATACTTTAAACGTTTGAAATGATTATCAGATTTCATATTAAAATAAACCTTATGATTGATAAATTAAACAATAATGTTTTTATTATACTTTTTCTATATACATTTAGAAGTATGATCATATCCTGTTTTTAGAATATAACCATACTTCTCCGATATTCCGATTTTAATATATAAATGCATTATTTACATTAAATGTCAAATACATAAAAGATATCGAATACATAAAAGATATCAAATGCATAAATGCATAAATACATCAAATACATTACTTACATCAATTTACCTGACAAAGATATTCTTATATATCATGATATAAGAATCGCTTGATGATATTCTTGGCAGTTTTTTCAAATTCTTCGGGATATAGCTTTATTCTTGTAATCTGTGAGTATGCCGGAAGCAACTTGTTGATTTCCTGACGGTTGTTCTCAAGTGCCTCTTCAAGTTGTTTTTGCGTCATTCCATGAGAAAAAGCATCATCACTATCAGGATATATAAGCGCGATAAGTTTCGATTCAGACAGAATAACAAGCGATTCGTTTACAAAAGGCATATTGTTCAGGCGTGCCTCAATTTCTTCGGGATAAATATTCTGCCCCGATGATGTAAGCAACATATTCTTGCATCGTCCCTTAATATAGATATTGCCATTAGAGTCTTTAATAGCCATATCACCGGTATGAAGCCAGCCGTTACAGTCGATAGCCTGATTTGTTGCATCTTTATTCTTAAAATAACCTAACATTACATTTGCTCCACGGCAGACAAGTTCTCCAGGTACAATTTCTGGATTATCAGACAATATTTTGGTTTCCATGTTAGCTACTGTCTTTCCGCACGACTGGAACTTTATTTCATCCCATCTGCTATGGCAGATAAGCGGTGCACATTCAGTCATACCGTACGCTATGGTATAAGGAAAATTGATTTTTCTGAGGAACGCTTCAACTTCAGCATTAAACGGTGCGCCGCCAATAACTATCTCTATAAAATTCCCTCCGAAAACCTCCATGGCCTTATTCTTTATCTGTTCCTTAATTTTATCACTTACAACAGGAAGGTTAAGAAGCAGTTTGCCCAGTTTGTTGTCAACTTTCGGCAGAATATTCTTTTTAATGATTTTTTCTACAATAAGCGGTACACATGCTATTATTCGAGGTTTTATCTCGGCAAACGACTCTGCTATGATTTTAGGACTCGGCATACGTGTGAGGAACCACAGATGAGCGCCCACTGTTATACCATAAAGAAAATCGAAAACAAGTCCGAAAATATGCCCCAAGGGAAGCATTGACACAATTCTGTCGCCTGGTTGCAGACCTACCTTATCGTGAATATGAACAATATTAGACATAATTGCTCTGTAGGGCAACATTACCCCTTTAGAGTAGCCGGTAGTACCCGACGTATAATTAATCACAGCCAGTTCTTCAGGATTCTCACGCCTGTATGAAACCTGTTCGGCTCTGAATCTGCAAGGATAAGCCTTTCCAAACTCCTCATTGAGATGTTCTCTGGCATATGAAAGTTTTTCAGAACGCGATACTACAAGATCGAAATTTTTCATTTCGATTATTCCTTCAAGCAAGGGCATACATGCCTCATTCAGATTTTCCCATATCTGGTCTCCTGCAAAGAGCATCTTAGACTCTGAATGATTTACGATATGGTGAATATTGTCTGGTTTGAATTCGTGAAGAATAGGTACAGCCACAGCACCGTAAGTAATTACAGCAAGGAAAGTCGCTGTCCAATTGGCACTGTTGCGTCCGCAGATAGCTATTTTGTCTCCAGGATATATTCCTGCACATCTAAACAGAATATGCATTTTCTCTATTTTGCGGGCTACATCCTTATATTGAAGTGTTATACCTTTATAGTCTGTAAGTGCATTTCTGTCCCAGTTCTTGCGGATACTATTCTCTATTAACTCTATAAAACTGTTGTTTAACTCCATTATTATGTTTTTTGCACACTTTTTGATGTAATGTGCGCAAAAGTAATAAAACTAATTAACTTAGTATAAGGTAAAAGAATATTTTTTCCTATTTGACCAACAATTAGGTATAAAGATATATCTTTGCATCGAATAACATGTTAAAATAAATATAACTATGCTGATTTATAATACTACATTTCATGTCGAAATAAACGACGCAAGAAATTTTGTGATATGGCTTAACGAGTGTTATATTCCTGAAGCCGAAAAGTCGGGAGAACTTAAAAACGCCCGTATTTTACGAATCCTCAGTCACAAGGAACAAGACAGTGAATGCTTCTCATTGCAGTGGGAAGTAGAAGACAGCGCAGCCCTGCACAAATGGCATACATCTTGCGGAGCACGTCTCAACGAAGAAATGATGAAAATTTTCAAAGATAAGGTTATAGGATTCCCTACATTGATGGAGGTTGTAAAGTGACAATGCTTAAAACCGGTTCAGAAACAGATTTAAATATAGAAGATAACCGTCCAAACCATATTGCTGCCTCTTCGGAAAATAAGGAATGTTTGCCCGATAACACTGAAATAAAGAGATACAGGATGAACAGGTCTGTAAAGGAAAAGATAATCTTGGGAATAGATCCGGGTACCAATATCATGGGGTATGGCGTACTGAAGGTGACTGGAACAAAAGCCGAAGTTGTAACTTTGGGTGTTATAGACCTTCGCAAGTGCAGTGATCCTTATCTCAAACTGAAACACATATACGACAGGGTACACGGCATAATTAATTCTTATTTACCCGATGAATTGGCTATCGAAGCACCATTTTTCGGAAAAAATGTACAGTCAATGCTAAAGTTGGGAAGAGCCCAGGGAGTTGCAATTGTAGCAGCTCTTTGCAGGGACATACCTGTTACAGAATACGCACCTTTGAAAATAAAGATGGCCATAACCGGCAACGGTCAGGCAAGTAAGGAGCAGGTAGCCGAGATGCTTAAACGTATGTTAAAGCTGAAAGCCGAAGATATGGTGCCTTTTATGGATGCCACTGATGCCTTGGGTGCTGCATACTGTCATTTCCTGCAGATGGGGCGTCCCGAAATGCCTAAGGCATATTCCGGATGGAAAGACTTTATCGCAAAAAATCCCGATAAGGTACGAAAATAGAGACAGTCTAACATTAATCAGGCTAAAATGCAAAAGAAAGTTATAACAATAAACGAGGGGGTGCCGCGTCATCCGTTATACAGGATGAAGAAACCGGTCAATTTCTGTCTCCAGAGCGGAGAACAGTTGGCTATAGCAGGCCCCAATGCCGGAGGTAAGAGTATACTTGTAGATATCATTACCGGCAGATATCCTTTACTTATGAATGAAGTCCAATATGACTTCTCGCCGTCAGAGTCAAATCTTGCTTCCGACAATATCAAATACATAACCTTCAGAGACTCATACGGAGATTCAGATGGAGGTTATTATTACCAGCAGAGATGGAACTCACAAGACCTTGAAGAAACACCGGTAGTACGCAGTCTGCTGCCGGAATGCCGTAACGAAAAGTTGAGAGAAACTTTATACAGGATATTCAAGGTCGATGAGATGCTTGACAAACACATCATTCTCCTTTCGAGCGGTGAACTTAGGAAGTTCCAGCTTACAAAAACACTTATTACAGGTCCGAAAGTCCTCATTATGGACAATCCGTTTATCGGGCTCGATGCAGGAACAAGAGACCTGCTCAAGGAGTTGCTCGGTGAACTTATTTCTGAAATTGGTCTGCAAGTGATACTTATCCTCTCAAAGACAGACGATATCCCTGACTTCATCACTCACGTAATTCCGGTAGAAGATATGGTATGTGGCGACAAAATGCCTCTTTCTGATTATAAAGGAGTCAGTGTTCCCGGCCATGTTCTTTCAGAAGAAAAGCAGAAACAGATACTCAACTTGCCTTACAAGGACAATCAGTACTATGCAGAGAATGTGGTAAAACTCAACAAGGTTAGCATAAAGTACGGAAAACGCACTATCCTGAAAGACCTCGACTGGACAGTAAAATGTGGCCAGAAATGGGCATTGAGTGGTGAAAACGGAGCCGGAAAGTCAACACTCCTGAGTCTGGTATGTGCAGACAATCCCCAGAGTTACGCCTGCGACATTACCCTGTTCGACCGCAAGCGCGGCAGTGGCGAGAGTATATGGGAAATAAAGAAACATATAGGATACGTCAGTCCCGAGATGCACAGGGCATATCTGAAGAATCTGCCGGCTCTCGACATTGTGGCAAGCGGCCTGCATGATTCTATAGGTCTGTATAAGAAAACAAAAGACGAAGACCGTGATACATGCCTTTTCTGGATGGATATATTCGGAGTGTCCGGACTTGCAGAAAGAAGTTTCCTGCAACTCTCCAGCGGAGAGCAGAGACTTGTACTCCTTGCAAGAGCTTTTGTGAAGGACCCCGAACTGCTTATACTCGACGAACCCTTACATGGCCTCGACCTCATAAACCGCAGACTGGTTAAGGATATTATAGAAACATTCTGCAAGAGACAGAACAAAACCATGATAATGGTTACTCACTATAAGGAAGAATTGCCTGAATCCATAACAGACAGCCTGTATCTTGTCCGTAACTGAAAAAATCAAACAATACAGGCCGCTTTTCCCGGGAAATACGATTCCCGGATAAATTTTTCATCCCCTGAATGAACAATCTGAGTTGATACATTCTGTCAATATGAACATTAATACAATGGCTCATTTGGCAGAATGTATTAATTTTTATACCTTTGCAACCGTTTTGTACATTGTTAATTAAATTTAGCCCCAACAGGATAATAAGCTAATCTAAATTTTTAAATTAATAATCATAATGCTTCTACAATTTCTATTTGTACTAACAGCAATCATAATTGGTGCCCGACTTGGAGGTATCGGTCTTGGAGTGATGGGTGGTTTAGGTCTTGCCATCCTTTGTTTTGTTTTCGGACTTCAGCCAACAGCCCCTCCAATCGACGTAATGCTTATGATTGTAGCTGTAATTTCGGCTGCTTCGTGTATGCAGGCTGCCGGTGGTCTTGAATACATGGTAAAACTTGCCGAGAAAATGCTTCGCAAGAACCCTTCTCAAGTGACTATTCTCAGTCCTATCGTAACTTATCTTTTCACATTCGTTGCCGGAACAGGACACATAGCTTATTCTGTGCTGCCAGTTATTGCCGAAGTGGCACGTGAAACAAAAATCCGTCCGGAGCGTCCTCTTGGAATTGCAGTCATAGCATCCCAGCAGGCCATCACCGCCAGTCCGATATCGGCTGCCACAGTAGCGCTGCTCGGTCTGCTTGCCGGTTACGACATCTCCTTGTTCGATATCCTGAAGGTTACAGTACCGGCCACATTGATAGGAGTTATTGTAGGTGCCTTGTGTTCTATGAAAGTAGGAAAAGAACTTATGGATGATCCTGAATACCAGCGCAGACTCAAAGAAGGCATGATAGAGAATACCACTGTAGAGACTGCACAGATACCCGATATGGGAAAAGCAAAGATTTCGGTATTCATATTCCTTCTTTCAACATTCCTGATAGTGCTTTTCGGTTCAATTGAGTCCATGCGCCCAGAGTTTATGGTCGATGGCAAGCCGGTAATGTTGGGTATGCCGGCCATAATAGAAATACTAATGCTGTCGGCTTCGGCACTGATACTGCTTATTTGCCGTATCGACGGAATGCATGCAGCTAAGGGAAGTATATTCTCGGCTGGTATGCAGGCTGTGGTTGCAATATTCGGTATAGCATGGATGGGAGATACGTTTATAGCGGGAAATATTGCGGAACTGACTTCTTCAATCAAGGATATAATTACAGAAATGCCATGGCTGTTTGGTATAGCTTTGTTTGTGATGTCCATTCTACTCTACAGTCAGGCTGCAACTATCAGAGCCGTGGTACCTTTGGGAATAGCTTTGGGAATTTCACCGCTTTATCTTATAGCCCTCTTCCCGGCAGTAAACGGATATTTCTTTATTCCTAACTATCCTACAGTAGTGGCGGCTATCAACTTCGACCGTACCGGAACCACCGGCATCGGAAAGTATATACTCAACCACTCATTTATGATGCCAGGCCTTGTGTCTACCATAGTAGCCATATTGTTGGGCTTCCTGTTTATACAGATTATGTTTTGATATACGAATATGAACCAATATTGATTCATGGAAAACGGTCTCCCGGACAGTAAACTTATCGTCCGGGAGACCGTTTTCTTATATCTTATATCTTTTAGCTTTATCAAGCTATTTATTTATCAAGCTATTTATCTATAAAGTTTATCAAGTTTATCAAGTTTATCAAGCTTATCAAGTTTCTCACGCTTTTTTTACACTGAACCATTTATTGATAATAAGAGCCAGTGCACCGTCGCCTGTCACATTACATGCTGTACCGAAACTGTCCATAGCTATGTACAGGGCTATCATCAGAGCCTGAGTATTCTCATCGAATCCCAACATAGAAGACAGAATTCCCAACGAAGCCATTATGGCACCTCCCGGAACCCCTGGAGCGGCAACCATAGTGATGCCTAACATAAATATGAATCCGGCCATCATTCCGAAATCGTACGGAATATCCTGCATCATCATCAAGGCAAGCGCACATGCTACAATTTTCATTGTACTTCCCGAAAGATGAATAGTTGCACACAGAGGAATTACAAATCCTGCTGTATCAGGGTTTACTCCGTTTTTGATGGTCTGCCTCAAGGTTACAGGTATGGTGGCAGCCGACGACTGTGTACCTAAAGCGGTGAAATATGCAGGAAGCATATTTAGCAGAGCCTTGAAAGGATTTTTCCCTGCTATACCTCCGGCAATGATATACTGGGCAACAAGCAGCAGTATATGAAGAACAAATATTATTCCTATTATTTTTATAAACACACTCAACACATTGAAGACCTGTCCGGAGTGAGTCATATTAAAGAATATACCGAAAATGTAAATCGGAAGGAGAGGCAGAATCACTACCTGAATGGTCTTGACTATTATTTCCTTGAAATCTGTAAATACGTTCTTCAGATAACTGGTGTCGAGATTGGCCAGTCCCAGTCCGAGGGTAAAAGACATAACAAGAGATGTCATCACATTCAGAGGCTCGGGGATATCAACCGTGAAGAAAGGCAGTACACCTTTCGCCTCGCTTATTTCAGAAAGAGGAATGTCCTTGGTTATGAGCGAGGGGAAAAAAGTCTGACCTACCGCATACGATGCAAATCCCGATAGAAGGGTAGCGGTATACGCCAATAAAGCGGTTACCGCTAACATCTTTCCGGCCCCTTTGCCTATATCGGCTATTGCAGGAGTAACGAGTCCCACTATGATGAGAGGAATGATGAACGACAGAAACTCACTGAAAAGTCCGTTGAAAGTGACAAAAAATCTCACCGGCAGCGCGGGAGAGACAATTCCTGCACCAATACCAAGTATGATTGCAATGATTATCTGTAACAGAAGTCCGGGTTTCTTTAATTCCATTGATTTTCAGTATTTTCAGAACATATTCTTACACTTGCCACTTATTTCTTCTATATCGAGCCTTATGATTTCAGTACGGTGGAACGATTTGTTGGCATATTCCATACCCCTGATTTTTTCTGACGGACAGTATTTGCTTATAAAAAGAGATAAAGCCGACATACGTTCCGCCTCGTGAAGGCTGTGGTGTGCAGTACATTTCAATACAATGCTCTCATATCCGGTAGTGAATTTGTCGGGTTGTACCTTGGTACGGCCTACCACACAGAAAGAAACAGATTGGTTTGCATCAATGCAGTTGAGCTTTCTTCCCACCGGAGCGCAGTGTATATATATCGAGTTTCCTCTGTCCCATACATAACTCAAAGGAATGCCATAAGCACCATTGCCGTCTTCTGATACCATAGACAATATTCCATACTCACCATTTCTCAAAATCTCGAACGAACGTACTTCGTCAAGAAGTCTGTCCTGTCGGCGTACATGTTTGTTGTTGAATTCCATTATGCAGAAAATGCTTTAATTGTGTCACAAAGTATAGTTGTAATCACAAAGTTAGGATATTTTTTGTATCTTTGCACATATATATAACAAAAATCTTTATATGAAATCGGATATTGAAATTGCACGTAGTATTGAATTGACTAAAATTAAGCAGATAGCACGTGATTATGACATACCTGTAGAGGAAATCTCTAATTACGGTCGCTACATCGCTAAAGTTCCTGAAACACTTATTGACGAAGAAAAGGTAAAGAAAAGTAACCTGATCCTTGTAACAGCCATTACCCCTACCAAGGCAGGTATTGGTAAGACAACTGTATCCATTGGTTTGGCATTAGGTCTCAATAAGATTGGTAAGAAGGCCATCTGCGCATTGCGCGAACCGTCACTCGGCCCATGCTTCGGTATGAAGGGTGGTGCGGCCGGAGGTGGATATGCACAGGTTCTTCCGATGGAAAAAATCAATCTTCATTTTACAGGCGACTTCCACGCCATAACTTCTGCTCATAATATGATTGCTGCCCTGCTCGACAATTATATGTACCAGAACCAGGATAACGGCTTTGCTCTTAAGGAAGTTCTTTGGAACAGAGTGCTCGACGTTAACGACCGCGGTTTAAGATATATCATTACAGGTCTTGGTGGCAAAACCAACGGTATCACACGCGAATCAAGTTTCGACATTACTCCTGCATCAGAAATAATGGCTATTCTTTGCCTTGCCAAGGATGAAGACGACTTGCGCCGCCGTATCGAAAATATTCTTCTTGGATTCACTGTCGACAACAAGCCTTTCACTGTAAAGGATCTTGGTGTGGCCGGAGCCATAACAGTATTGCTGAAAGATGCTTTGTCGCCTAATCTTGTGCAGACTACCGAACATACTCCGGCATTTGTTCATGGAGGTCCGTTCGCTAACATTGCCCACGGATGTAACTCTGTACTTGCTACAAAACTTGCCATGACTTTCGGTGATTATGTTATAACAGAAGCCGGTTTCGGTGCCGACCTTGGTGCAGAGAAATTCTACGATATCAAATGCCGCAAAGCCGGACTTCAGCCTAAGCTGACTATCATTGTGGCTACAGCACAGGGACTCAAGATGCATGGTGGTGTGGATATCGAAAAAATCAAGGAGCCAAACATGGACGGCTTGAGAGAAGGTGTAAACAACCTCGACAAGCATATCGAAAATCTGAGATCATTCGGACAGACAGTAGTTGTGGCATTCAACAAATACGCCAACGATACTGAAGAGGAAATTGCTTTTGTACGCAGCCACTGTGAAGAAATGGGCGTAGGATTTGCCGTAAACAATGCTTTTGTTGAAGGTGGTGCCGGAGCTGTAGAACTTGCAAACCTTGTAGTTGACACAATAGAAAAGTCACCGTCTGAACCTCTAAAATTTGCTTACGACGAAGAAGATTCTGTAGAAATGAAGGTCGCAAAGGTTGCATGTGAACTTTATGGCGCTAAACAGGTATTGTTCGGTCCTGCCGCACGCAAGAAACTTAAGATGATAGAAGAACTCGGATTTACAAAATTCCCTATCTGTATTGCCAAAACACAGTATTCATTCTCTACAGATGCCAAGCAGTATGGTGTGGCTACAGGCTTTAACTTTACAGTACGTGATATTGTTATCAATGCAGGTGCCGAAATGCTTGTAATCATAGCAGGTGAGATTATGCGTATGCCTGGTTTGCCAAAAGAACCACAGGCATTACATATTGATATTGTAAATGGTGAAATAGAAGGTTTGTCGTGATAAATCCGACAAAAACAATATCGTTATTATAGTTGTCTTACAACCAATAACCATATAAATTAAAAATCCCGCAGGTTTCAATTTTCTTTTGAATCCTGCGGGATTTTTTTGTTCAGGTTATTATTTCACATTTGACTATGATGTGACAATTTTATTATTCAAAACTGCCATACCTTGTAGGAAGCAGCTTGCGGTCGCCAAGTGTATTGTCTATTCTTGCTACGTTTATCCAGAACTTGTTCTGTCTTACACTTTCTATAGGATAAACAGCCTTCGCTCTGGTGTACGGATGAGACCATTCTCCTTCCACAACTTCATATTCAGGGTGAGGAGCGTTAATCAGAACATTATCCTCTTTCGAAGCCATACCATTCTTCACTTCCTCTATCTCATTCCAGATACTTAGCATAGTATCCACAAAATTGTCGAGTTCTTCAAGGCTTTCACTTTCTGTAGGTTCAATCATTAGTGTGCCGTGAACAGGGAATGAAAGGGTAGGAGCATGATAGCCATAGTCCATAAGGCGTTTAGAGATATCATTCTCGTCTATTCCACTCTCTTCGTGAAGTTTGCGGCATTCAAGAATCATTTCGTGTCCAACGAAGCCAGTAGCTCCACGGTAAACTATTCCGTATGTATCCTTCAGTCGTGCAGCCAGATAATTTGCATTCAGAATAGCAGTCTTGGTAGCTCTTTCCAGTCCTTCGGCTCCCATCATGCAGATATATGCGTATGTGATAGGCAAGATACCGGCACTTCCGTAAGGAGCGGCAGAAACTTCATTTATCGCGTTACCGGTTGACACATGTCCAGGAAGGAACGGAACCAGATGCGCAGCCACACATACAGGACCTACACCGGGACCACCTCCACCGTGAGGACTTGCGAATGTCTTGTGAAGGTTAAGATGACAGACATCGGCACCTATAGTACCCGGATTTGTCAATCCCACCTGGGCATTCATATTTGCACCATCCATATAAACCTGTGCTCCGCATTTATGAATAATCTTGCATATCTCAGCAATTTCAGTCTCAAAGATACCATGAGTAGAAGGATAAGTAATCATAAGAGCGGCAAGGTTCTCCTTGTTGGCCTCTGCTTTAGCCTTAAGATCTTCCACATCCACGTTACCACGTTCGTCGCATGCACATGTAACAGTGGTATAGCCTGCCTGTACAGCCGAAGCCGGGTTGGTTCCGTGAGCCGATGCCGGAATAAGCACTATATTTCTGTGTCCTTCTCCTATACTTTCAAGGTAGCTTCTGATAATTCTCAATCCAGTATATTCACCGGCCGCGCCAGAATTAGGCTGCAAAGTAACACCATCGAATCCGGTTATCACCTTCAACTGATGTGAAAGGTTTTCTATAAGCTTGGCATATCCTTCAGCCTGGTCGGCAGGAGCGAGAGGATGTACATTCATCCATCCGGCATTACTTAGAGGCAACATTTCCGAAGCTGCATTAAGCTTCATAGTACAAGAACCCAGTGAAATCATGGAATGTGCGAGAGAGATATCCTTTCTTTCAAGTCTTTTGATATACCTCATCATTTCAGTCTCTGTATGATACTTGCAGAAAACCTCATGAGTAAGGAAACCGGTTCTTCTCCGCAGTTCGCGGCTTATGGCCGAAGCTTCAGGAATTTCATTCACTTCGCCCACAGGCATTTCTGCTGCAATGGCGAAAATATTCAGCAGCAGTTTGGCATCAGCCATAGAAGTAGTCTCATTAATGCTTACACCTATATCACCATTTTCGAAATATCTCAGGTTCACACCCTTGCTTACAGATATAGTTCTTATTTCCTGAGGCGATACATGGTTAGGCAATCCTAATCGCAGAGTATCGAAGAAAACCTCGTTGCGCTGTACATATCCTAATTTAGAGAGTTGTTTGCCAAGCCATACAGCAGTACTGTGAATATTTTTAGCTATCTCCTTAATACCTTCCTGACCATGATAAACAGCATAAAAACCTGCCATAGTTGCAAGTAAAGCCTGAGCGGTACAGATATTCGAAGTGGCCTTTTCGCGTTTAATATGCTGCTCTCTTGTCTGCAGTGCCATTCTATAGCACAAATGTCCGTATTTATCTTTCGAAAGTCCTATAATTCTGCCCGGTATATTTCTCTTGAATTCCTCTTTAGTGGCAAAATAAGCAGCCGAAGGTCCGCCGTAGAACATAGGGATACCCATTCTCTGAGTACTTCCGAAAACAATATCAGCACCCCATTCGCCTGGAGGAACCAACAGAGCCAGAGACATGATATCGGCATCAACGGCCACCTTACACTCGGCAGCATGAGCTTTTTCGGTAAACTCCCTGTAATCTTCTGCATTACCACTGTTGTTTGGATACTGCACTATACATCCGAAGATATCCGGGGTAAAATCAAGTTCCTTATATCGTCCCACCTTGATGTTAATGCCTTGAGGAATAGCCCTTGTGCGTATAACGGCAAGATTCTGCGGGAAAATCTCCTCATCCACAAACAGGGTATTGGCTCCCTCTTTCTGCTGTTTTCTGCTTCTGAGTGCAAACATCATAGTTGCGGCCTCTGCAGCTGCGGTAGCCTCGTCAAGCAGTGAACAGTTGGCCAGCGGCATGGCAGTAAGGTCAGAAACCATTGTCTGGAAATTCAATAGAGCCTCCAGTCGGCCTTGTGATATTTCAGCTTGATAAGGAGTATACGAAGTATACCATACAGGATTCTCGAAAACATTTCTTTGGATAACAGCAGGAGTGACAGTGTCGTACCATCCTGTGCCGATATAAGACTTGAACTGCTTGTTCATTGCCGCCAGCGCGTTTATATGAGCGGCAAATTCGTGCTCTGTCATAGCCGGAGCAAGCGGCAGTCTTTCCTTTAGTCTTATCTTAGCCGGGATAGTCTTGTTAATCAGTTCGTCCAATGAACTGACACCGATTTTTTCAAGCATTACAGGCAAGTCTTTTTCTGCAATACCGATGTGGCGATTAGCAAATGTAGTTGTTTTCATGATTCTTCTTAAGGTTTAGATAATGTCTGCGTTCAGTCTCTCCACTTTATGCTGTGCAGATTCTGCATGCAGACATTCTATATATTTTATATTCTGATGTTTAATCTTTAATCGTTAATCTGTAGTTCTATAACTTTAAATCATCTGAAGAAAGGATTATTCATCTTTTCATTCCCGATAGTAGTCGGTTCACCGTGTCCGGTATATATGTATGTCTGGTCGGGCAATGTAAAAAGCCTTGTGCTGATACTGTTTCTCAACTGGTTGAAGTTGCCGCCGTCGAGGTCGCTTCTGCCTATGCTTCCTCTGAACAGTACATCTCCGCAGAAAGCGCAGGCGTCTTTTTCAGAATAGTAAGCTATACTGCCAGGAGAATGTCCCGGTACGTGTATGGCCAATAGTGAAGAATTTCCGAAATTAATAACATCACCGTCGGATATATATTTCCCCAGAGGAGGAATCTCTTCATTCAGTCTTATGCCGAACATTTTGCAATATTCCTTTACCTTAGGCAGAAGAAATTCATCTTCCGCGTTTGCTTCCGGTTTTACGCCGAATTCCTTAACGGCAAAGGCATTTCCGAATATATGGTCAAGATGAAGATGCGTGTTGAGCAAGTGCTTTACTGTAAGCCCGTTGGACTCAATGAGCTTTTTTAAAGTTTTCTGTTCATCTTCATAATAACAGCCGGCATCAATTATAACGGCTTCTTTGGTATCATCCCATAAAACGTATGTGTTTACGGGAAACATATTGAATTCAAAACTCTTTATATACATATATTTTAAAATTCATATTTTTAGAACTAATAGGGTAGTTACGTATATAATATCCAGTATACTTGTAACCGTTCAAACACGTAGTCGCGGTTCTGCTATATCCCAGTATCAGTATTTACAAGACAATCTCAGATTACTTCTTGATAGTAACGTAAACTACCTTTTTTGTTTCAAAAAACTCTTCCTCAAAATTCTGGTTGAGGTCATGAATTAAAGTCTGGTGCTTAACAGGCATAACCTCCTTTTCCAGTTCACCACCTTTAAGACAAATCAGTCCGTTAGGCAAAGGATTAATCTGTTCTGTTTTGATATTCTTTCTAATAATTTTCAGAAGATCTGTAAGTGGCATTACGGCGCGACTCACAACAAAGTCGAACAATTGCTTTTCTTCCTCAGCTCTGCAGTGTCTTGTAGTTACATTCTTCAAGCCTATGGCATTAGCAATTTCGGTAGCCACCTTTACTTTTTTCCCTATACTGTCTACAAGGTGGAATTTAGTTTCGGGAAACATAATAGCCAACGGAATACCCGGGAATCCTCCTCCGGTGCCAAGGTCCATTACAGAAGTTCCGGGGCGGAAGTTGATAATCTTGGCAATTCCCAATGAATGAAGAACATGATGCTCATACAGATTTACAATATCTTTTCTGGAAATTACATTAATCTTGCTGTTCCAGTCGGCATACAGGTCGTATAGAGCCTGATATTGCTGTTTTTGAACTTCAGACAGATTCGGGAAATATTTTAGTATTATTTCTATGCTTTGATTATTTTCCATTTTTGTTTGTTGGTTTATTATTTTTATTTGTTTGCTTTATTCGTTTGTTCTTTTTGTTTTTTGCTCGAACAGCTTGCTTGCTATATCTTTTATTTGCTGTAGTTCGTTTACCTGTAGTTTGTTTACATATTGTTTGTTTACATATTGTTTGTTTACCTGTGATTTATCTGCCTGTGATTTATATATAGGTTGATATATATTCTTCACAACATATTTCACAATATTTTTTCACATGGCTAATTTGAAATCAATAGGATTTTATGTCAAGCAAGGTTTCTATCTCAGCATATGGTATTGTAAGGGCAAATTCTCCCATGGAATAAGGGGCAATATCATATCTGTTGTATAGGAATTTCACACCCTCTTCAGTAATGAGGAAATTGTCGGGTATATACAGATCAACGTCCAGTAACGCCCCGTTTTCCCTCAATCCTTCAAGTGAGGTGATAGTATCTGTTTCAAGTCTGTTATTTACCTCGGTGATAAGATGTTTAAGAATAAGATCAGTGATTTCTTTTTCCTTTCCTTTTTTGAAAACCTGTGCTTTGGTAAGCTCTTTACCTGTTGAGGCATCAATATTCGCCCATTTAATGGTAGTGTTAGGATGAGCGCCTCCTGTATTCTGGAAAGAAGTTACAGAATAATTCCAGATACTGTCTGCATACAGTTTAAGCTCGGATGTAATTTCATATTCATAGTTATACCATCCTGGAATCTCTTCCTTCTTCATTCCGTTATGCAAATCGGCCTCATAATATTTTATCAGGTCTTTTCTATAGTTGTCTATATAACTCTTTACGGCAGATTTCATAGCTTCCGAAGGTGACATTTGCGCAAAAGAACCTCCGAAAGCCATCCTTTGGAGTTGCGAATTAATGCTTACAGAAACAGAGTCGTTTTCGGAAGCAGGTTCAAGGTACATGAAGTCCATGTTTATTCTGCATTGTGGAGACGACCCGTCGCCTTCTTTAAGTTGTACTAAAGTATCAGTCTGGATACTGCTTATTTTTCCTTTATTCACGGTTTGTACATCTACACATCCTTGTAATGACATGCCTGCCACTACGCCGCAAGTCAGGACTGCCTGTATGAGTTTTTTTCTGTTCATACTTAAATAGTTTAAAGGTTATGGCGGTGCAAGTATTTTATTTGAATGTTTTCAGTATTTAGTTACACTATGCAGCATTGTTATGCGTTATATAGCATTGTTATGCAATTTATAGAATTTTACTGCAACTTACATCTGCATACTGCTATTTACCTATACTTGTATCACTCGTAGTACAAATATATAAAAAGTTCTTGAATATCATTTTAAAATATTACTTTTTAATAGTTTTTTACTGAAAAGCCATTTACCGGATACTTGAGTTACATATATTCCTGCTTGTTCTATGTTTGCTTATGTTCTATGTCTGTTAATGTTTTTATGTTTGTTGATGTCTTATATCTGTTGATGTTTTTATGTCTGTTTATAGTCTATTCCCATGTTCATATATGATTCATTACATTTTTTATTTCACTGCACATCGCTTCCGGATCACTGCATGATATGACATATTTCTTTCCGTTGCAGGTTTCTATCAGAAACACATTGTCAAGATTGGCGGCATATACCATGAACTTCCCCAATTCCTGGTTTCGGAACCAGCCCCACCAACCGAAGAAGGCTCCACTCCCGAATGTGCGGACAAAATTCATTGTTACCTTATACGGCTCAACTCTTGAAATTCTCATCATTGGAATTTCCTTTATTCGCATTGGAAATACGACAGATACACTTTTTTCATTTATTCTGACTTCCAGAGGGTATACCTCAAAGCCATGAACAAATGTACAAAATCTCTTCAGAAAACGGAAATATTATCAGCAAAAACTAAAGCAAACGCATACGAGAACTTGAGAAATATGCCATAATATATGTTAAATGTAACATTTACAGAATAACATATCATATTAATTTTTAACTTTCAATAGTTCGTTAAAAATTAGCTTAGCCTAAGCGGCTTTGGCGGTAAATAAAATGAGTTCTTTGAAAAGTTTGTCAATTAATTGCGTGTTTGGTTCAATCCCAGACACGCAAATAAATCGTTCAAGCATGTAAGTATTGTGTATGACTGACTTGCATGATGATATGGAATATTTTATTCCAATCTTTTTACACGCAGCCTTGGCAAGGTTTATCGATGCAAGTGACGCATTAAAGTGAAATGCCAGTTTCCTGAAGTCTGTAGACTGACAGTTTGTTATTCCGGCATGTTGCTTGGCATCACGAAAGCAAAATTCTAGTTGGAAACGTGTCCTGTAAAAGTCCAGAACATCCAGTGCATTCTGTATTTCGTTTGTAGAGAAATACAGCTGCCATTTGTCCGTTCTTCCATCCATAGGATACCATACAGCTAAGCTCACAAAACGTTTGAGCGCTTTGGAGTATGCTTTCAGTCCGTAAAGTTTACCCTTGTTCACTTTATACTCGGTACATCTTGTAATGTCCAGATTTTCAAAATCAATCTTTCCGTCATACAATTTTGGACGTCCGCGTTTTCCTGTCCTTTTTTCTAAGGTAGGATAAAACAATACGGCATCATTCCTGAAACGGCTTATTACGTGGAAACCGTTATCGCACAATGGATTGATGAAAGTAGCCTTTGAAAAGAATGCATCACATACTATTATATTGGAAATACGTTTCAGATGCTCCTGTATGCTGATAAGATAAGAACTGTACCAGTCAACAAGATTTTTACCATAACTTTCCAATGTTGCATTGTCAGGTGTCTGTACAGAGCCCAAAGTCATACATTCATGGTTTTCAACATCTATAACTCCGATTCCTGTTATTTCCAGACCACGTCTGTATTCACCGGCACAACCGGACCAGAAATAGTCAATCCACGGTGTTTTGCTGCCTGATCTTGGAATGAAAGACGGATCAACGGCTATTGCTTTACGGCTGCCTTTAAGGTGTTCCCTGATGATGGCTTCATTGAAGGAAAACCAGTCAAAGTCATCATTCTCAAAATTGTTCCGGTATGTCTGTTCCGAGAAACATCCATACCGTCCCATTTGAAGGAAATTGATGCGGTCAGGTATAGCCATGAACAATTTTATTGCATCCATGAATACTTTCTGAAAAGATTTGCTTATATTTACAGTGGATTCGAGAGCCTTTCTGCACTCGGATTGGTATTGCATAAGGAGTGATTCTTTAGTCATAATTAAAAGTGGTGAGATACTTCTAATTTACTAATAATTAACGAATTATGCAATAC
>JAXEBI010000027.1:0-14179 GCA_034094155.1 Phocaeicola sp.
CTGAACTTCTTGATGCGCAAAGTTTGTTTCAGACGAGCCGCAACAGATATACTGACGCATGTATAGATTATAAGATTAAGGTAACTCAATATCTGCAAGATACCGGAAGGTAGTAATAGACCTTTCTATCATTTGATTTCAATGGGACTGTCGGATGATGTCCTGACTTTAGGGGCATTGTCTGACAGTTTTCTTTTAATGAATATAGATAACTTATTAATATATGATGAGCATTATATAGCTATTTCCTGAAAATAACACGATTGAATCTTAATTTATGAAAAGACAATTTTGCATAAAATCTGGCAACTCCTGAATTTTCCTTCATCATATTTCCTTCTTCATATTTCCTTCATCTTATTTATTTCGGATAGACCTATCGTATCACAATAATAATATCAGTTTATCATAATGAGAAGGGTAAAGTGCTTCAAGATAAAAGATGTGCTGTTGTAATATTCTGTAAATCATAATATTACAATCTTGCTTGTTTATGTGGCATGTATTTTGTCTGTAAATCAGTAAAAGATGTTATAATATATGGAAGATTTTTACCAAACAAATTCGTTGTCATTCAAGAAAAAGAAAGACAGTCTGATTAATTTCAGAACAGTCTCTTATGTTTTAGGAATTCTGATTTTAGTTGAGGCCGGATTATTTGCAGTCTGTGCAGGTGTATCAGCTATTTACCATGAGGATAGCTATATCTATTTTATTTGGACTATGTTGATAAATATTGGTGTAGGGGGGATAATGGTACTTGCCGGCAATCGTAAATGCAACAATATTTCCAGTCGTGACGGATACTGTATAGTAAGTGTTTCTTGGGTGTTATTTACACTTTCAGGAATGTTGCCTTTCTATTTAAGTGGATATATACCCTCTGTTGCAGATGCATTTTTCGAAACCATGTCAGGATTTACCACTACAGGAGCCACAATATTAAATAATATTGAATCATTGCCAAACGGATTACTGTTCTGGCGTAGTTTTACTCAATGGATAGGAGGTCTTGGAATTGTTCTGTTTACCATAGCATTGCTACCTTTATTCAGTGGCAGCAGCCAGCAACTTTTTTTATCAGAGGCAACAGGAGTAACGCATGATAAAATCCATCCTAAAATAAAAGTTATGGCACGCTATCTGTGGCTTATTTATATCGGATTGACTTTAGTGGAAGTTATATTATTGATGTTGGGAGGAATGAATTTGTTTGATTCATTATGCCAATCGTTTGCTACTACGGCTACCGGTGGGTTCTCAACCAAGCAGGATAGTATATCTTATTGGAACTCTCCGTATTCAGAATATGTGATATCTATATTTATGATTCTCTCCGGCGTTAATTTTTCTTTATATTATTTCGCTCTCAACGGACAATATAAGAAATTATTAAAGGATGGTGAACTGCATTGGTTCCTTTCATCAGTAGCGGTTCTTACAATTATAATAACATTCTCATTATTTGTAACAGATTATTATGATATTGAAACAGCATTCCGTAAAGCTTTATTTCAGGTTGCCACCGTACACACTTCGTGCGGATTTGCTACAGACGATTATAATCTCTGGCCTCCATTTACATGGATGTTACTCATTTTTGCCATGATATCCGGTGGCTGTACAGGTTCAACCAGTGGTGGCGTGAAAAATTTACGTTTGTTAATCATGTTTCAGAATATAAAGAACCAGTTTAAGCAGATGTTGCATCCAAGAGCAGTCTTGCCTGTTCATGTAAATAACAGCCAGGTTTCTGTTCAAACTTCAGCATTAGTATATACATTTTTTGTTACATACTTAGTATGTATATTTATTGGATGGACGTTGCTGATGAGTCTGGGAGTTGGTCTTACCGAATCATTCAGCACTGTAGTATCAGCAATAGGTAATGTCGGACCGGGATTAGGAACTTTTGGACCTGTTTATTCATGGTCTTCACTTCCAGATGCTGCAAAATGGATTCTTTCTGCTTTAATGCTTATAGGGCGACTTGAGATTTTTGGTGTGCTGCTTTTATTTAACAAGCGTTTCTGGACCGAATATTAATAAAAAACAAAACAGATTTAAACATGCACTCTGGTGCTGAATAAATATATATATAAGTATAATGACAAATAAAGAAGAGAATGTACGTCATTTCTTGAATCAGAGGCAGGTATTAATGTAATTTCAGCGGTTAACATTCAACATATTGAGAGCCTGAATGAGGAAATCAAAGGTATAGCCGGAATAGAAGTAAAGGAACGCATTCCCGATAAGGTATTAGAAGAAGCAGATGAGGTTGTAAACATAGGTCTTACAGCTGAGGAACTTATCAATCGCCAACAACAGTTTGTATAGGGCAACCGACTCTTATTGGTGCAAGATTCTAAAAATACACCGTTATGGATATTTTCTTAAAAAACTTTCTGAGATGGATATAAAATTGATTATCTTTCCGCAATAAAAAAATGTGTTATGAATATAAAGACCAAATTAACCCTTGTAATTGGAGTACTTGTAGCTATGATAGTACTCCTTGTTTCACTCTCTATTGTAAACTTACAAATACTGACAGCAACAGAGCCCAACAGTCCTGCTGCCGGTCCCGGCCTGCAACGTGCATTACTTTGGATTTCAACTATTGGAGGTTTTTGCATTGTAATAGGGATTTTCATGCTTGCAGTTCTGCCTTCCTATTTTAATAAACCTATCAAAAAAATTATTGACGGAATTAAAGATATAGCCAATCATAATTATGACTGCAGATTAAGTCTTGAAAGTCATGAGTTTGCCGAGGTTTCTGAAAACTTCAACAGAATGGCAAAACGATTGTCTGACTACCATTCAAGTACGCTTGCACAAATCAAGGCCGCAAAAAATTATATGGAAACCATCATTAATAGTGTAAAGGAACCTATTATAGGATTAAACAATGAACTGACCATTTTATTCATAAATGATGAAGCCTTGAATGTACTTAACTTAAAGCGTGAGGAAGTCCTTCAGAAACCGGCTCAGGAAATTTCAATGAGAAACGATTTGTTGAGAAGACTTATACGTGAACTCATGGACTCGCAGAACGAAAGCAAAGTCGGTAAAGCAGAACCGTTGAAAATATATGCCGACAACAAGGAAAGTTATTTTCAGATGAAATATATGCAAATTAATAAGCCTGGAAATAATAAGCCTGGAAATAATAATTCCGGTTCTACAAACGAAGGATATGTAATTATGCTTAAAAATATCACTGAGTTCAAGGAACTTGATTCGGCCAAGACCACTTTTATCTCTACAATATCGCACGAACTTAAAACTCCTATATCGGCAATCATGATGAGTCTGCAATTGCTCGAAGACAGTCGAATAGGAGACTTGAACGATGAACAAAAAGAATTGGCACAAAGTATTCAGGATAACAGTGAGCGTTTGCTTAACATAACAGGCGAATTGCTTAACATGACTCAGGTAGAGTCTGGGAAACTGCAACTGAAACCACGTATTACAAAACCAATAGAATTAATAGATTATGCAATTAAAGCCAATAGGGTACAAGCCGAAAAGTTCAACATACAGATTGAAGTACAATATCCGGAAAATAAAATAGGCAAGCTATTTGTTGACAGTGAGAAAATAGCCTGGGTATTGACTAATTTGCTTTCGAATGCAATTCGTTATTCTCCTGAAAACGGACGTATAATTATGGGTGTGCGCCAAACAGACGACAATTATATAGAAATGTATGTGCGTGATTTTGGAAAAGGCATAGATCCGCGTTATCATCAGAGCATTTTTGACCATTATTTCCGTGTACCGGGAACAAAAGTTCAAGGAAGCGGACTTGGGTTATCTATCTCGAAGGATTTTGTGGAAGCGCATGGGGGTAAATTAACCGTTGAAAGCGAAGTAGGAAAAGGAAGTTGTTTTACATTACGCTTAAAATCATAATAAGAATACTTTGTTTATTTTTATTACATTGCTCATTTCTAATATTTCGCTCATCTCTAATGCTTTGTTCAACTCTAATACTTTGTTCATTTCTACTTCTTTGTTCATTTTTATTTAAACAAACCGTTTATAAGCAGTTATAGCTTGTAAGAAGATATCTGTGCTTATAAACGGTTTGTTTTATAATTACACACTTATTTTATAAGCTTCAATTTTACGGTAAAGAGTAGCCAGTCCTATTTTTAGCAGACGAGCAGTCTCTGTTTTATTTCCGTTGGTATACTGTAGCACTTTAATAATATGCATTCGTTCTATTTCCGCAAGCTCAAAGCTGTCTTTAGCAGGTGATACTTCCGATTTATGCCTTTGTAAGTCCAAAGGCAAATCCTCAAATGTAATTTGTTCATTGCACACAATAGAACATCTTTCTATAACATTCCTAAGTTCTCTGACATTTCCTTTCCACTCTGCATTCTTTAATATATTAAGAACCTCTGGAGTTATTCCAACAATTTTCTTCTTAAGTTTATTGGCGAATTTTTCAAGGAACATATATGAGAGACTTTCAATATCATCTTTTCTGTCCCTCAGAGGAGGCAAGCATATCTGAAAAACGGATAGGCGGAAGTATAAATCTTCGCGGAAGTTGCCATTATCAATTTCCTTCTTTAAATCCCTGTTTGTAGCTGATATAATCCTGACATCCACTTTCGTAGGTTTGGTGTCACCTATTTTAATATACTCTCCTGTTTCGAGAACACGCAAAAGTCTGGCCTGCAAATCGTGAGCCATTTCCCCGATTTCATCCAAGAAAATAGTTCCATGATTGGCAACTTCAAATAATCCTTTTTTATCTTTCAAGGCACCTGTAAAAGCACCGGCTTTATACCCGAATAATTCGCTTTCCAACAAATCTTTACTAAAGGCGGAACAATTTATATCTATAATCGGCTGTGCGGCTCTTTGACTGGCTTGATGGATAGCATGGGCAAAAACCTCTTTTCCGGTACCGGTTTCTCCGGTTAGCAATACAGCGGCATCTGTTGCCGAAACTTTCTGTGCCAAAGTTATGGCCTGTTTAAGTTCCTTTGATTTTCCTACAATAGAGTCAAAAGAGTATGTTACGGAAGCCGGCTCTTTACCTTTCTTTTTCAGAGTTTCATCTACTGCACGGTTTATTGTAGGGATAATTTTGCGGTTGTCGTCTCCCTTGGTAATATAGTCAAATGCCCCATTTTTAATAGCCTGTACTCCATCTTGAATATTTCCATGGGCAGTTAGTAATATAATTGCAGCATCACTGGAATATTTTTTTATATCGAAAATAAAATCTACGCCATTCCCGTCAGGTAAAAATACATCACAAAGAATGACTTCGAACTGTTGTTTGCGCAATTGTTGCAGAGCTTCACTGCAACAACTTGCTGTAAATACCTTATAACCTTCCAACTCTATTATCCGAGCCAATAATTTACGGATAGGTTCTTCATCATCTATTACTAGAATTTGTATCATATATTGATTTGTTATTATATATATATATCAACTTATCAAATACAAAGATACGATTTTTCATGAATAATAAGTCCTGTCAGCACGTATCATAATGTCTGTCAGTAATTCATTAAATAATATGGCGTACGATTATAATAGGACAATCGTCCGACTTAAGTGGTACGGGCGTCCGATTAATGTGGTACAGGCGTCCGACTTGAGTCATAAGGTTATTTTAATGATGCATACTGATTTTTGGGATTATCCATTAGGTTTCAAACTTAAACCTATTGATATTTCATATAACGAAAATAAAGATGCAGCCATAAAATCCAGATACTTATAATATACTTGTTACTCACGAATAAACATCGGTAATATCGTTTTAACTATGGTAAATATGTATCTGTTTCTTGACTTACAAATAAAAATCATACTCTTCGAGGCCTGACAACGGTATCAATAATTGGGGTATAATTATCCGGAATTTGTATACCGTTCAAAATTTGGCTCTTCTCTATCTTTGTATCAGATAACTGATGAATTATGGCAGACTTGATTATCTTGAAGATATAATGAGAGATATAATGGAAGATTCAGAATCTTTTGCAATATGTCGGAAGGTACATTGTGGCAACTGCTGTAATCATGTAATTGGGTAATCGGAGAATAAAAATATAAATAATTTTTATATGAAAGTTATAAGAAATTCAGAATTCGGGGGCGAACGCCCTTTGTTTGAGTCACATAATCTGCGTTTGGAAAATGTGATTATCCGTGACGGGGAATCGGCTATAAAGGAGTGCGGTAACATAGAGGCAGTAGATTGTCGCTTTGAAGGGAATTATCCTTTCTGGCATGTACACGGTTTCAAGATCGAACGTTGCTATTTCGATGTTGGAGGACGCTCGGCCTTGTGGTATTCCGACCATCTGCAGATGAAAGATACAGTAATTGACGTTCCGAAGATGTTCCGCGAAATGAATGAAATAGACATTGAAAACGTTACAATGAATGATGCAGATGAAGTGTTCTGGCGTTGCAACGGTATACGTGTAAAGAATCTAAAATTGCATGGGGGAACATATCCGTTCATGTTCAGCAATGACATTTATGTAGACGGTCTTGAGAGCGACAGCAAGTATGTTTTCCAATATGTGAAGAATGTGGAGATTCACAATGCAAGGATTACCACTAAGGATGCTTTCTGGGAGGTGGAAAATGTAACTATTTATGATTCGGAACTTAACGGTGAATACCTTGGTTGGCATTCTAAAAATCTACGTCTGGTGAACTGCTATATAACCGGTGAGCAACCTCTTTGCTATGCCCACGATCTTGTATTGGAAAACTGTACGTTCGGACCGGACTGTGACCGTGCATTTGAGTACAGTACCCTTCAGGCCGATATACGCGGAGCAATAACCAACATCAAGAGCCCGACTTCAGGACGTATTGTAGCTGATGAGTACGGTTCAATAACCATTGATGAGAATATCAAGGCTCCTGCCGACTGTGAGATACGTCTTAGAGATGAACGCACTTGCTTTACCGACTGATATAACCGATTGCTTTACCGACTGATATAACCGATTGCTTTAACCGACTGATATAACTGATTGATCTAACCGATTGATATAAATAAACCTACCAGTATATAATAAGTACAATGAAATACGACTTTGACAAAATTATTTCCCGTCGTGGAACCAATTCTTATAAATGGGATAGTATGCCAGAAGGCAAGGATGTACTTCCCCTTTGGGTGGCCGACATGGATTTTTGTACGGCACCTGCAATTACTGAGGCACTGGCAAGACGTGTGAATCATGGAATATTCGGATATGTGCGTGTTCCCGATGAATACTATACAGCAGTAATCCGCTGGTTTGAAAGGCGTCATAAATGGACTGTCAGTAAAGAATGGATGATATACACTTCCGGTGTAGTTCCGGCTATATCTGCAGTCATAAAAGCCCTCACGGAACCTGGTGACAGTGTAGTTGTACAGACTCCTGTATACAACTGCTTCTTCTCATCTATCCGTAACAACGGTTGTAATATCGTTACCAATCCTTTGAAATATGAGGATGGCACATATCATATTGATTTTGATGATCTGGAAAGGAAAGTAAAAAATCCGGGAGTAAAGCTGATGCTTTTGTGCAACCCTCATAACCCTGCTGGACGTGTATGGACCCGCGAGGAGTTATGCAGAATAGGAGAGATTTGCATGCAGAATAATGTGAAAGTAATCTCGGATGAGATACATTGTGAACTTGTTTATCCCGGGCATACATATACACCGTATGCGTCTCTCGGCGAGGAACATTTGTGGAATTCTGTTACCAGTGTATCGCCCAGCAAATCATTTAATATTGCAGGGTTGCAGATAGCAAACATTATAGCCCGCGATGAAACCATACGTAAAAGAATAGACCGTGCCATCAATATCAACGAGGTGTGTGATGTTAACCCATTTGGCATAGAGGCTACCATTGCCGCTTATAATGAAGGTGATGACTGGCTCCTTGAACAGCTTGACTACCTTAAGGCCAACTATGACTACATGTGTGAATTTTTCCATACTTACCTTTCTCAAATACCAGTAACAAAACTTGAAGGAACTTATCTGGTGTGGACTGACTGCAGGGCACTTCATCTGCCGTCTGATACCTTGCAGACCAGTCTGTTGGAAACTACCGGACTCCAGCTCAACAGTGGCACCATGTATGGAGCCGAAGGGGAAGGATTCTTGCGCTGGAATATAGCCTGCCCGCGTCCGGTTTTACAGGATGCCTTGAAGAGATTTAAAGTTTTTGCTGACTCAAAATGTTGAAGGAAAAGAAAACCGGCATTTTGCTCGACCTTATTCAAAAAGGTAAGCCGATGACACTGAAACAGCAGTTAAGTCTGACTGTGCAACTCAGTGTTCCAGCCATCATCGCACAATTGTCGTTCATTATCATGCAGTATATCGATGCTGCTATGGTGGGGAGTCTCGGTGCTGAGTCATCTGCTTCTATCGGGCTGGTATCGACAACTACATGGCTTTTCTGGGGGCTTTGTGTAGCTGCCGCTACCCTCGTTCCGTTTTATAAGTATCTGGGCGGTACGTCTCACATTGGCTGCCTGGCTTGCCCCGATTTTAGGTCTGAAAGGTGTTTGGCTTGCCATGTGCATTGAATTGTGTTTCCGCGGACTTATTTTCCTTGTATTGCTGAAACGGGAACGGTGGCTGAAGCATATAAAGATGTAGGAGCTGAATTTTCTCATTAAATACCTGCCACTATATTAGTGTCAATATTTGATTTTTAACTAATTTTACGGGCAACTTTCAAAGTAGGTTCGCACTTTTTGTGCTTGTGCATATGAGATATTTAAAGAAGTGTTTAAGTATGGAAGACTTTAAACTGTGTGAGATATAACAATATTGTTCAATGAATGTATAATGTTTTATTTACCATTAAATGAAACTATTTTTTGATAATAATTTCTTTATTGGAACAGCCTAAAGGATGTGCTTGAAAGTGTATTAGTCTCTAAACGTAATTGTTAAAATGAAAAACTATGTTCAAATTAATTGATAAAGATACCTGGAAAAGAAAACCGTATTTTGAACATTATTTCAATCAGATACGGTGCTCATATAGTATTACTGTAAATGTAGATATCTCTGAGATTATATCTTTCAAGAACAAAAATCATACGAAACTCTATCCTCTGCTGATTTATATATTGACAAAGGTGGTAAATAATCATGAAGAGTTCCGTACTGCTATTAATGATAACGGAGAACTGGGAGTGTGGGATACCTTGCTGCCGTGTTACACCATTTTTCATGAGGAGAATGAAACTTTTTCCAACATTTGGACAGAATGGAATGATGATATTATGGTTTTTCTTTCTAATTATGAACGTGATATAGAAATGTATGGTAATAATTATAGTATAGACGCTAAGCCGTATACCCCGGTTAATACCTTCCCTATATCTTCATTACCATGGGCTACATTTACCGGTTTCAACCTGAATATATTTGCTGACGGAAGTTATCTGTTGCCTATTTTTACTTATGGGAAATATTTTCAGCAAGAGGGTAAATACCTTATCCCTCTTTCAATACAGGTTCACCATGCTGTTTGTGACGGGTTTCATGTATCGAGATTTATCAACGAAATACAGCAAATATGCAATAGTATAAAATAGTGATTTATAAAAACAATTTACAGCAATAAGGTCAAGAAAATTATGAAAAAGATAAGTTCATTTGTATTATGTGCTTTGCTGATGTCCTGCTCTTTCAGCCAAAAAGGAAAAAACAGTGTTTCTGATGCAACAGTTAAAAAAGAAGACGCTGACTCTATAAAGCAGGAGATAAGTGCGGAAAGTTTTGATAAAGAACTGACATATCCGGGAAGTGATATTTCTTTTAAAGTGAGCACAAAAGGAGACAGTCTTATGATTCAGCCATTCGGTTTAAGTATATCGAATGAAACATTATAGCTCATGATATAACTCATGTTGAAAATCCTGTTTTATGAATATGACTGTATTCTGTTGGATATAACATTACCGGACGGTTCGGGACTGAAACTTTTGGATGACATATCCCAAAGCCCCAACAAGACACATAGCGGCATTATTATCATTTCGGCCAAGGATTCATTGGATGACAGGATAAACGGCATAAAACTGGGGGCAGACGATTATCTTGTAAAACCTTTCGACTTGTCCGAGCTTTCTGTCAGGATTTTCTCCGTAATACGAAGAAGACAATATAACGGGATGAATATTGTAAAGTATGGAAATCTGAAAATAGATACTTTGTCGAGAAAAGTTCTCTTTAATGACAACGAAGTGCCACATCTGTCTTCTAAAGAATATGATCTGCTTATGTCCTTTCTCTCTTCACCCAAAAGAGTGTTGACAAAGGAAACCTTAGCAGAACATCTTTACGGCGACAATGCTGATGTATTCGACAATTTCAATTGCATTTATGCCCATGTAAAGAAACTGAAAAATAAACTCAGGGAAGCTGGCTCTGACAATTACATTCACTCTGTTTACGGTGTAGGTTACAAATTTGAAGAATAATACCATGAAAGAAAAACTCCTGATCAAATCCATAAAAACATATATGGTGGCATCCGCCATTGCCTTTCTCGTAGGAATACCTGTATTTTATTATATCATACAGAAGTTATGGCTTGAAGATATAGACGATTCTCTCCGCTATCAAAAAGAAGAACTGCTAGATGATGGAATTGATGAAAATATCAGGTTATCAAAAACCGAAAGTTTGATATCGAAGCCTGACAGTATTTATTTTTATGAGTCTTTTGATTCAATAAGAGGTCATGTAGAGCCATTCCGTGAAATACGTTCCTACGGTGTGATAAATGGCGAGGCTTATGAGATACGTATCAGAAGGGATATGGTTGAAAATACAGATTTGATGTATGGAATACTGTATGTCTTTTTAGCCATATACATCCTAATGCTCATGCTCGTATTGCTGATTTTGGTATATCATTCAAAACAACTATGGAAACCGTTCTATGCTTTGGTTGAAAAAATGGAAAAACTCGATATAAGCAAGTTGGAAAGTGTACACATAAATACAAACAGAATCATTGAGTTTGATACCCTTTTGGATGCCATCAACCAGCTTATAGTACACAATCATAAATTGTTTTTAGCACAAAAAGAGTTCTCAGAAAATGCCGCTCACGAACTTCAGACTCCATTATCTGTAATCAGAGGAAAGGTAAATCTGCTATACAGCCTGAACAATGAAGAAAAACGGATACAACTATACCAACAAATAGAGAATCAGCTAAAGATTTCATCATCCATCTGTAAGAATCTGCTTCTGCTTACCAAAATAGACAATAACCAGTATCCGTTGGATGAGAAAGTATGTATATCGGATATTATACAGGATTTTTATGATACACTTAATGTTTTTACAATATCCGCAAAGTGTTCCCTTATATATTCTTCACCGAATATCAAACAAATGTATTTTATATTCCTCAGATAATCATCCGCAAAGTCTTTTTCCCAGCCAAACGGTATATAGCATCCTTCCACAATAAGATTCTGTCCGTTTTCAACACATGTCTTTATGATTTCCCTTACAACAGGCCACAGAAAATCCGTCAGGACTGAATCCGGACTTTCAGGTGACAAACTTGTTTGACCGCTCCTGATAAGTCCCATTTTAAGATGGTCTATTGACAGATAGGGATATTTATATTTTCCCAACAGTCTTTGTGCAAGCAAAGTTTTCCCCGTATGGGTACTACCACTGACTAATATAACCATAGAATCCTTAATAAAAATTCATACTAAACAGCTATAAAAAACAAGTAAAAACACCACCATTGCTAATTTTACTTGAATCACAACACAAATAGCATAAAGACAGATTATCCGTTTGTGTTACTTTAATAAAGAAAAGGTTTCTACACGATTAAAAAACAGTAATCTTAACCATGCATTATTATAAAGCACCGTTATTGGCCACTTCGTCTATTTCCGCAAAGGCTGAAGCCATGATTTTCTCTACATCACTTCCTATAATATCCAGGTTTTCCGCTTTGAAAAGCATTGTTTCCCTGATACCGAAGAAATTCCGGCACAGTGCTGCAAGATAATCGTAACCGAAATTCATGTCAACAGGACCGCCTGATGTCATCACATATATCATACGACGTGCTTTACACATACCTACAGGAAAACCCTCTTCGGAATATCTGAACGTCAGTCCGGTCACAGTGACATGTTCCATATATATTTTCACCATAGCCGGAAAAGCCAGGTCCCAATATGGTGCCGCAATGACAATTGTATCAGCAGAAGCAAATTGTCTGGCAAGTCTAAGTTCCGGAACATCTGTCTTTCCTGACTTAAGAAGTGAATAACGATTCTGTAAGGTATTCCAGTCATCTATGACCGGTATTTTTTCCGTAACCAAATTGACTTCTTCTATTGTGCCTTCAAGCTTGGACAATAAATGCCTCACGAGACGCATAGTCCTTGAATCATTTCTGACACATGCGCTGATAAATAATATTTTTTCCATAACCGTATTTTTCATGGCCGTTATTTTAACGGTACTGTGAATAAAGTTTTTTCATCTGATAATCTTTTAAGAAAATACATTTCCTTTCCAGCGTTTACTCTCTAACCCATATGTATCCTCCAACCGCAAATATACGGTATAATTCTTATATTCAATATTTATGATAGTCAAGAAATCAAATAATGATATTGGTCTAAATATTTTCCAATTTGACTTCTACATTTGCGTCAATTTAAATGTAAAACCAACAAAACATGAAACCATTAAATTTAATATTGATTATTTTTATGCTGTCTGCTGGTGAAGCATTCGCACAGAACCATGCGACTGTTTCCGGAAAGGTTATTGACAAAGATTCTGAAGAACCACTACCGTTTGCAAACGTTGTCCTTTACCAAGGAACAGACACTATTTCCGTTGACGGAACAATCACTGATGAAAACGGTATTTTTGTTTTGAACGATCTGAAGTCAGACAACTACACGATTAAAGTAATGTATGTAGGCTACAAGGTTAAAAATACCGGATTTATGGTAGGAGAACTGAACAGGAATATAGATTTGGAGAAAATCAGACTGTTACAGGATGCGTCTGTCATAGATGAGATCGTAGTCTCAGCCAGACGGTCGTCAAATTCATTCAGCTTGAGCAAAAAGTCATACAATATTACAGATAATATAGCAGCCGGAAGCGGTTCTGTACTTGATGCCATGAGAAACCTGTCTGGAGTGACTGTTGATCCCGAAGGAAAAATCCTTCTCAGGGGTAGTGACAAGGTAACAGTTCTTATTGACGGTAAACGTTCCAGCTTGACAGGGTTCGGTGCACAGAAAAGTCTGGACAACATACCGACTTCAAATATCGAGAGGATTGAAATAATAAATAATCCCTCAGCCAGACAGGAAGCTCAGGGGATGGCCAGTATCATCAATATCATCTACAAGAAAGAAAGCTGGAACGGTATAAACGGTAACGTTGGTTTCAACTTCGGCTTGGGAGAGTTAAGCAGCAGAAAAGACAACCTGCCTGATCTAATGGACAAATATTCATTTACACCCAAATACAACCCGTCACTGAGTCTGAATTATCGAAAAGAGAAAATCAATATCTTTCTGCAGGCAGACGGTATGTTCAGAAAAAAGGTTAACGCAAATGAATTTGTGACAAGACACTATCAGGATGATGAGTCCCAAAATATAAGTTCACAGTTTCTTGAAAAACGCAGCCAGCAGATGTACGACATCAAATTAGGTATTACGGCCAACGGAAAATTCATGACAGACAGTACACATCTTATCAGCAAGGAAAAGAACTTTATTCTGAATATGGATTATTTACAGCCATTCAGCAACAGCCGTCTTGAAGCCGGAGCAAATGTTCATTTGAGAAATATACAAATATCCTATCGTGTCATGCCCGGTGAACAGTCTATATTGGACAGTCACCTTGGAGAATGGTCCAAATATGCTGAAAACATCTATGCCGGTTATCTGAACTATGTACTTGAAACAAAATATCTGGATGTGGAAGCAGGTCTTAGACTGGAGTATTAAACGGTCAGATACAAGATTGATCCCGATAATCAGTACTACAACCATAATGAATCGTACAACGGCCTATCACTGTTCCCTAATGTACGTCTGACCTATAAAATGAATGAAAAAAAAC
>JAXEBI010000028.1:0-6658 GCA_034094155.1 Phocaeicola sp.
CGGTATTCAGGAAACCGTTTCCAGGGAAAACGACAGGCAATCTCCTTTTGCGCTTTCTTCAAATTCAAACCGGGTCTCCGGTAATTATGATAAGTCTGCGTTTTCAGCACTTTACCGCTCCGAACGGTCAGCACCCGTTCCGTTTCCATGTTGCGGTCGAAACCGTCATGCACGTATCTCACCACATCTCCTTTTCCGGCCCGAAGTTCCCCACTGAACCAACGGGCTTGAATTTCTCCATCTTTATAATAAGACGGGAAAAGCGACTGCAAATCTTTCCCCTCATACACTAGTGTAGATTCTTTATTGCTGGCTTCATCGTAGACATCGGCTTCTATCCATCGTAGGCAAAGATAACCGTTACGTATTTCCCATGAAGCCGTATAGCAACTATAGTTTCCAGTTGAATAACTGATATTATCTGGCAGGAAAGTTCTCACCCGATTACCCAGCATAGTATCACTTTCTATCGGTTTTCCCAACAGAACCCATTCTTCTCCTTCCAGACGAATCACATCGCCCGATTGTCCTGTAGCCTTTGCAAAGGTGACGATAAGTGAAAGTAATATCGCAACAATAAAAAATTTTATACACATAATTTATTTCTCATATGTATGATATTCTCCTCTAAAATAGCAAAAACTATTTGAAAATACAAGGCCTTTCTTTTTTTATAGCACTTTTGTATAATTAGTAAGAATTCGGATAAGGATTAATATTGCTTGGGGGATCCCATAAAAAAACGACCCGCCGATTTAAGCATTGTTAAGAGGCTTGGCGGGTTCTTGTATTGTAAATATATATAAAAAACATTATTCAGCAAAATGTTCTGCTGATTTTCATATTTTAAACAAGATTCTTACTTATTTTTTCTTATTCCATCGACTGTTGCTTCAAACAATCCGTATAGCTGGAAAGGTACGTCACATTAGTCTCGATAAATTCTTTCAAGCAATATTTTGCCTAACAATGGACGATAATGCCCCGATTCATAATAGTTGTGGTAATCTTCTGTAAATTCGTTAATACCACTGAAATCATATACATTTTCTTTTCCGAAAATGCTTTGCAAAATCTCCATATCATCAGGGTGTAGTTTTTTCTGGTTATAATCCGGACTGATTATAATACGTATTGAAGTGCCATGGCAGCGAAAGACTTCCATTATTTCATCCAATACCATCCGTTGGTTTTGAAATATCACAGGTTCGGCAATATCTACTGTACCATCCCGTTCTGGAAACTCCTTCTTTCGGTTTACCCAATACATCTCACCTTCCTCTTCAATCTGCTTTTCACGAGGATTGAACGAATCATTATTCTTCGAATCACGTATCCTTCCGTAAGGATTCATCCTTCTCATGTTCGGATACACCTTTCCTGTTATGCGGTATTTCAGGTATGGAAACAAAAAATCGGGCATTATAAATGCCTGCATGAACTCCAGTTGCACGGTAAACGGATTACTACCGGATATAGCAGCCGGAAGTACCTGGCCGAACCCTGTCTGAAGCTCAAAACGTGAAAGGGAAGTTCTATCAAGAATCATCAGTACATTCTTTATTTCTGCACCTTCACGTTCAAGGGCCCGAAGTTTGAGAATTATTGCTTTCAAACTTTCCGAATTGCCGAAAAGGCGGATAGCCCGATCGCCTGAATCAAGATATTTTTCCCATTCTCCACATGGGAATGCCATAGTACATGAATTACCTAAGATAAAAGAATTGAAATGTACGCTGTCTTTATGGTTTTTGTATATTTGCCAGCCTACATGATGCTCGTTCAGCATGACTTCAGAATCATACAGGTCATATTTGCGAAGTACCATGAAAGGATCATCGTAAACGTACAGGGCTATCAAAGCCCAAAATGGTATGGCAAACAAAACCGACTTTCGGACAAGGCGTAAAAAAGCATGTCTTTTACGGATGTTTGCGGCAGTAATAGTTTCCGGTATATTTTCCATCAGAATTGTAGATATATGAAGTTTTCCGTGCCGAACTTACCATAAGCAAACACGGCAAATACAATTAAATAATACACTGTCCAGCGAAATAATGCAGGCTGATTTTCAAGACGAAGGTGCAAGTCGCATTTAGACATAAAATAGTCGTAAAGCAGTATCAGCAACAATGCGGAGCCTGCCACGATGCAGATGTGGTCGGACATACCGATATTGATTTCTTTCCAGCTCTCATGGGTCTGAAAAGAGATATTACGCAGAAAATACAATGCATCTGAAACAGACTGCGCTTTGAAAAACACCAACGATACGGCAAAAATCAGGTAAGTGCGGATGACTGAAAGTGTGGCAAACAGCCGTTCCCCGATATGTTTTCTTACCTTGTTTCGTATTTTTTCGGTCCTTTGTTCCCATACAATCACAAGCCCCTGAATAAATCCATAGACAACAAATGTCCATCCTGCACCGTGCCATATTCCCAATGCTATAAATGTCACCATAAGGCTTACAGCAATACCCCATTGCCCCCAACGACGTGTAAATGATGACAGAGGGAGAAAAAGGTAATCCCGTACCCAGGAGGAAAGGGAAATATGCCAGCGACGCCAGAACTCTGTAGTAGTATGGGCTGCAAAAGGATGTGCAAAGTTGGGTGACAGTTTCAATCCGAACAGCATTCCTATTCCAATCGCCATATCTGTGTAACCGGAGAAATCGGCATAAAGCTCTATGGGATATAGAATGCAAGCCATAAATAATTGTACACCTGAGACGGTGTGCATCGAACTGAACACACCGTCAATGTATGGAGCTATATGGTCGGCAATCATCAACTTTTTCACAAGCCCCACCACAATCAGCTTCAGGCCGTAAGTCATCATGGAATAGGATGCAGGAGAGAGTCTTCTGACTTGTGGAAGCAAATCGGCTGACCGTTCAATCGGACCTGACAGGAACTTCATAAACAGGAGCATATAAAGCAGTAAATCTACCAGATGCCGTTCTGCCTTTTCTTCTTCCCAATAGACTTCCGTCAAGTAACCGATGGCCTGAAATGTATAGAACGACATACCCAATGGGAAAATAAAACCTGAGTCTCCAGTTAAATTGTTGGCATATCTGAAACCTGTCCAGCAAAGGACAAGACAGGATATACTGCTCCAATAAATCAAACCGGAACCTTTGTTTTTCTCATGAGCTTGCTCAACAAGTATAGCTGCTCCGTATGTAAAAAAACTTACAACCAGTGCCGTTACAAGAAATAAGAAATTGAAGTATCCGATGAAAACTCCACTTGCCGCAAGCATAACAAACTTCCGCCCTTTATCACCTACAAAATGGTATAACGTAAAGCATAGCAGTAACAGCAGGACAAATTGAAGGGAAATGAATGACATTACTTTTTTCCTCCTATCCTATTTGGTCTTATTTTTGATAGTATGGCAAAGATCGCCTACATTTTTCAATTTCATTATCTCCCTAAACGTGAAACGCACACCAAACTTATTCTCTATCTCCCCTATTAGTATCATATTTGTCAGTGAATCCCATCCGTCAACATCGTGCGCAGTAGTGTCTTCGGTCAATGTGATATCTTCTCTCTTCAATACTTTTCTGAATATTCCGTTCAATATTTCCAATAATTCTGTAGTTTCCATATACTTGATTTTTTTATTTTGTGATGTAATTTAATAGTTGATTCCGGTCAATTTTGTTGCTCTTGTTTTGTGGAAAACAAGGAATAAAGTGAATGCATCTTGGCAACATATAAGGCGGCAGATGTTTTTGCATATACAGTTCAAGACTTTCTGTATCCTCAGTTTCCTTCTCCACTACAAGATGCAGTTCACAACTTCCGTCATTAGTATAAACAGGCAATACTACCGCGTTACAGTTATGTCCGTAAAATGATTTAACGTGATATTCAATTTCGCCCAATTCTATTCTGAAACCTTGAATTTTCACCTGCGTATCTATGCGACCGCAATAAATAATATCGCCGTCAGTATCTGCCATACATAGATCGCCAGTGCGGTAATAAAGCCTTCCGGAAGAATTAGTGACAAAACATCCGGCAGTTTTATCGGGAGCACACCAATATCCGCTCATCAGTTGTGGTCCGGCAATCCAGAATTCACCAGTCTCTCCTACCGGAAGTTGTTTGCCCGAAGGAGATGCAATCATATAGTCCATACCCTGAAAAAGTTTTCCGATTGCAGCCATGCCATTATGGTGTTTGGCTCCTTCAGCCGGAATTATATACGAGGTGCAATAGATGGTGGCTTCGGTCGGTCCGTAGAGATTGACTACCGTAGCATTTGGAATGCAAGCTCGAAACTCATCAAGCAGATTCACATCAGTGGCTTCGGCTGTAACTATGAGATAGCGTAAGTCCGGAAAACTGATTTCTCCGAAATAAGGATGTGATAACCTAAGTACTGAAGGTGCGACTGCGGCAAACGTAATACGATAACGTTCCATTATATCCAGTACATTCAGATACTTCATACCTTTGTTCGGAACAGTATAGACACACGCTCCGAGAGTAAGTGGATAAAGAAACGATACGACTGAGACATCGAATGTAAGTTCAAACATCTGGAGCATACGGTCGTTCTCATCCAATTCCCATCCTAAAGCACTATAAGCTTTGTAGAAAGCATTCAAGTTCTTCCGAGATATAGGAACACCTTTTGGTTCTCCGGTACTTCCTGATGTGAAGATAATGTAAGCAGGCGTATCAGAATCAACGTCATACGTCATGATGTCGGAATATCCGGAAAACGAAGTGTGCAGATGTGAAGATAGAGACACACGGCTTGCACTTATGTCGGCAGGAAGTATATTCCCATTCTCTCCACTGTAAAGCAACAGGCCAATACCGGATTGACGGGCTATCCTACAGTTGCGCTCAGCCGGATAATCGGGATGCAACATGACATAAGTTTTTCCGGAAAGTAGTACAGCCAAAATGGATGCATAGGTTTCCATACTATTTTCAGCTGTAATACCAATAATATCTTCTTTGATATTTCTTAGCTTTTCACAAATACTTCCTGCCAATCCTAACAAATCCTGATAGGTATAAGCCTGGTCGTCAATGACCAGTGCCGGACGCATAGTATAGTTTTTCGATGCCTGGACTATAGCAGCAAGCATATCTGCATCATTTTTCTTCTTCATAATTCATATTTTCTCTGTTTACACTTTCTTGTTCTGCTTGCGGCTCATGCAGCCCAGATTCATTTTGAGGAACATTAGTAGCCATTCCATACATCCACAGGTAATAAGGGAAAGGTAATACCAGTTTCACGGTGTTTCCATTTTTTGTTGTTTCCATCTTTATTTTCTGTTATTATTTTATGTTTTGATTTTCGTGTTATTATTTCCGGTCTTTCAGTTTTGTAATAACCTAATGTTTTACAACAAGTAATTTCATAGTCTTTTAATATCTGCTTCTTTACTTGTTTACCTATATAACTGAAATTACTGAAAAAACCACTATTCCCGAGATGTAAAAATTAGTTAAATATAAAAATGCAAACTTTGAGAACACCATAACGGACCAATTTTAGGACTTTATTTTAATACGATTTAATTATACAGGTTTCATCTTTTACGCACCATAAAACTATAAAAACAAAAACTTAACTCCGTTTTATGCAAGATTTTTACAAAAAACGGAGTTAAGTTTTAAAAATCCGAAAGATAACCTCAAATTATCATTTCACTAATATATTCACTAAAGTCACAACAATAATCACTACCTTAGCCGTGGAATCTGGTATAATTTCTGGAATATTACCTGATTAATAAGTTGAATAAGTGTAATAAAAATCAAAGTAGAAATAACAAAAGGAAAAAATAAGGAGAAAAATAAAAATGAAAAAAATTGAGGTTGTTGCAGCCATAATATACGATGGAAGTAGATTTTTCGCCACACAAAGAGGATACGGAGAATTCAAAGGCTTATGGGAGTTTCCTGGCGGAAAGATGGAGAAAGGTGAAACTCAGGAAGAAGCCCTGAAAAGAGAAATAAAAGAGGAACTTAACGTAGATATAGATATCGATAAGTTCCTCTGTACCGTGGAATATGACTACCCTACCTTCCATCTGACAATGCACTGCCATATCTGCCACATTGCATGTGGAAATATTATACTTACTGAACATCTTGATGCAAGATGGCTCGACAAGGACAAACTTAACGAGGTAAATTGGCTGCCTGCCGATATACTGGTAGTCGACAAGGTTAAGTCACTGTTTACTATTATTCCTCATCAATAACAATTCCCATCTTCTTCATAAGAAAACAAGCATTCATGTTGCGGGCTATACCTTCACGGATTTTGTAACTGAAATACAGTTCATTATCTTTTATGTCGGCTTCAAAACAATAGTTTCTTATGCCATCGGGGAAATAGTTTACCAGTTCACCTAAAAGAAGGTCGTGAGTGGCAATAATACCATTTGCCTTAAGGTTCATAAACTGACGTATCAAACTGAATGAGCCTTTCTGCTTGTCGGTAGAGTTAGTACCCTTAAGTATCTCATCAAGAATGATGAAGAGTTCCTCACCGCTGTTAAGCATATCGATAATACGCTTCAGACGTTTAAGTTCGGCAAAGAAATAAGACTCGTTGTCGTTCAATGAGTCGGAAGTACGCAAGCTGGTGATGAGCCGGGCGGGATAAA
>JAXEBI010000029.1:0-2710 GCA_034094155.1 Phocaeicola sp.
CTTCTCTTTCCATATCCTTGTACAAGGAATACAGGAACAAAGGTATTGGTAGCCGTTTAATGCAGGAGATAATTAAATTGCTTGTCAGTAAAGGCTATAAACATGTTTCGCTCTCCGTACAGAAGGCAAATTATGCAGTCAATATGTACCTTAAACTTGGGTTTAAAACAATAAAAGAGACAGACGAGGAATTTATTATGGTAAAGGAACTTAATGAGGAAAAGAGCAATTTCCAACGTTTTCTGTCAGGAGAATATTGTAACCGGTTGGATAAAGAAGTCTTGGACATGATTATGAAAACAAAGGGGTTTCTGTCAATAATAAATGACGTAAAGACTCTTGCTGAAGAAAGGAATAAGATTCTATTTCAGATGCTTGGTAAAATCGGGAAATATTCTACCATCGGTAACAACTTTGCCTGCCAATGCGGAAAACATATTTTCATCGGTGAAAAGACCATCATTAATGATAATTGCACATTGATGGATGAAAATCATATACACATTGGCAATAGAGTATTGATAGCTCCCAATGTACAATTCTACACGGCAACCCATCCTGTTGATTTTAATGAACGTTTCGTTGAAGACTGGGATGAAAACTCAGGAGAACTGTTTTTCAGAACAAGAGCTTTACCGATAACCGTTGAAGATAATGTTTGGATTGGAGGAGGATGCATCATACTTGCAGGTGTTACAATAGGTAACGGAAGTGTTATAGGTGCAGGCAGTGTGGTTACAAAATCAATACCGGCAAATTGTATAGCTGTAGGTAACCCGTGTAAAGTTATAAAATGGTTGAAACTCCACTATAAGATTCGTGTTCTCGAAGAAAAAGATATTCCGGAAATGCAGGAATTATTTCGTTCTACGGTATTGAATGTAAATATCAAAGATTATACCTATGAAGAGGTGGAGGACTGGGCGTCATGTGGTGATAATTTTGAACGATGGAAAGAACTAATATCATTTAATTACTATATTGGAGCTTTCGATAAACAGAATCGTCTGGTCGGATTTTCATCAATGAATAAGGACGGTTATTTACATTCAATGTTTGTACATAAAGATTGTCAATGCAAAGGAATTGCAACACAGCTTCTTTCTGCAGTTGAGAAAATAGCAAAGGAATATGGAGTCAAAGAAATTAAATCAGAAGTCAGCTTCACTGCAAGGGCTTTTTTTGAAAAACAAGGATATAAGATTGAAAGGATACAGAAGCGTAAAGCAAATAAATTAGAGTTGACAAATTTTGTTATGTACAAAACCATATAGAATTCATACGACGTTTATAATTAAAATATTTATCTGAGTTTACATATATACAAATAATATGATGGAGAAAGTGATTAAATTCCTAAAATCTAATGTTATCGGTAAGGTCTTATTCACAAACGACGTTGTGTATAAACTTGATAATGGAAATCTGGAAGGCATATATAACGACCAATTGGTATTTTCCAATTTAGTAAGAACCGAGAATGGCCTTAAATTTAATATGACAACAGTAACTCACGAACTGGTTTATAATTTAGACGAAAATGGAGTGAGAACTACTATAGAAAAAGATTTTACAGGTACAAGTGTATTTTGCTACGAACTGGCTATGCGTAAAAGTACAAATAAATTGACAGGTTATATGCATTGTGTCTCTACAACAGTTCAAGGTCAAACAATGGAAGCTGTAGTATGTGGAATATATAATGTTGATTTAAATGAGCAGGAACTCAGCTGGAAAGAAAATCAGTTACTGTATAGGGATAACCCTGTGGAAGGAGATAAATACAAACCTGTAGCTTTCGATTCTAAAGTCCGCCTGTATATTGACAAAGGTAAAGTCATATTCGAATATTTGCCTACACTTTGGGATGTCAATCCGGATACATTAGAAAAAAGATTATCTAAAGATGATTATCCTCCTTATATATCAAAAGAAAGATGAATTACAGTTTTAGGGACAAGGAGAATCGGGTACATATCAGAAAAAAGAGATTTATATAATACCAATAAATTGAGCCGGTATTATATAAATCTCGAATATTTTATGCAGAAGGAACTTAGCCTTTTTCTATTAATAATATGAAGATATTAAAGAAACACTAATTATTATTTTATTATTTGCATCATTTTTATAAATCCATCTTTATTGAAACGGTAGAACATTTCAATCTGTTCCGGTGTGTCATTTTCCAGCAGAAGCAGCAGTTCCTTTGCAAATTCCAGTTCCCCGGTTCCATTGGCAGTTACGATACGTTTATCGCTTACAGCCTGTTCGTTAATATATCCTGCTTGGTTAGTGTAATTGTTTCCTCCCCACAGTTTCAATTGTTCTAATCCATTTCCCGTGTGTTTGACATTGTTCAGGAAACCATGTTTAGCCAGAAAAGAAGCAGCATTGCATATTGCGCCGACAATAATTCCTTTTTCAATGGCCTTTCTGACGATAGGAATTACCTTATCTGATGTTTTATCGTCCAACCAACCGTAGCCACCTATTAGTATAAGTGCAGCATATTCTTCAGGCATTGTATCAAAAGAATAATCCGGTATGGTTTGGAAACCACCACATGAACGGATTGGTGTTAATGTTGGAGTTACAACCTTGTTAATATATTTAGGATTTTTTCTTATTCCATTTTCATCACAATTGATAGCTGAAGCAAGAAATACCGATTCATGATCTGCATAGTTATCAAGTAATAAATATAAAA
>JAXEBI010000030.1:0-15667 GCA_034094155.1 Phocaeicola sp.
CAGAAGAAAATTTATAGAAATTAAACACCTGATTATCAAGCATAATATAGCTGTAAATCAAATAAATACAAAAAACTTGTATGTTAAAATAAGCCCCTGGGGGGCGTGTGGTCGCTGGTTCGAATCCAGTCACCCCGACTGCTGAAGATCAAGGAGTTAAGATAAACATCTTAACTCCTTTTTTTGATTCCAACAACAAATCTACAACATTTTTTTCTCTACAACATATCTACAACTAAGAAGCTGTCTTAAAATAAAAAATAGAGATAGGTTAACTTCAATCTATAAGCTACGACATAAAAATCTCCAGCTTTTATTCCTATAATTGCAATAAACAATGGTGATGAGAAATATAAATGGTTCATTGATTAAATTAGCATTATTGATTGAGAGTGAAAAGGGCATTCTTAATGAGTGTCCTTTTCTTAAATATCAAATAATTAACTATTTATATTTGTAAGTACGCAAATAAGTACATATCTTTGCATTATAACAAAGGAGGATTTATGAGAACAGCTAATTACACAGATTTAAGAGCCAACTTGAAAAGCTACATTGATGCGGTGATTGATGATTATGATACTGTAGTTATCAATCGTGGTAATGGCAAGGGAGTAGTAATGATTTCTTTGGATGAATACAATTCTCTAAAAGAAACAGAATACATCATGTCGTCGCCAGATACAATGGAAGCAATACATAAAGGCGAAGAGGATATTAAGAACGGTAATTCTATATCTCAGAATGAAGGTGAAAGCATAGATGATTTCTTAAAACGTGTAGCATGTACAGAATAACATTATCAGAACAGGCAAGGAAAGAATATCTATACTTTACCCAAAGCGGAAACAAAGCAATATTGAATAAAATCAAAAATTTACTGGAAGATATTGCCGCACATCCTTACACTGGAATAGGAAAGCCAGAACCACTTAAATATGAACTTGCAGGAAAATGGTCAAGAAGAATCAATGCAGAGCATAGAATTGTTTACTCTGTACATGATGATATAATAGAGGTTTATATATTCTCTATGAGATATCATTACACCAAGAAATAAGTAACATATTACTATATTAAAGAAAGGACAGCTATTAAGTTAGTTGTCCTTTTTTTATTTCTACTAACCAATTAAACATTACAATTATGAATATAGATTATAAAGTAGGAGAAGTGAAATTATCATATAAGCCTAAAAACATTAGTAAATATAAAGTAACCTGCTCAGAGGATGCTTATAAATATCTACTTTCTACATATAAGAAAGGAACTATATGCTACAAGGAATATTTTAAAGTCCTATTCTTGAATCAAGCCAACCAAGTTTTAGGATATAATCTTATATCTGGAGGAGGACTGACAGAAACTACAGCAGATGTAAGACTGATTTTTCAAGCTGCATTACTTACTAATTCCGTAGCTTTAATTCTGGCACATAATCATCCAAGTGGAAATTTAAAACCAAGTCCAGAGGATATAAGACTGACTAAGCAAGTAAGGGAAGCATCTAATTTTATGAGGATAAAAATATTAGACCATATCATCCTTTCAGATACAGAATACTACAGTTTTGCAGATGAAGGAATGCTGTAGCATAAATAAGGGCACTCAATGTTTTAGTTGGGTGTCCTTATTTTATAATATTCACTTCTGCTATTAGTGAATGTTTCCTTATAAATCAATGAGTTAGTAAATCCAACTCAAAATTAATATTCACTTTTATTCATTTACTTACAAAACAGAACATTATGTCACCTAAATATTCAAGCACAACAGCAGACTATCTTGTTTGGTCAGATGCTATGAACCTTATAAGAAAACTGGCTAAAGATGATAATTATAAAATCTCACATCTAATAGCTATTGGTGTTTCACAGGATTGAGAATTTCTGATATTCTATCTTTAAGATGGAAACAGATATTAGATATTGACGAATTTACTGTAATTGAGAAAAAGACAGGAAAGCAAAGAACTATAAGACTGAATCCACAGCTACAGGAACATATCAGAGAATGTTACGAGCATATAAAGCCAGTTGGAATTAATGCACCAATTTTAGTAAGTCAGAAAGGTACAGTCTTTTCAGTCCAGAGAATAAATATCATTCTTAAAGAAGTGAAAAAGAAGTACAGGCTAAAGATTAAGAACTTTTCTTGCCATTCACTTAGAAAGACTTTTGGCAGACAGGTCTATAACATGAACAGCGACAATTCAGAGCTTGCTTTAGTTAAGCTCATGGAATTGTTCAATCATAGTTCTGTTACCATTACTAAAAGATACTTGGGATTAAGACAGGAAGAACTTTTGAATACTTATGAATGTCTTAGCTTCTAAATCTGTTACAGGTAGGAAATCTGAAAATTTTGCTCTTATATGGGCAGGGTTGGATTTTCTACCTGTTTTTTTAGTGGAAAAAATCGGATGGTTGGGATGATATATGCAACCCATTAAATTTTTCCACTACTGAAAAATTCAGACCTTATAAATGGATAATGTGTTAAAATCAATAAGTTACAAACTTTTAAATAGAATAAAATTGCTTAAACAAACACTTTTCAGTAACTTTGTACCAATTTCAATGGACTAAGGTGTTAGGAAGTTGAAAGGACATAATTAACGAAAGGTGTTATTGAAATTATCTTCTGTTTCTTAGATTCTCGCAAAATTTAAAAACGGTACGAAGATGATAGCAGTAGCACCACATCATTGATATATACTTACCTTATGTTTGTAGGGTTTCTATATACTCTTTGGTGTGGGTTGCTATTGTTTTATCCGTACCAAAGGCAATGCGAGAAGCCCAAGAAACAGGATAAGACAAATATAGTTCCCACACCTTATTTTTTATGAATAGCTTTCTTCTGGGGATTGGAGAGCAAAAATGTGTGTGATATGGAGTTTTATATCTTACAAAATAACAAAAAACAAGGACCATATTCTTTAGAAGAATTAAGTAGCAAAAATATTGATACTGATACTATGGTGTGGAGCGTAGGGTTCTCTAACTGGAAACCTGCTAAAACCGTTCCTGAGTTATCTGATTTATTATCTAATTTACCTCCCGTTCCTCCACTTTCCCAATCGATGCCTAAAACATGGTTAGTAGAATCGATATTAGTAACCTGCTTTTGTTGTTTACCATTTGGCATTGTTGGGATTATTAATGCTACAAAGATTGAGACTTTATATTCAAGTGGAGAATATGAACAGGCATTATATCGTTCTAAACAAGCTAAAAAATGGACACTATGGGGGTTCTTTACAGCATTGGCATTATTCCTCATTTACATTATTATACTTGTAATTTCAATAATAGTATCAACTTTATAGAAATGAATACAAATATTTGCCCAAAAACTTGGATGGCTGAATCTATCCTTGTTACAATATTCTGCTGCCTACCATTTGGAATTGTTGGAATCATTTATGCATCAAAAGTAAATTCTTTTTTCATGCAAGGAAATTATTCTGAGGCTCATAAAGCAAGTTCTAATGCAAAGAAATGGACTAAAATAGGTTTCTTTATTGGATTGGCAACTATCATTATTTACTTATTAATATATGGAATAACCATCTTATCAATATTGAACAAATAATGAGGAAATGTTGCATCACAAGCGTTGTTATCATTGCAGGATTAATCTATTTTTTCTTTAATCCTGCTGATAACAGTTTTTTTCCTAAATGTCCATTTTATTGGCTTACTGGATTAAAATGTCCAGGTTGTGGTTCACAAAGGGCTATTCATTCTCTTTTACATTTAGATTTAGAAACAGCCTTTAGATATAATGCGTTATTGATATTTTCATTGCCCATAGTTATTGTTTTAGGTTTCGCAGAATTAAATAGAGCAAAACATCCTAACTTATATGTGAAAATACATAATATAAAATTTATATGGGGATATTTCATAACAATAATAGGATGGTGGATAATAAGGAATATATTTTATATTTAAAATATTCAAAATATGAGAAAGACAATATTAATATGCGTCTTAGCAACAATTACATCAATAATAATATTGTGCATATATGGAGGAATTGGCACCTCTTTGGGAATAGTTCTTCTGAAAAGGATGCAACATGATAATAATACTGTAGTTGACGGTAAAACAGTAACAGACGATAAGAGCAATATCGATTTCCCAGAAACAACGGACTCCTTAATAGAAGTTACAGAAATAGAAAAAAACGATTATATACGAACACAATTGCATGAGGCTCAGTACTATCGTTACTACAATAGTCGTTTTGAGTTTAACATAACATATCCATCATGTTTCATTCAACAAGAGGAATCTACAAATGGAGACGGCTGTAGATTTTATATGAATGATAAAATTTATTTATCAGTATCAGCTTCTTATAATCCGTTAAATGAGACAATTACAGATAGATTTCACGAATATGATTTATCTTCTGTAACATATAGCAAATTGAAAAATAATTGGTTTGTCGTATCTGACTACACAAGTGATGGAAGAATTTTTTATCAAAAAACAGCATTAAGAGATGATGTTTTTATAACCGCCATATTATGTTATCCACCTGAATACAAAAATGATTTTCAAGGAATAATCCAAAAGATATTTTCTAAATTTCCAAACTAAAATAGTGAAATTATAACATTATCATAAAACAATGAACAAATACTATATTTTAGAACAAGGACGTAAAACGGGACCTTTTAGCCTTCAAGAACTAAAAGAGAGGAACATACAACCCACTACCTATATTTGGGCATCAGGGATGGATGATTGGACAGAGGCTAAAGAAATTGAAGATCTGTCTGGTTTGTTACAAGAGGTTCCACCTCCAATACCACTTATACCATCAAACTTCTTACTTCCATCCATATTAGCAACTATTTTTTGTTGCTTACCATTTGGGATTGTAGGAATTATAAATGCTTTGAAAGTGAACGAAGCATATAACATGGGAAATTATACTGCAGCTAAGGACTATTCAGAGAAAGCAAAAGAATGGAGTAAAATATCATTAGGAATAGGAATAAGCATCTTCTTATTAGTGACAGCAATTACGTTAATAATCCATTTTTCCAATTTTGCATATTTAAATAAAGCTTTTGTTAATTAATTATAATATACTATGAAAATTTCCGATTTAATATTTAAGATAGCTGGAGGATTGTTTTTCTCTATCGTCTATCTTACAATTATCTACATGATGGCATATTTCAGTATTTACTGGGAGTGGGAATGGGGAATTGGAAGAGTTTGGTTTATGACTGGATTTATTACTTACTCCATCCTTTTTGAACAAGATGTTAATACCAATCTAAATGTTTTAGGAGTTATACTTATTATAGGATTACTTGTTTTTTATCATTTTAAATTGGAACCACAATTATGGATTTATATAGTGCTTAACCTCATTGTTTGCTTAAATATAATTACAACTTGCATAAAAAAAGAATAGTTACTATTTATTCCACTTTTAGCTGAATCATGATTCCCTATTACTTACCATTTTGAAAGAACTTCATAAAAAGATATATGAAATATTAAGAAACAACAATAAACAAATGAGAACCATACTTTTATTTCTTACAGTTATAACAACTTTATCAGTCTATAGCCAACAAAATCCCTTAACTGTTCCAAAAGACTTTAAGGGCTTAGACACCACTTTGCAAACAACTGATACTATTAGTACAGGTAAATCACTAAACGATATTCGTTTTGATGGTTGGGAAGAAAGTGATTGGTTGGATAATGAATATATCCGTATTTTGCGAAAATACTTGGATGATTACAATAAGGGAATTGTCAGCAATACTAATTTAGACCCTTATAAAGAGCAAATAAAAGGTCAGTTTGTGATTTATGACATTAACCCTTATCTATTGGAGGTGCTTTTATTAGAATCACATTCCTTGACATGCCTGATAGGGTTTTCAGTAGCTGGATATATAGTGAAGTGAATAAGGATAAAGAAATTGTAGAAAGCTATGAGTTCCGTTCTATTAGCATAGAGGAAGAAACTACTGATATGACTAAAGAGGATATTCTTCAAGCTATAAAGGAAATGGATGGAATAAAATTATGGTAAATGAACTTCAAAAATAACACAGATAGATGAAAACAGCATCTGAGCCTAAAAACTCTTATGCTGTTTTTCTTTTATATTGTGCATCAAGCTTGTTAAATTGATTTCTTATTTGGATATTAATAGCTATATTTGTAGAGCAGTTTTAAAGCTGCAAGAGATTATTAATTTATTGTCAAATATCTTGGTTTATTGCCGGATTAAACCATAAATTAAACCAAAGCATAAAGGAATCACAGAAAAGTCTGATAATCAATGATTATTATGCAATAAATATCAAAGTCTGGGGGGCGTGTGGTCGCTGGTTCGAATCCAGTCACCCCGACTGCTGAAAATCAAGGAGTTAAGATAAACATCTTAACTCCTTTTTTTGATTCCAACAACAAATCTACAACATTTTTTTCTCTACAACATGTCTACAACTAAGAAGCTGTCTCAAAATAAAAAATAGAGATAGGTTAACTTACAATCTATAAGCTACGACATAAAAATCTCCTGCTTTTATTCCTATAATTGCAATAAACAATGGTGATGAGAAATATAAATGGTTCATTGATTAAATTAGCATTATTGATTGAGAGTGAAAAGGGCATTCTTAATGAGTGTCCTTTTCTTAAATATCAAATAATTAACTATGTTGAATAAAATCAAAAACTTATTGGAAGATATTGCCGCACATCCTTACACAGAAATAGGAAAGCCAGAACCGCTTAAATATGAACTTGCAGGAAAATGGTCAAGAAGAATCAATGCAGAGCATAGAATTGTTTACTCTGTACATGATGATACAATAGAGGTTTATTATTCTCTATAAGATGTCATTACACCAAGAAATAAGTAACATATTATTAATATTGAAGGAAGGACAGCTATTAAGTTAGTTGTCTTTTTTGTTTATATAAACTTATGATACTAGACCATATCATTATTTCTGATACAGGTTACTACAGTTTTACGGATGAAGGGATGCTGTAACATTAAGGGCACTCAATCGGGTGTCCTTAATTTATAATATTCACTTTTATTCATTTACTTACAAAACAGAACATTATGTCACCTAAATATTCAAGCACAACAAATCAGCATCTGTGGGTCTGTCAGAATCCGGTCTCTATGCGTTACGGCATACGTGGTCTGACGCAAATGATATGGTCATGGAAAGGACATTCTCCGGTTTCTGGAGATGTATATGTATTTTTCTCACGGGACCGTAAGACCATGAAAGCATTAAAATGGGATGGGGACGTTTTTTTGATGTACACTAAAAGGCTGTCTCAAGAGCGTTTCCTTGAAGTGCTGAAAAATGGTGATAGTAGTGCCCGCAGGCTTCAATGGGACAACACAAAGATAGCCGCCAAAAAATCCGGACGGTTATCTTTTTATGTGGTGTACGCTATCGCGGATGGTTGTACCAGCTGAAATGCGTCGCACACTTCCATTGTTTTCCTCATAACTCTTCTTCTATTGTTTTTTATACATTAATTATTAGGGAAGTATCTTCGTCCTCCTTTAAAACCTCGATATACAAAGTTATGTATTTTTATCTTCTTACGCAAGAGATTTTATACGCACAAATCTGATTTACTGACATTTATACACTTTTATACATTAATATCATTCTTTACATGACATGATTTCTCCCAACATAAAACACGGTCATGTTTTAAGTAAAACGCGGTCACGTTTTGAGTAAAACATGCTCACGTTTTTTATCGAATGCAAGAGGGATAAAATACAACTGATGTGTACTGAATTTAGTTGACAGGTTAATAATTAAAATCATATATAGGTTTACACCTTTTACATGTTAAGACCATATAAGGTTGTCACAATTGCAAATTTACACCTAAAAAGGTTTATACCAAATTTTATTTTTAAAAAAACTCATCGCTCGGGAAGCGCCGTGCGGCAAGGGGCGGGAGCACACAGCATATCAGCAACAGTACTTTATCTTCCTGAATCCTGGTAAACGGTAAATTTCTGTCTGTTCTAAATTAAGAGATTTGTTCAGGTTAAACAGACGTGCCCCAAAGACAGTTCGTTATTATATCAAACCATCTTCTCATAATCTCACAACTCTATACTTTCAAAAACGTCAAATAGAGGTAAAATTTTCTATTCTTCTTTTGAGATTTATATAAAATAACATAGTATCCCATTGATAAATGTTAGTTCTCTGTTACGATAAATCTGTCAAAGCTAAGGTTATCCTCATTATAATGAGAATTTTTATAGTGATTACTACTTATATAAAGACCATCCTTTTCTATATAGTATAAATTCGATCTATAAAGATTTTCCGGGAACATCGTCTCACCAACCACGTTTAAATCCTTATCAAGAATAATAATCGAGAATCTGGTACGCCCTGATTGCATCATATCCGATAGACTTTCTCCTTCTTTTAAAGAATCCTTCGGATAAGCTATACGATAATACAACTGACGGTATTCATCATAAATTATATCACCATAATAAGGTATTTCACACATCATCTTTATTCCCAAATCCATTTGAGTAGGAACATTATCAGGTATAGATATACCGTCAATATACTTACTACTTGCATTTACTTTTCTGATAAGCTTAAAGTCTGTTGATAATACATATAAATTTTCATCAAATGCAAAGGAGTATATAAATTCTTTTCCATTGTAACAATAACTGGCCTTTGATTCTATACCTAAAGAAGGAACATGACTCTCTTTACATAAAAATTCAGGATAACAAAAATCAGATGCATCAGTCTCCAAGGTTCCCAAATCAATTCTCATTGCAACAGGGCTGTCTGTCTTCTCTTTATCGCCAAGTCTCGGATTTACAAGTTGAGGACAATAAAGAGAGTTATCAATTTCAAGCATTGGAAGGCCTATAACAGACCTTGTAGTTATAAATGGAAAACTTTGGGGTGAATCTCCAAAACGAAGAACACCAAGTTTATGTCCTGCACTATCTATCTTAGATATTTCAGGAACATACAGACTCGGAAGATATATCTCATTAAATCCAGCCATAAAGAAACCTCCAGCCTTAGGACCAACTCCATCAGGACCCTCCTTATGAAAACGAATGGTTTTTACCAGATTAGCTTTATGAATATCATAAAGATATATTTCAGGTTCATCATTACTCATAAAGGCCAAATACTTTTTTCCCAATGAATCTGTAAATATGGATAATGATTTTATATATGTAGTGGTACTGGTACTAAGCGGAAAAGAAATACTTTCATCTGCAAACTTTAGTTCATAAAGATAATCTTTATGACTCTGAGTATTACAAGACAGCAGTGCTAATAAGCATATAAATACGAAAAACTTCATAATAAAAATTTTCTTAATATACAGAATAAGGTAAACCACCTTATTCTGTATAATCCAAATGATTTGTTCTACAATCCACAATAACAACCTAATCCTTGTGTATACTTCAAACATTCCAAAAATGTAGTATCCATATGACATTCATTATCACCTTCCCACTCATTACCGGCCAATGCTTCCACATTAGCCAATGCAAGGTCAGACATTGTTTTTTCCTGTTGTGATGTATATACACTATAACCGGCCATTAAAGCGAATGCTTCTCTGGTTTAACAAATTTTACTTTCTGTAGCTTTCATTCCTTTAGAAGATATACTATATATCTATTACTGGAAATTCATAACTAGTAGTATCGGATTCTGGTCGTCTGTATAATGGATTTTGTCTGCCACATCCTTCTGTTCATCCTCAGAGAGATTCTTACGTGCATATTCCATAATATCCGAAGGCTGTAAAGGTATAACAATTCTGTTTCCGTCCTGAACAAATAAAGTGATATCAGACAGATTTACAGGATAGTCATAAAGTTGGTCAACTATTACGGTTCCTATACATGACTGACTGTTGTCTGCTGATTTAGGGACAAATGACAAGCGATATTGACCTTTATAGAAATATCCAACCCAATATCCTTTGTCAGTATTCATGAAACAATCTATACCATAGGCAAACCTGTTTTCTTTGTGTAGTTTCTGAAAGAAATCCATAATATTCTCATAATTGTTGGCAAAGAAGGATGACGGTATGTTCCTGCCTCCAAAGTCCATAACAAATTCCGGTTTACACTTTTTTGAAGTCAGGCTGTATACAGTATCATTGAATAGTTGGGTAAAATAGCACCCATCTTCCGACCTGTGAAAAATATTCTTCGATTTTACAAACAGATATTCTGCCTTGTCCTTATCTATCTGATGCAAACCGTTCATGTTTTCATGAGAGCCGATTTCAAACGAATGAATCTGGAAAGAATTATCATTTCCCATATCATTTCCTGTGTATACATACATGGTATCTTCTGATAGATATATATTTTCCATCCATAGATTCCTGTCTATACATGCGGTTTGTTTGTTATTCCATGAATATCGTCCTATCTTCTTGTTGTTCCTACTCATAATCCAGACCTGTTCACCATCTATCTGGAAGTCACTAATGTTGTTGTATTCTTCAGGACCGTTACCCTGACAGCTTATACATCCCAGACATTCACCAGATTCAGAAAATCTGTATAATGAAGAAGGGTCTGCCAGATAGACAAAATTATCTTTAATGTAAATTCGGTTTATTTCATTTAGAAGCAACGAATCGGATGTTGGCAGAACTATAAGTGAGCCGGAAGCAAACTCTGAGAGTTTAACTTTCTCTGCTGTAGTTTCTGTTTCAACGTGTAGCGTTGTACATACATTCTGTGAGTCTTCTTTACCAAATTGACATCCGTAAAAAGCTATTACGGATATTGCAAATAATAATTTCTTTACCATAGTTCTCTTATAAATATAATTAATTTAAAATGATTAACAGTTTGCACACTTGGCAGCTGAGTAAGTCCTTGTAGAACCAGGACAACAACAAAATCTTGTCCCAGAAGGATTTCTATATAATGTTCCTTAATTTCATTCCGATTCCTCTTTATATAGAAACAGGCTCTAAATTTAACTTCATTTAATCCTGAATTTTAATATTTTACCAGGCTTTCCAAAAACGAGGCAACCATCCTTCATGCAGACAAGATTACCGATTGACTCTATTATATTCTTGTCGGCGTAAAGTAATTTGTATGGCTCTTTTTCGGGATATCTGAATAACATTATATAACATTTTTCTTTACAGAAGAAAGAAATGGCAAAATCATTGCCGTCAGAAACGATATTTGTGGAATAAATCTTCCCTTTGTCTACAATTCTGCGCATAAGTTCCAATGGGTTGCTTTTGTCAACTCCAGAAAAATCAGGCCATAGATCTCCGAAATTCAAATCACAAAACACATCGACCTTTCCATCATAACATTTGTATATCCTAGGTTCAACAGCCGGCAAATAAAGTACAGTATCATTTGCAATTCCGGCAAAGACATTATAACTGGCAAATGTTACATTTTCTATTTCACCGGGTACAGGCAATACAGTCCTTTTCTTTTCATATTAGCTTATTCTTGTTTTCACCATAAGCTACATTACCTCTATCATACCACACGCCGCCGTCTTTGCTCTCTTCCTGAAAAAAATGACTTGATTGTTTTTCTGCATCTTTTTTGTATAGGAACGAAAGATTCTTATCTAGAAACAGTCTTTGCGATTCAGAATATGTATCCAGAAGTATTATTCCTGATGATGTGACACTAAAATCTACAACACTGACAAATTCATCGGGACCGTTTCCTCTATTTGTAAATGAGTTGATAAGAAGTCCTTCAGAGTTATAGTGATAAAGTCCCGGATCTTTCCATAAGTCTAAAACCAGAATAGAATTCCCAGTCCATTTTACCTTTGTCATATCACCCGGGAAATGTTCCGACAGAGAATCATTTAGGCATATTACTTCTAAAGAAGATGTTTCTTCCTTCAAAGAAATTGCATTGCCTAAGTCTACATCTACTGTATATGAACTTTTTTTAATCTGTACATTAGTACATGATGCTATAATAGGAATTAATATAGCACTGGTAATTTTAAATAAGTGCATTTTCATACAATTCTAAATCTTATTTGTTATATAAAATTGTTTATTCACACACATAGCAACAAATCCCCAATTTGCATCGCTCCAAAATTATCTTTATTTTTGTATTCGTTATACATCCTTTTTTGAATGGTTTAACATGGAGTGGAATATGAATAGATACAAATTTGAAGTTGCTGTACAAAATCCATATCTCCACTCTTTTTTATATCTCACTTCCTGACAGTACCCCAAAAGTCCAAGGTAAAGGACTTCTCGGGGATATTGCCATATATGTTATGATACTCCAGAAATCACCCGGTTCTTCCGCCCTATATTCAACCGTCATCGCAGCTTTCCCTCAGGGTGGAATTAACATCAGTGCTTATGGTAAAAAGTCCTCCTTCTGCAGCAAATAAAAATATTTCAACATAACATTCATTTTTTAAGCTGAAATCCATTCAGAGCATAAATCATCAAAATCTGAAGCTATAATTTTGCTATTATTGATGATAAATCACATCTGAATATATTATCATTGTCACTTTTAACAACATACATGGTTTTGCCATCACGTGAAACAGTAAACAGGTTTATAACACTGTTTATTTCAATTAATGACAGCATATTTCCTTTCCAATCCCAAACCTGAAAATATGTCGTTCCATCTTCTGCTTTGTCGGGAATATACTTTACAAAAATAAACTCATCCGTATAAGAACATCCGGCATAGTACGTTGCATCATTATAGAAGTAATTTGATGGTTCAACAGAACTATTTCCTATAAAACCTTCAGATAAAACATTTCCATCAAAGTCAAAAAGTTGCATGAATGGAATTTTATAGTAAAAAAAAGCAATACGTTCTGCCTTTATATTCACAGCTACATTCACTGCTCTATTTTGGAAAATTTTTATAATGTCATAGTCCGGTTCATATTTCTTGAACGGAAATTCAGGCATATCAGCCACTTTTCCGTTATTGGTATCATAGAGACTCCATTCTCCCTGTTTCTTTCCCGGCTGGATAAGAACCTTTCCATCTTTCAACGGATAAAGATTCTGACATATATCCTCTTCCCATTCTATGTTCTTACGCTTACTTATTTTCAATCTGTTTTCTGCTTTCAGTATAGTTATAGTTGGAATTCCAAATCCGATTGTATAGAACTCATTATTATCAAACGTTCTCATCCATCTGAAAGGAAGCATATCGTTACCACCTTGTCCGTATATTAAATCACTATACAGATATCTCAAACTGTCAATGTCAAATATGTCAAAAATGGTATCTTTATTAAGGTTTGATATTATAAGATAATCCTCTGTTGTTGCTATACCGCTTGCATTCAATAAAATTCCAGAATCAATGCTATCCATTTTTAGTGAATGTATTTGGGACGGATAATTAATATATTTTAGTTTTTTGTCTATAGATTTAGAACATGCCCCTAGACAAAAAACTAAAATAATAAATAATAATTGTTTCATATTCTAATTTCGTTTATAAAAAGTAACAAATAAATATTATATAATTCAAGAAATAAATTCTATCCTTTCTTACTTCAAGTTTTATAACAAGTAGATTTTCCTTCCTGACAACTTATCTTTTGATACTTGTGCAATGTTTCCGATTCAGGATTTTGGTTTAATCGTTTCAGAACACTGTGCTCTGATAAAATTGCAATCAACCAACATTTCAGATTGACATCAACTCCTACATAAATATTTAGTCAACTAAAATCTAATTTATTACCTTGAACAAGTTTCATAAGCTATTTCGTTACAGGTGAATATTGTTTTCGTTATACACAAAGTTACTTCTTCGAACAATTACTTTTCACTAGTTCTATCATTTGAAACTCTAGTATATCATCACTGTAATTTGGATTCATAATATGACTGGTGCTAATGTATAATTTACCTCCCGTTATAAAACATAATCTTGGATTATACATATACGGTGGGAATAAATGCTCTCCAATTACATTGAACTGCTCATCAAGAATTATTATACCTTAATTCCGCAACACCTTTCAAAAAAGATAATTTAAAGTACTGGGTAATAACATATTGCCCAGTACTTTGTTATGTCAGAAGATTCACTTAACTTAGTGTTGCATAAAAAATCAAATAAATCTTCATCAGACATGGCTAAAGTACAAATAAAATCGGAGAAAATCATCCCTTTTGGCGGAATATTTTCAATCATGGAACAATTTGATGCTCTTTTATCCAATGTGATTGATTCAACATTAGGCTTGCGAAGCCAAACCTTCGGTTATCAGTACAGTGAAATATTCCGTTCTCTTATGTGTGTGTTCTTCTGCGGTGGTTCTTGCATTGAGGATGTCTCTCACATCTTATGAGGTATCTTTCCTCTCACCCAAGACTCAGCACATGCAGCGCCGATACGATTTTACGTGCCATAAATGAGTTGACAGTCTCAAACATAACCTATACGTCTCCTGTATCCGGGAAATCATACGACTTCAATACATCTGATAAAATGAGTGAGCTTCTGTTAAAGTCTCTTATATCTACCGGAGAGTTACGCAAGGGACAAAGGTATGATTGGGATTTTGACCACCAGTTCATTGCAACAGAGAAATATGATGCAAAACCGACATACAAGAAGTTTACGGGATACAGTCCGGGGATAGCTATCATTGGTGACCATATTGTCGGCATTGAGAACCGCGATGGCAACACCAATGTCCGTTTCCATCAACAGGATACGCTTGAAAGAATCTTTACCAGACTTGAAAATAACGGCATCTTTATAAACAGGGCACGCATGGATTGTGGATCATGTTCCGAAGATATAGTGGACATGGTAAAAGCCAACTGTAACCATTTCTATATCCGAGCCAATAGATGTTCCGCTTTTTACGACGACATGTTCATTCTCAGAGGTTGGAGGACAGAGGAAATCAACGGAATTGAATACGAACTGAACTCTATGACCGTAGAAAAGTGGAAAGGCAAAGTGTACCGGCTGGTCGTTCAAAGACAAAGAAGAACAGACAACATACAGGAAATATGGGAAGGAGAATACACCTACAGATGTATTCTAACCAATGATTTTGATTCGGATGTAAGGGAAATATTGGAGTTCTACAACCTGCGCGGTGGAAAGGAAAGAATCTTTGACGACATGAACAACGGATTTGGTTGGAAACGATTGCCAAAGTCATTCATGGCTGAAAACACGGTATATATGCTGATGACTGCACTTATAAGAAACTTTTACAAGACTATTATCAAAAGAATGAACGTAAAGGATTTCGGACTATCTACAACGAGTCGTATCAAGACTTTCGTCTTCAAATTCATTTCTGTTCCGGCCAAATGGATTAAAACATCCAGAGAGTACAGACTGAACATCTATACCGTTAATCCTGCTTATGCAAGAGTCTTTAATGCAAGTGATTAATTCTTTTCTCTTATGGGTTGTACAGCGTATTATCTCAAGTCGCTTTATGGGGTAAGGGGAAGATATGCTTAAAAAATATCAAACAGACTCTCATGTTATATATGGAACATTAAGATTGGAGATTTTTATAAAATATCCATTAATAACACGAGAGTCGAGATTATTTGCGGAAATTAGG
>JAXEBI010000031.1:0-3001 GCA_034094155.1 Phocaeicola sp.
AATTAAAATTTTAACAATATAAATGAGTAAAGTATTAATTATCGGTGCAGGCGGTGTAGGTACCGTTGTTGCACACAAGGTGGCTCAACACCCTGAAGTATTTACTGAAGTGATGATTGCAAGCCGCACCCAGTCAAAATGTGACGCGATTGTTAAAGCAATCGGTAACCCTAACATCAAGACCGCTAAGGTAGATGCAGATAATGTAGACGAACTGGTGGCTTTATTCAACAGTTTTAAACCCGAAATCGTTATTAATGTAGCTCTTCCTTATCAGGATCTTACTATTATGGAAGCTTGTCTGCAAGCTGGAGTAAATTATCTTGATACAGCCAACTATGAGCCTAAAGACGAAGCTCATTTTGAATACAGCTGGCAGTGGGCCTACAAGAAACGTTTCGAAGATGCAGGTCTTACAGCTATCCTTGGATGTGGTTTCGACCCGGGAGTAAGTGGTGTATATACTGCTTATGCTGCAAAACATCATTTCGATGAAATTCAGTATCTCGATATCGTCGACTGTAATGCCGGCAACCATCACAAGGCTTTTGCCACTAATTTTAATCCGGAAATCAATATCCGTGAGATTACCCAAAACGGACGTTATTGGGAAGACGGAAAATGGGTTACAACAAAACCTCTTGAATTCCATAAAGATCTTACTTATCCAAATATCGGTCCACGCGATTCATACCTCCTCTATCACGAAGAACTTGAATCATTGGTAAAAAACTTCCCAACCATTAAGCGCGCAAGATTCTGGATGACTTTCGGACAGGAATATCTTACACACTTGAGAGTTATTCAGAATATAGGTATGGCAAGTATAGAGCCTATAAACTACAACGGAATGGAAATTGTTCCTCTGCAGTTCCTGAAAGCTGTTTTACCTAATCCTCAGGATCTTGGAGAAAATTATGAAGGAGAAACTTCTATCGGTTGCCGTATCCGTGGTATTAAAGATGGTAAAGAACGTACTTACTATGTATATAACAACTGCTCTCACCAGGCTGCATATCAGGAAACCGGAATGCAGGGTGTAAGCTATACCACAGGAGTTCCAGCCATGATTGGTGCAATGATGTTCCTTAAAGGACTTTGGAAACGTCCGGGTGTATGGAACGTAGAAGAATTCGATCCAGATCCATTTATGGAAGCTCTTAACATGTACGGATTGCCATGGCATGAAGTTTTCGACGGTGATTTGGAACTGTAAAGACTGTATTTTAAAACTATAATTATCAAGTCCGCTTCGGAATACGTATACTATGTTTGACTCATTCTGAAGCGGACTTTGGTTTATATTTTCTTTTTTCCTCTTTAAATATCATATTATTACAAATATACAGGATAAAAGATAATCCATACTTAAAACGGATGTCTTATTTTCGTATACAAATCCATAAACATAATCATTATTATTTAATAGAAATACCATGAACGTAGGAGACAAAGCACCCGATTTTCTGGGACTAAATGAAAAAGGAGAAGAAATACGTATCAGCAATTATAAAGGCAAAAAGATAGTACTTTATTTCTATCCTAAAGATATGACAAGCGGATGTACAGCTCAAGCATGCAATTTACGAGACAATTATTCTGAACTACAGAATGCCGGATACGAAATAATCGGAGCAAGCATCCAAGATGCCAAATCGCATCAGAAATTTATCGACAAGAATGAACTTCCTTTCACCATAATAGCAGATACAGAACACAAACTTGTTGAAGAATTTGGTGTATGGGGAGAAAAAAGTATGTGTGGGAAAAAATATATGGGTACATTCCGTACCACATTTATTATAAACGAAGAAGGCGTGATAGAAAGAATCATTTCTCCTAAAGAAGTGAAAACCAAAGATCATGCAGCACAAATATTAAAATAATAAAACTAATAGATTATGGCAAAGAAAGACGAACTGGAATTTGAAGGCGGAATTGAAGGTGCAGTTTCAAAGCCCAACAATTTAGAAAAGTTGAAAGCCCTTCAGGCTGCCATGGACAAGATTGAAAAAAGTTTTGGCAAAGGATCGATAATGAAAATGGGCGATGACCATGTTCAGGAAGTAGAGGTTATTCCAACTGGTTCGATTGGCCTGAATGCAGCACTTGGAGTTGGCGGATATCCTAAAGGACGTATTATTGAAATATATGGCCCTGAATCTTCAGGTAAAACAACATTGGCTATACATGCCATTGCTGAAGCTCAGAAAGCTGGTGGTATTGCAGCATTCATTGATGCAGAACATGCATTCGACCGTTTCTATGCAGCAAAGCTTGGTGTTGATATAGACAATCTTCTCATTTCACAGCCTGATAACGGAGAGCAGGCACTTGAGATAGCCGATCAGCTTATACGTTCATCTGCTATTGATATAATAGTAATAGACTCTGTTGCTGCCCTTACCCCAAAAGCTGAAATTGAAGGTGATATGGGCGATAACCGTGTAGGACTGCAAGCACGCCTTATGTCGCAGGCACTAAGAAAACTTACTTCCACAATCAACAAGACAAATACCACTTGTATTTTCATTAACCAACTTCGTGAAAAGATAGGAGTAATGTTTGGCAACCCTGAAACTACAACAGGTGGTAATGCTCTTAAATTTTACGCTTCTGTACGTCTTGATATACGTCGCGCTACACAGCTTAAAGATGGAGAAGAAATTATCGGTAATCAAGTAAGAGTAAAAGTTGTAAAAAACAAAGTCGCACCTCCTTTCAGAAAAGCCGAATTCGACATTATGTTTGGTGAAGGTATCTCTCGCAGCGGAGAAATCATCGATTTAGGTGCAGAGTTAGGTATCATTAAGAAAAGTGGTTCGTGGTACAGTTACAACGATACTAAGTTGGGACAGGGACGTGATGCAGCAAAAGTTTGCATACAAGACAATCCTGAATTAGCTGAAGAGCTTGAAGCTGAAATATTTGCAGCATTAAAAGATAAGGAATAAAAGCAAACTCAACGAATGCATATACACTAAAAGTCATTCCTGATTAT
>JAXEBI010000032.1:0-5256 GCA_034094155.1 Phocaeicola sp.
TTCTAATCCTTTAACGAACCGATTCCAAGTTAACTCATAACGAGTAAATGTTGTTTTAGTCATATTATACATCTGATTTTTTAACAAAGGTAATTCAGATGTTTAGAAACTACAATGTGAAATCGTGGAGACGCTTACTAATGTTTGGAATTATAATAGAGCCTATTATTATCCAAATGGCGCACTAATTTATCAGTCTACTATTGAAAATAGTGGTGTAGTTAAAGGTATTTATAATAATGATGGTATTGTTAATATGGTTACAAAAAATGCTCGCTATGAATCAAAAGAAAATAGTAAGGGACGTATAAACAATACCGTATTAAGTCCTTATGTACAGAAAACTTCTGATGAAATTATTTTTGTAAAAATTACAGAAGATAAAAATGCTACCGAAATTGCAAATATTGTAAAAGCAAGTAATGCAAAAGAATTGCAGATAAGCGGTACTATTACAATTGACAAAGATGTAGTAGTAAAAGGTGAAGAAAAAGAATTGGAAGTAATAGCTATTGGAAATCTTAATTTTGTGGGAAAAGAAAAGTCTAAAATTTCTTTTATCGCAAGTGATGGTGAATGGTTACAGAATTCTTCTGCTAAATTCACTGTAAACAATGGTGTTACCGCAAAAGTTGTAAGTGGAACTATTGTAGATTTCGGCTTTGGTGAAGTTGAAAGTAATGGAAAGATTCTTGTACAGTCTGGTGCAGAATTTATTTGCGGTATAGATAAACCTGCAAATGCAGAAGTTTATGGAAAATGGACAAATAAAAACAGATAATTTATAGTTCTGATATTATTTGAAAATCATAAATAAAAAAAGGTTACGCAAAAAGCGTAACCTTTTTTTATTTATAAATCATTATTAATGAACAAGGATGTAATCTTTTGGATCATTAATATTAATTGTAATTTGGGTATCAATACTACTGTAAATGCTCTTTACAAAAATTTCACCATAGTTATTAACCTGGCTATTTGATTTATTTACAGACTTCAAGTTTTCAACATTTACTGTTGTATTATTATTTACAGTAAGTTCTACTTTATTCATGTAAACACCAGCAAGAGATCTCTTTTCCAAGTCTTTGTAGAAACCTACAACACCATTTACATCAGAAGAAGTGAATGTAATTACTCTTCCTTCCAAAAGAATGTTCTGTTCTTCGTCTGCTACATTAAAGAATTCAACATTGTCTACTTTTGTCTCGCTCTTCAATGTTAAGAAACCACCTTCTTTGCCAAACTTAGCATCAAAAATTAAAGATTTATTTCCGCTTACTGGATCCCAAGCAACTGTAGTACCTTCTTCCATTACTAAGTTTCTCAAAGTTGTTTCCTTTATGTCAGTAATAACTTTACCACTTACAATGTCAGCATCAGTAACCCAAGCATCTGTCAAAGCAGAAGTCTTAACTGGAGATTCTACTGCATGAGTGTACTTGAATATAGCTTCAGCAGATGGCTGTTTAGAAGCAACGCCTGTATTATTGAAATGAACACCAGTCAAATGAGTGTTATAATCAATCATACCTGTCATTTCAGACAAGTCAGTATAAGCTTCATCATTCAAGATATTAATCAAACCAGGCTTCTTATTGTCACCGTTTGCATAGTTTCTGATATTTGTAATCTTACCGGCATTATTTATTGTACCGTAGTTTACAAAGCAGTTCTGTGTCGAACCAGCGATTTGAGCACCCTTATCTACATTAACAGTACCTCTAATTGTATTCTGACTATCCTTGAAATCAGCTTTTGCAAAATAGAATTCAGAACCGGCTCTTACGTTGAATTCACCTTCATTTACGAAATAGAAACCAATAACCTTAGTATCATTGTAAATTTCTACTGTACCCATATTGAGAAGTCTTACTTCTGTACGTTCAGGCATTGGCTGTCCATTTGAATTAGCGCCACCCTGGATAGTGTGCTTATCATTGCTGTCGATATTCAAAAGACCACCCTTAGCAACTTCAATATTAAGAAAACCAGCTCCTTCCCATGTTGATTTTTCGTGTGCGATATTGTAAGACTTATCAGTCATGTTCAATACAGCTCCCGGCATTACTTCAACTGTAACATTTGAAAGAACATTCATGTGTTCCAAAACATTTGCATGTTCTTTAGAAGTGTTAATCTTAAGATTGTTACCTTCTCTGTTTGGTACGTAAGCTGTTTCGATTGTAAGAACGTAGTTTTCTCTTAGTTTTTCGATTTCTGCAGCAATTTCATCTGTAATAACGATATCGTTAGTAAGACTTAATTTAGCTTCTTTATCACCTGTCTGCTGTGGGTTAGAGTTAATCCATTTTACAATCTGTAACAAGTCATCACCATTATTGATTGTAGCATTTTCAGGATTAGCAATAATCGCAGGATTATCAAGAATTACTTCAATACGTGGAATATTCTTGTTGATAGGATCTACATGTTCAAGTGTACCGGTTGTAATGACATCAGTACCTGAACCATTATGACGCTTAGAAAGGTCTATATTCTTAACAATACCTTCCTGAGTATAAATAGTCAAGTTCAATCCTTCACCTGTATTTCTTGTATCGATAGCAGGCAACATCATGATAACTTCAACTGTTTCGTTTGACTTCAATGTCAAGAATGGAGTTGCATTGCTTTCCCAAGTCTTAACTTCTACATAACGAGTGTCATATTCAGGATTATTTATTTCGTCCATAGGAACTACTGTAGAACGAATAGCGTCATCCCAATAGTATTTACCACTCTTTACGCGAGCATCTCTATCGTCTGAAATAGAGCCCACCATACCATCAGCAACATTGTATACATAGTCTTCTGCCAACTGGCTTCCAAATCTTTCATTTTCATACAATTCTTCGCCCCAAATATAGCTTGATGTACAATTCTGATTAGCCAAGAAGTTAGCATAGTTGAAGTGGTAGATATCTGTTTTGCTTGAAGTAGCAGATGCATCTGTATGTTCTTCTACATATTCTTCTGTCAGATTCCATTCACCATATTTTGCACGAGTAGGATCAACTGTGAGAGTACTCTTCAACTGTGAGTGAGAAACAACAACTTTAGTAATATGTAAATCTTTTCCTACATTGCCTTCGCTCTTAATGCCGAAACGAACAGGAGCAAGAATTGGCTGTAATTGTGCGGTAAAGTCAGAAACCCCTTCACCTGCTTTCAATTGTGCATATCCGATGAAACGCTGATGTTCAGCAACGAATTTCTTTCTTGCTTCCTGATCCTGACCGATCTGTGTCTGATCGGCAAAATCGATTTTCACCTGACGGTTACCAGCCTGACAAGTATAAGGATAAGTCAAGAAATAGTTACCTTCAAGCATATTGCAATTTGCATTGAATTTGCTTCCATCATATACAAAAGGATAATCTGTATGGATATAATCTACCAAATGATATTTTTCAAGCCATGTAAGCTTCTTCCATTCATCAGTATTAGTTGTAACACCGTAACGAACGCCTGTATTATTTTCGTCCATCAACAAAGCGCCTACAACATCACCCTTTTCAAATTTAAATGAACCATCATACGAAACACGTGAATCTGCTCCTTCAACATTCAATGTTGGATTAGAAACAGTTGGTCTTTCCTGGCCTGCTGGAGTCTGAGGATTGCTGATGTTTTCTTCAAAACAACGAACTCATTATTACAAGCCGAAAAAGCGCTGGCAAGCGCCATGGTAAATAATAAATGTTTTGTTTCCATTTTGTTAGAGTTTAATAATTGTTTTTTCTAATTTCTGAATTTGTAATACGGCTTTGTTTATAGACCTTCATAATCACCACCGCCCAAAGAGAGCTCGAAGCCTTTTTCAACTTCTACTTCCAGAATTTCAACTACCGGAGACACATAATTCTTTTCCATTTCCATAAAAATTTAATTGTTAGTAAATTTGTTATTTATCCAATTTGTTATAAGTTACATTACTAAGATCTATGCTTATTAAATACTCCACTACACATTCCAAACAAATACTTGAGAGCAATAATTTAATATGCTTAAAAAAAAAATCGACTGCGAAATAACGTAAAAATTTCCCGAATTCAAAATTATAATGAATTAATTTTACCATTAAATCATTCTTTTAACTTTTACGCATCCACATCAAATCCCAATCAATACAACTCATCATCAGCTATGTTCTTCTTGTCATCTTGTATGGTCATATTTTTTTTACTTTTATACAAAATAAACAACTGTTCATCAATCGTGTATCGATTTTCGATTCAAAGATACGGCTTTTATATTTAACTGCAAATATTTCTATTGTTTTTTTTATAGAAAACTTCGAAAATTTACTTCAATATAGATTTTATATATTCTTTTCATAGTTTTTTAACTATAAACAACGAGTTTTGAATCACTCTTTTACCGCATAATTTATTAAATTCAATTATTCTTATCCATTATCCATTATACACATTATTATATATAGTATTCTTATAATTTAAAATTTTTAGGCATGAAAAGCTCAAAATTATATTCTACTTGTTATAGGTTGCATTTTAATCTAAAACAAACTTCGGATTTAGACTCTTATACACAAATTATGTTGATTGTAACATGTTCAGGGACACGAATCCGTTTTTATACCGGTATAAGAGTCAAACCCAGAAATTGGTGTAAGACTTCTCAATTATGCTTGCCTCATACTTCTAACAACAAAAGAGAATACGATCAATTGGTTGAATTTAATCGTAAGCTTGATTTATTTAGACATGCTATTGAAGCAGCAGACAATGAAGCTGCTCGAAAAGGTAAATTTCTTTCTGCTCAATGTATTAAACAAACTGCTACAAAAGTTAAATATGGTATAAATGAAACGCTGCCTCCGCTTGAGTGTTTATCAAATATTCTTAAAGATTATACATTTGATATTAATCGTAGAGGTAAAAAAGGAATAATAAGTACCCAAAATACTTATCATTCTGCTCTTAAAAGATTATACATGTATGAAAGATCATTAAATAAACCAATACAGAGACTTGAAGATCTTGATACAAACTTTTTCAATTCATTTTCTGAATATTTGTTCTCGTACAGATTTGGGAAAAATAAAGAAAAAAAGTATACTCAGAATACAGTTATAAATACTTTAAAAGTTATTAATTTGAATCAGTAGTTGAAAATAAGGTATAAAAATGCGATGGCAACCTTTCCCATCGTATGAATTAGCAGTCCGCAAGTAGAGCGGCACTTTGAAGCTCTTTGAATATTTGTTTTTTCGTTCATCCAACTGAAGAG
>JAXEBI010000033.1:0-28704 GCA_034094155.1 Phocaeicola sp.
CTTTTCAGAAGTACCCTCTCTTTTTTATGACTTGGCAATATTGGAACATATAACACAAACTTTGTTAAAATCCGTTCATAAAGAAGTTAAAATGAAGAATTATATATATTTTTGAAACCACTATGAAATTATTTTCAAATAAAATCACATTTTCAATAACTAAATCTAATCAAAAAAACAGTTAGAAATATGAAATCTGCAAATTATGTAATGTGCTTAGGTATATTGTTAGGAAGTTACTCAACTATACCTTTGTATGCACATACTGAATCAAACACTGAGATATCTTTAGAACAAGTTTACTACAACGAAGAAGCAACAAGCGAAAAAATCCAGCAACAAGACTTGGAGAAGGATGCCGAAAAACTTTTCAAGGACAAGCTCTGTACCGAACTCAAGAAGGGAGTAAAACCAAGAAAAATCAAATCATGTAAAAACGAAACTTTGCGCCAACTGGCTCTTTCTATTTATGAAAACAACTATGATACAACATTTCGCGTAAATACCTTCCAACCGGTATATAGCCCGGAAGCTTTAGGCAAACTGCTTCACATTGGCAATGGATACAGCACCTTCCAACATGTAACCGGAATAGTAATGAAACCAGGCAAACATATTATCATAGTGACAGGTGCGAAAGAAGGAAGTAAAATAGGATTGAAAGTAGCAGAACTTTATGCACCTGATCAGGGTGATAAGGATTGGAGTCTGCACAGTGAAAAATTTGAACTTAAGAATGGTATCAATATTATTGACAAACAGACCGACTGGACAGGACTGGCCTATATCGACTACTACTTTGAGCATCCTGAAAAAGAGAATGAAGTGAAAGTACATTTTGTTACAGGAGAAGTTAACGGTTATTTCGATGCTTCAAAACACTCAAACTCACAATGGGATGAAATGCTTTCCAAGGCTGTATATCCGGTATTCGATGCAGTAGGAAACAACATCCATCTGGCATATCCTGTTGCCGACTTACAAAAGTATGCAAGTGGCAAAGGTAAGGAACTTATAGGAGTATATGAAGAGTTGGTTTCGAAACAGCATGAAATCATAGGATGGAAGAAATACGGACTGATACCCAAAAACAAGATATTCGCACGTGTAAATTACGGATATTATATGTTCAGAGACGGAGAAGGAGTAGCTTTTAAATTTGACACAATGAACCGTGTGGCAAATCCGGATCACATGCGCTATAAGGATGAAGATGCCTGCTGGGGATTCAGTCACGAAGTAGGACACGTACATCAATTGCAGACCTATCTGTCGTGGGGAGGACTTGGTGAAACAAGCAACAATATATGTACACGATACTGCACACAGGCTTTTGGATATAAAAACCGTCTGGAAAAAGCTTTCAGTTCTGCCGAAAAGAACTTCCTGCAAGACGGTATGGCCGGTAAAGTAAGTAAGGCACGTGCTGAAGGAGGTATGAACGACTCCATTATTGTTTCATGCAAAGAAAACCCAGATCTTGGACTTAGTTATCTGGAAACAGATGTTTTTGAACGCCTGGTACCATTCTGGAAACTGCAATGTTATTTTACACAACATGGTATGCCTGATTTCTATCCTGACTTGTATGAAAAGATGCGACAGTCGGAAAAAGAGCATCCGGAATTAAAGGATTTGGACAGACATAAGAATGTAGTTCCTTTCCAACTTAATTTCATAAAAGGAGCATCTCTCGTTGCAAAAAAGAATCTGTATCCATATTTCGAGAAATTTGGTTTCTTCCGATTGCTGAAACTTACTTATGGCGACTATGGTACATATACATATAATATGACTGCTGAAATGAGGGATGCTTTCAAGAAAGAGATGGAGCAGTTAGAAAATGAGAAAAAAATCAGTCCACTTACTTCTGAAGAATTAAATGAACTGATCTATGCACATGAGTAACTGCACATAAGTAACTGTTTAAAATAACGCGCTTGCCGCATACCACTATAATGATTCAGGCTTATCACTTATATGAAACGCCCGTACCACTAAAGTGATACAAGCGTACGACTATAATGGTACAAGCGTACGACTATAGTGGTACGCTATGATTACCATATTACCAAACAGAAAAGGCCGTGCTCCAACATAAAGCACGGCCTTTTTTTGTTAACCTATCAGTGTATCATTCAAGTACTTCACCTTTTTCGTTGAAATAAACAGTAACCTCAGTTCCTTCTGTATCAGCCATTACAACCTGATAGGTTGATGTTCCATCTTCATTTGCTTCTACTGCTGCCGATTTTAATGTAAAGTCTTTATAGTTTTTAGTCAAAGTTTCCAGAACTGCTTCAGGCAAATCCTTGATTTCGATAGGTACAAATTCATTTACGTTATTTACAACTGTAGTGCTACTTACAGCAGATGTAGGTTCAGACATATTATTATCTGCAAAGACTGCTGTAGTTCCTAATCCCATAACCAATGCAAAAGCAACAAATAATTTCTTCATAATTCAAATAATTTAAATGTTCAACAATTGTGTTTAATTTTGAGTTTGTGTTTAAATTTAATTCTGTAATTTAAATCCAGTTTAGTTAAGTATAATTTATTGTGTAAGTATTTAGTGCCTTTTTTATTTTATCAACTACGACAAATTAAGGACAATTAGCGTGCCAAAGAAATCCCAAAATCCATATATATCTTATTATCAGGCCTATAAAACAAAAAACAGAATATCTACACCAGCTATAATTATGTGGAATAAATCCACAGGTGTAGATATTCTGTAGAAAAAATGTAGAAAAATATATCCGGACAGATTAATATGCAAATGAAGACTCTATATGGTCGAGTATGGCATTAAGCTGTTCGAGAGTCTCTGCTCTCAACATAGCAATACGTGTTTCCTTAAAGTTTGGTATACCCTTAAATAATGGAGATGCTGCCAGATGTCGGCGTACATGAAGTATTCCCCTACGCTCATCAAGCAGATTTACACTATCCTGTACCTCACGGCGTAAAACATCCATCTTCCATTTGAATGTAAGTCCCTCAAGTTCTTCACCAGTCTCAAGATAATGTTTTACTTCCTTAAAAATCCATGGATGCCCAAAACTTGCACGTCCTATCATTATGGCGTCCACACCATACTTATCGAAACACTCCTTAGCTCTCTGAGGTGTAGTAACATCACCATTCCCGATAATAGGAATATGCATACGTGGATTATTCTTCACCTCACCTATAAGAGTCCAGTCAGCCTCACCGGTATACATCTGTGCCCTTGTACGCCCGTGTATGGTAAGAGCCTCTATACCACAATCCTGAAGCTGCTCGGCCAGCTCCACAATTATCTTATGCTCCGAATCCCATCCCAAACGAGTCTTTACTGTTACCGGAATCTTTACAGCATCTACCACTGCCTTTGTTATTTCCAGCATCTTCGGAACATTCTGAAGCATACCCGAACCGGCTCCCTTGCCTGCCACTCTCTTTACAGGACAGCCGAAATTAAGGTCAAGAATATCAGGTTTAGCCTGTTCTACTATCTTTGCAGCCTCAACCATTGTTTCAGTATCCTTACCGTAAATCTGTATTGCTACAGGACGCTCTTTCTCACTTATGTTAAGCTTCAGCATAGTTTTACCTACCGAACGTATCAATGCATCACTCGAAACAAATTCAGTATATACCATATCGGCACCGAACTCCTTACATAAAAGTCGGAATGCCGGATCGGTTACATCCTCCATTGGAGCCAAAAGTACAGGTTTGTCACCTAAATCTATATTTCTAATCTTCATTATTGTTGTCTAAAAAATTAAGCTGAATGTTTATTTCTGCTTATAATCTGTTTTTAACTTAAATTACTTCTTATATAGATAGTTAGTATTAATTTCTATCTGCTCATAAGTCGGAATGCCGGCGATATAAACCACTTCTTATACATTACCGATGCCACATAATATACCATAAATGCAGTTATGAAACCCACTATGGCATCTATAAGATAATGAGCCTGAATATATACTGTAGCACAACAAAGCAATAAATAAAATGGCATAAGGATAAAAGCCAGTTTTTTGCTTACACGCCACGACATAATCATAACAATGGTAGATATTCCAACATGCGAACTCGGAAACGCAGCAGTAGGACGTTCTCCCACTTCCTGAGAAGCCTCCACAAGATTGAAGAAGAATCCGTGGTCGAAACCAGGTCCCGGAAGAAGAATACTATTGTCGTTGAAATAATCGCCTATGGCAGGAAAATCACATGCATTAACCTTATCCATACCTATGGCAGGAAAATAAAACTGAGGTCCGGCCACAGGAACCAGTATATAAAACAGATAATAGATAAAGAACGAGGCAACAAGCACAAAGCAAATCTTTTCGAACCATTCAAAATGACATACAAAATAGTACAATACCACTATAAGCATCATTGGATAATAGAAGAAATATCCCATATTAAAAGGTTCGCTCAGCCATATAGACGGGCATAATTTGCAGAACTCAACAGCAGGCTGGCATCCGAAAATCATCTGTTCGGCAGAAGCAAATACATGGTCGAGATTATCGAACAGCCTGTTGAACTCATACGTATCGGGATACCAATATGCAAGCAACGACATTTGGAACACCATTCTGATAAAAGCTGTCAGTCTGCATGGCAGAGACTGATAAAGATGAATCAGGGCAAAAGTAAGAACCACTATACCCAACCGTTCCAAAAGCATCGTCCCGGGATGATCCATTCTTGGATAAAGAATAAGTATCAATATAGTAGTGAGGGCATTATATATGAGACTTATGCTTTCTACCGCAAAAAGTCCTCTGCCGCTCTCCACTCTCTCAAATAGTTTTAAATCTACAGCCATCCTTCCTTTTTATACCAGGTTATTATTTCTTTAACTCCCCTCTCAAGGTCAAACTGTGGCTTATATCCAAGTTCCTCCTCAAGTGGAGATATATCGCACCGCCAGTTGCGCTGCTTCATTATCTTATATTTGTCGCTATTCAATGTGCTTGGTTTTCTTGTAAACTTAGAAACCGTTTCGGCCACACACGAAATAAGTTTCAGAAGAAACAAAGGGCATACAAATCTTATCATCCACGGATAGCCCAACTCCCTACGGATAAGGTCGGAAAAAGTACGGCTGCTGTAAACTTTTCCGTCGGACACAAGATATTTTCTGTAAGCCATATTGTTATTGATGGCCAGATATATAGCCTGCACCAGATCTTCTACATACACAAATGTGAGGTCCTGACGTTTAAAACCTGCCATAAAATCCAGATGATTCTTAATTGACTTTGCCATAAGGAAATAATCCTTCTCACGAGGGCCATATACCCCTGTGGGGCAGAAAATCACGAAAGGAAAGTTTTTAAGCTGCATTAAAAACTCCTCTGTCTTCAGTTTGCTTTCGCCATACGCCGTATTTGGCATAGGTGCATCGGCTTCACTAATAGGAGCATAATTGTACTCCTTTATCGGTCCGAATACGCTTAACGAACTAATAAATACAAAATTATCGGGAACCATATCGAGTTTAATAAGATTCTCAACAAAATGGCGTGTAGCCCAATAATTCCCAATCATAAAGTCGGCTCTATCAATACATTTTGTTACACCGGCACAATGTATGATATAATCCCATTTTCCATGTTCTTCCTTATGACGCTTAAGCTGCTCAGGCAGTTTATTGGAGTCAGTAAGGTCGAGTTCGGCAAAATGTATCCTTTCATCCTTCAGATACTTTCTGCTGCTGCTTTTTCGTACTCCGGCCCAAACCTGCATGCCTTCTTTAAGTCCACCCTCTACAAGAAAGCTGCCTATAAATCCGCTTGCACCGGTTACCAATATCTTTTTCTCCATAAATATTTATCTTCAGTGTAATCTCCTGATTTAAAAAGCGCAAAGATACTCTTTTTTTGTCTTTTTATAATAAAAACACAACACTAATTAGTGGATTATTCCATTTATTTTGCTTACTTTGTGAAAACTAACCAAGAAAGGAATAGACATGGCTAAGAATAAAAAAGAGAAAAAAGGCGGAAAACGCATGAAGAAAAAAGAACTGGTAGAGCTTATCATCAGTTATTTCCGCAATAAACCAACAGAAAGCATTGGTGTAAAGCAATTATTCCTAAATTTAAAGCTTACTACCCATCCTCTGAAAATGCTATGCAACGAGATTATCAGAGAAATGGTAGAAGAAAGTTTCCTTGTAGAGACAGAAAAAGGACGATTTAAACTGAACGACAAAGGCCAGATTCTTATAGGTACTTTCCAGCGCAAGAGCAACGGAAAAAATTCTTTTATCCCTGAAGATGGAGGAGAACCAATCTTCATTGCCGAACGTAATTCGGCCCATGCAATGAACAATGATAAAGTGAAGGTGGCTCTTTGTGCAAAATGTAAAAAACATAACCTTGAAGGAGAAGTTATAGAAATCATTGAAAGAGCAAATACCACATTTGTGGGAACACTGAAGGTTTCGAAAAACTATGCTTTCCTTATAACAGAAACAAATACACTGGCTAATGACATATTCATCCCTAAAGAAAAACTGAAAGGAGGAAAAGATGGAGAAAAGGCCGTGGTAAAAATTACCGAATGGCCGGAACAAGCCAAGAATCCTTTCGGTGAGGTAATAGATGTATTAGGGGCAGCAGGCGACAACAATACCGAAATGCATGCTATACTTGCAGAATACGGACTGCCTTATACTTATCCTGCCGCCGTGGAAGCTGCAGCCGACAAACTGTCGGCCGAAATTACTCCCGAAGATTATGCCGAAAGAGAGGACTTTAGAGAAGTAACTACATTTACAATCGACCCTAAGGATGCGAAAGACTTCGACGATGCATTATCTATACGACAGATTAAGCCGGGACTTTGGGAGGTTGGTGTGCATATTGCCGATGTATCTCACTATGTAAAGGAAGGAGGTATAATAGACAAGGAGGCTGTTAAACGCGCCACTTCGGTATATTTGGTCGACCGTACCATTCCTATGCTGCCGGAACGTCTGTGTAACTTTATCTGCTCACTAAGGCCAAACGAAGAAAAGTTGGCATACTCTGTTATATTCGATATGAACGAAAAAGCAGAGATAAAGGATTACCGCATCAAGCATACTGTAATCAAATCGGACAGAAGATTTACATACGAAGAAGCTCAGAATATTATTGAGACAGGTGAAGGAGACTTCAAGGATGAGATTCTGCAACTCAACAAACTGGCTCAGATTCTGCGCGAGAAACGTCTGTCGGCCGGAGCTATAGATTTCGACCGCTGTGAAGTGAAATTCGAGATTGATGAAAAAGGCAAGCCTCTGAGTGTATATTTCAAGGTTTCGAAAGAAGCCAACAAGCTTATAGAAGAGTTCATGCTTCTGGCCAACCGTACCGTAGCCGAACATATAGGCAAGGTTCCAAAAAATAAAAAGGCAAAAGTATTCCCTTACCGTATACACGACCTACCGGACCCTGACAAACTGGACAATCTTAATCAGTTTATCGCTCGTTTCGGATATAAGATACGTACCGGAGGCTCGAAAGTAGAAGTATCAAAGTCTATCAACAAGCTGCTCAAGGAAGTGCATGGAAAAGGCGAACAGAACCTTGTGGAAACAGTATCTCTACGTTCTATGCAGAAGGCAAGATATTCTATCTATAACATAGGTCACTACGGACTGGCTTTCGATTATTATACTCATTTCACTTCTCCTATCCGACGTTATCCCGACCTGATGGTTCACCGTCTGCTTACAAGATATCTCGATGGAGGAAGAACCGCACAAGCCGACAAATACGAAAACCTGTGCGAACACAGTTCTGCAATGGAACAGACAGCCGCAAGTGCCGAACGTGCCTCTATTAAATATAAGCAGGTAGAGTTTATGAGCGACCATATAGGAACTGTTTATGATGGTGTAATATCAGGTGTTACCGAATGGGGACTTTACGTAGAAATAAACGAAAACAAGTGTGAAGGTATGATTTCAATGCGTGACCTCGGAAACGACTATTACGATTTTGATGAAAAGAATTATTGTCTTATAGGCCGACGCCATCATCAGAAATTCAGTTTAGGAGATTCGATAAAGATAAAGGTTGCCCGCGCAAATCTTGAAAAGAAGCAGCTGGACTTTATTCTTGCGGAATAATCACTACAGCTGTAAATAATAAGCAATAAACAATAAGCAACAAGCTGTAAACTATAAGTTGTAAGCTGTAAGTTGTAAACTGTAAGGTTTAAAGCTGAAATATAAATAAAAATCTCACTGATATTATTATATTATCATTTGATATAATACCAGTGAGATTTTTTTATGAGAAGTCTTATGAGAAGCTTTATAAGAAGCTGATAATTCACTATTTTACTCTACGGTTCAACTGATTATTTGCCTTTTCGGGTCTTGATTTTCCAATACGCTTTCCACTACTTTTCTTTTTTGCCGACTGTTTGGCCTTAAATGCAAAGGGATTTTTCTTGTTTACTGCCATATTATCTTTTATCTCTAATTATCATTAATTATATCATTAGTCTTATCATTAATTCTGTAATTAATTCTGTAATTAATTCTACAATTAATCCTATTCATATTCTCTGAAAAGGAATCAGAAGAAATCATCTTCAAAAGAATTCTTTATTGATATTTTTCGGCAAAATTACAAATAAAATCCGAGAAACTGACTCAGTTTACTTTCTTTGAACTATACGCGCTCCGGCAGGGACATTTTCTGTAACCCAGATATTGCCTCCTATAGTAGCTCCTTTACCAATAGTAATACGTCCAAGAATTGTAGCATTTGAATATACCACTACATCATCCTCGAGTATCGGATGTCTGGCTATTCCCTTAATAGGATTTCCGTTCTCGTCGAGAGGGAAACTCTTGGCTCCCAATGTTACCCCCTGATACAACTTGACATTATTACCTATTATACACGTTGCACCTATTACCACACCCGTTCCATGGTCAATGGTAAAATGATGTCCTATTTTAGCTCCGGGATGTATATCTATACCAGTTTCGGAATGGGCCATTTCGGTTATTATACGTGGTATAAGAGGTACATTCAGCATATAAAGTTCATGAGCTATTCTATAATTGGTAATTGCCTTAATTATAGGATAACAGCAGATTATTTCACCAAAACATGTAGCAGCCGGATCACCATAATAAGCAGCTTCAACATCTGTGGCAAGTATACGTCGCATTTCAGGCATTCTGCTTATAAATTCGGCAGCCAGTTTGGCTGATGTTTCCTTATCGGTAGGTGTAGTGGACGATACATTATCATACAGAGAATCCTTACAGTTCTCGTCTGTAATACCGTTATTTTCAACACCAAAGCATAGTCCCGCTCTGATTTGTTCTGTAAGAAGACCAAAGAGTCTTTCTATATTTACCCCAATATGATAGTTGATGGTACGGCTATTTATATTGGATTTCCCAAAGTATCCGGGAAAAAGTATTGCTCTCGACAGTTCTATAATTTCTTTAAGCGACTTTGCCGATGGAAGAGATTCTCCTTCCTTATGTTGATGAAACAGACCCGCATACGACTGATTGTCGGACAATTGCTCTACAGTTCTGGTAAGTATATGTGTGTAATCGTAGCTGCTCATAAAACTATTCTTTTAGGTACAAATATTTAGTACAAACAAAATTCCAACAGTTATTACTGTTATTATATACACAGTATAACATAATATACATATAGCTTATACAAACATATAGCTATATGGCAAATGTATAGTTTTTTTTCTAAACAAAGTAATTATTGATACAATTTATAGCATAAAAGATTATTTATGTCATAAGAATATTATAACTTGAAAATCTGTGGCAACTTGAATGTTAAACTTTATTTTCACTTTGTTCTTCATTCGTTTTAAACTATCTTTGTGTAGCACTAAAAAAAATCAAACAGTTATGAGCAAGCTTTACCCGGTAGGCATTCAGAATTTCGACGATCTTCGTAACAGAAAATATATCTATGTTGATAAAACCGCATTGATATATCAGTTAGTAAGTACAGGTAAATATTATTTCCTGAGTCGTCCGCGACGCTTTGGAAAAAGTCTTCTCATATCTACACTTGAAGCATACTTTTCTGGCCGGAAAGAGCTTTTTAAAGGGCTTGCTATAGAGCAAAAAGAAAAAGAGTGGATAAAATACCCTGTTCTGCACATGGACTTGAATACAAGAAACTATCACGACAGAGACTCTCTTATAGGAATTTTAAATCAGAATCTTGAAACATGGGAAAAGCTGTATGGTGATGAGAAAAAAGACAGAGTTCCTGAGGAACGTTTTATGTATATCATAAAAAGCGCATACGAAATAACAGGCAGAAAAGTTGTCATACTTGTAGACGAATATGACAAGCCTATGCTTCAGACCATTGGTAATCCCGAACTTCAGACAGAATACCGCAATATTCTAAAAGCTTTCTACGGTGCTTTAAAATCTTGCGATGGATTTATACATTTTGCAATGCTGACAGGTGTTACAAAGTTTGGTAAAATAAGCGTGTTCAGCGACCTTAATAATCTTATGGATATTTCCATGATAAACCGTTTTTCTGAAATTTGCGGAATAAGCGAGGCCGAACTTTACATGTATTTTGATGACGATATTCATACTTTGGCTAATAAATTAGGAATAAGTTATGACAATGCCTGTAAAAAGCTAAAGATGAATTATGACGGCTATCATTTCAGTTATGATTCTCCAGGAATGTACAATCCTTTCAGTCTGCTGAATACTTTTGCCAATATGCAGATAGATAATTATTGGTTTGCTACAGGTACTCCTACATACCTTGTAGAGCTAATGAAGCTTCATAATTACAAGGTAGAGGAAATTGAAGATATAGTTACCAGCGGCCCTGTCCTTGATTCCATCGATTCAGCATCAACAGATCCTGTACCTGTTATATATCAGAGTGGATACCTTACGCTTAAAGACTATAATAAGGAATTCGAAAATTATACTCTCGGATTCCCCAACCGTGAAGTAGAACAAGGTTTCTTCCGTTTTCTGCTACCAAACTATGCTTCTGTAAGTGTAACAAAATCTCCTTACGAAATTCAGCGTTTTGTTACAGACATCCGTAAAGGTAATGTCGACTCATTTCTGAGCCGTTTACAGACATTCTTCGACGATATACCATATGATCTCGCTCCACGTGACCGTGAAGTACATTATCAGAATATATTATACATAGTATTCAAACTTATGGGATTTCATACAGAAGTGGAGTATCACACATCTCGCGGACGAGTGGATCTTGTTATGAAAACTCCAGATTATATTTATGTCATGGAATTCAAACTCGATGGCACAGCCGAAGATGCCATGCTTCAGATAGAAAATAAAGGATATGCATCAGCATTTGCCTCCGATGGGCGTACGGTGTTGAAGGTAGGAGTAAATTTCAGTTCTGAAACAAGGACTATAGATAAATGGATAGTCAGGTAAATTGAACACATTTCCACTATTATAATGCTATTATAATTTTTTATGTAGCACCATAATAAATTACAGTCAATTAATTACATTCTCTTTACAGCATCTATATAATTGTAATGAAGTAAAACACAATAATGAAACACCGATAAACCATTTTTTTTATCTTTGCATCCGAAACCTAAAATGGCAATATGATGAAAAGAATAAGAACTGTCTTGATTGGAGCCGGATACAGAGGATGTGGTCTGCTTAGAATACTTCAGAGTATAGACAACTTTGAAGTAGTGGCCGTATTCGACCCTTCAAGCAATAAGCCTTGTGATCTTGAAAACATAGATATCATGTTCTATAATAAAGATAATGACGACTATCAGAGAATGATTATAGAACAGAAACCAGACCTTGCCATAATTGCCTCTCCATGGAAATTTCATATAGAACAGGCTATGTTTGCATTAGGAAATCACTATCACAGATGTCATGTAGCCATAGAGATTAAAGGAGGATTCTGTATTGACGAGTACAAGCCATTACTGGAAACTGCTGAAAAATACAGTCTGAATATTTTCCCGTTGGAAAATGCTGTATTTATGAGAGAAAACATGGCTATGCTTAACATTGTAAAAAAAGGCATTCTTGGAAATATTGTTGCCGTAAAAGGTGGATACAGACACGACCTAAGAGGATTGCTCGTAGATGATAACGGTAAACTTGGAAACCCCAATAAGCCGGAGGGAATTTGGAGAAGCCAGTTCTATACTACAGAAAACTGTGACTTATATCCTACACACGGACTGGCCCCTGTTTGTCTTGCCATCGGAATAGGAAGAACCGATTATATAACAGAGCTTACATCTTTCTCATCAAGAGCATGTGGCATGCATGAATATATCCTTCAGCACGGAGGCGATACATCTGTGCCTATAGCAATGGGAGATATAATAATTACCCAAATGCGTTCCGAAAAAAATATACTTATCACACTCACTCACGATACTACTCTTCCGCGCCCGAGAAGCCTTGACTTTGAAATTCAGGGAAGCAAGGGAATATGGAGGGGAGAATTCCGTAAAATATATATCGAAGGACTATCACCATACGAAGAATGGGAAGACGACTTAAAGTATATAGAAGAAAATGAACACCGGTTCTGGCAACTGTGGGGTACCGAAGCTACCAGAATAGATGTTCATCATAAAGGTATGGATTATATAATGCTACGGGCTGTAGCAGCACATATTCAGGGAGAAGATACATATCCATTAAACGGACATGACCTGGCCCTATGGACATCAATTACTCCATATTCAAAGATATCTATCTCTGAGAAACGGACTGTAGAAATACCCAGGCCTTAATCTTTGACCGGACTTCCTTCCATTTCTTCGAAGAAGTTCTCTATCTTGTTCTTGTCGACAAAGAAGAATTTCATGCCACAGATATTTCTTTCAGACATAAGTTTCTGCAGTCCGGTATAACCATTGGAACCGCAGTCAAGAATCTGTCTTTTATACACGTCACTTAACATACAGGCGTTATCATCTTTAGGATATGATTCATACTCACCTATAAACCAGTTTGAGTCAAAAACATTATTGGTTGATTCTGTCAGATTGAAATCTCCCTTATCAGCCGAATAAAAGATATTTTTCCTGAATGTAGTATTATCGGCATATCCATCCCAAGAATCAGATACAATCATAGACCTGTCTACACTGTCGTCTCCTCTGTGGTTTGAATGAATGATGTTTTTCTCAATTAATGTATTTTCTACCGGTCCTGCTATATGTATGCTTGGCGAAAACATCCCTGCTCTTGTTTCCTTTGGACGAATACCATCGCCTATGCTTATATTGTATCTCACTATAGAATTATTGTTTCCTATACTGTAGTTTCCTGCATTTCCTGAGTTACATACAAGCACCATACCACCATAGTTATCATGGCTATAGTTATACTGAATAACAGTATTGTTGCAGTTGTAATCGGAATCAAATCCCTGTGCATCCCACGGTGCCTTATGATCGGAAACAGAGTTATACTGAATTACAGTATTATCACAGCTCCATGGCCAGAAACCGGCCGCAGCTTCAGTCATAGGAAGTACATCCGGACAATCTCTCATCACATTATATTCTATCAAGGTACTGTCACAGCCTATAGGAACTATTCCATCGCCTGGTACACCCTCTATAAGATTATTTCTCACTATTATATGCTTATTCGGGAACCAGTTGTTTCTATCATAGTATCCGCTCCATATCATAGCATTTCTTTCGCAGCGCAAGATATGGCTGTTTTCTATTATCAGACTGTCGAACCTTGATTTTATCTCATCTCCTGAGTTCACTATTAAAATGCCTGAACCTCCTCCCAATTCCTTTACACGCGAACCGTTTACATCGCGTACTGTTATATTATCTACGGTAATACCTTTCGAGACTCCATAATTACTGCATTCTATTTTCAGACCGGTTCTCATTGGCAAAGGCTCACGACCTTTATTTACTATTTCCAAATCTCTTACAGTAACATATTCTGAATTGAAGATTCTCATGGCATACATTGACGTATCATGTCCGACAATACAAGGATTCTTGCCGGACTCTCCATAAGCACCTACAGTAATCCTGTTTTGCTGTGTACCTTTGGCCGACAATTCCAGAACGCCGTTATATACTCCACCTCGCTTTAACAATAGCTTATCACCGGGATTGAGCCGTATATCATTTACATTTTTAAAACTCTTCCATGACTCATCAGGCGACAGTCCTGAATTACTGTCGGAACCCGAAACAGAATCAATGTAATAAATATCGTGTTCATTACAACACGACTGAAGAATGAGCAGCGAAAAAGCTGCCATTAAGGAATATATTTTAAGCTTCATACAAAAAAATATTCTTAAATACCAATTTGTTTTTTTAAACAAATACAGAGATATCCGATAACACAAAACAGCCATACAATATGAACATCTATCAAGATTTATCATACGTATGGCTGTTATTGTTCTTATTTTCTGTTTTTTTATTTTATACAGTATTTACCTGTTAAGAAAAACAGATTATATTTTGTCTGATACTCTGTTCCTCCTGATTAATCTATTACAATATTTGCAGATACCGGAGTCATGATAAATGTAAATTCATAATCACCGTATGGCAATCTGTATTTTGGAAGAGGAATAGCACCCCAGCTGTCTTCACAAGCAAGTCCCTGCTGAGCCTTATCAATAAGTACGTTTGTAAGGTCGGCTTCTTCAACTTCGTTTGAGTGGCTCTGTTTCTTTTCCCAACCATCATCAAGTGACTCTATAGTATAGTGAAGAGCTGAAGCAGAGAATGGAGCGGCAGCAACAAACATAAGTCCCTTACCTTCTTCATTCAACTGTTTCCACCAGCGGATATCAGTCTTTGTTCCATTTTCCTGAGGACGGATATATGCATAGAACTGTTCTGTTACAGTCTGGTTGTAAATACCAAGGTCTGTACTATGGTTACGGTCGCTGTAGTTTTCTACAGGTCCGCGTCCGTAATAAGAAATATTTTCGAACGACTTAGGCATTACCATCTGCATACCGAAGCGGAACATATCAGAAACTTTGGCATTCTTGTCGGCTACCATCTTCTGGTTAACCTTCACTGCACCCTTATTATTGATAGTATAAGTGATATACAATTTTGCAGAAACATTCTTCATATCATATTCTGTAGAAACAACCAACTGATTGTCGACAGTTTCATGCTTCATAGATACAAGGCTGATACCTGGGTTCTTCCATGCTGCATATCTCTTCTGCAATCCGGCACCAAAGTCATTGTCGGTCGGAGCACGCCAGAAGTTAGGTGAAAGTTCTGCACCTTCCTTAATCATCTGAGTACCGTTTACAGTATAGCTGTCCATGTATCCGTTTCTCTTGTTGAACTGGATATTGAAGTTCTCGCCGTTTATTTCAAGACAATTGTAGTTATCATCGTTTGCAACAGGAGTTACAACTGCTACATTTGTTTCTTCTACATTCTTGAAGTCCATAGAAGGAGCCTTGTATTCCTTAAGAACAAGCTGGTTCTTAGCCACTACATGACCTGCCGGAACAAGACTTTCACGGTTCTTCTGAACAAACTTAACATTAAGCAACCATTCGCCACAGTCGCAAACTTTTCCAAGATCGAGTTTAAGAGTTGCAGTCTGCTGTGGTGCCACATTAAGGTTCTCTACAAGACCGCTGCGTACTACCTTACCATCTTTCAAGACTTCCCATTCCATATAATAAGCCGACAAGTCGCGGAAGAAGTTTTCATTATAAACCTTAACTTCACCCTTACTCAAGTCGCCCGGAGTAACCCAAATATTCTGATAGAAGTATCCTACTTCATACATGTGAGGATTTGGCACACGGTCAGGGCTGATAAGACCATTATCGCAGAAGTTATTGTCGCTTGCATCGAAACGATTGAAGTCGCCACCATATGCATAAATCATCTTACCGTTCTTTCCGGTCCAGCGGCAAGACTGGTCAACAAAGTCCCAGATAAATCCGCCCTGATATTTAGGATATTTACGTATCAAATCCCAATATTCCTTGAATCCACCTTCTGAGTTACCCATGGCATGAGCATATTCACACTGGATAAGAGGTTTCTGGTATTTGTCGTCTTTAGAATATTCTTCACATCCTGTATATCTGTAATACATCGGACAGAAGATATCCGACTTGCCATCCTTATGAGCCTGTTCATACTGAACGGCACGGCTTGGGTCTTCAGCCTTAATCCAGTCGTATGCAGCTTCGAAGTTAGGGCCATATCCGGCTTCGTTACCAAGCGACCAGAAGATGATACTTGGATGATTGAAGTTGCGCTGAACATTACGCATGTTACGTTCCATGTGAGCCTTGGCATAAATAGGATTCTTTGCAAGAGTAGTTTCGCCATAACCCATTCCGTGAGATTCGATATTAGCCTCAGCTACCATATATATACCATACTTGTCGCACAGTTCATACCAGAAAGGATCATCAGGATAGTGACATGTACGTACAGCATTGATATTGAATTTCTTCATAATCTGGATATCCTGGATCATACGTTCGCGCGATACTACATAACCTCCGTCCGGATCCATTTCATGACGGTTGGCACCCTTGAACAATACAGGCTGTCCGTTTACAAGAATCTGTGCATTCTTAAGTTCAATCTTACGGAAACCTACCTTAACAGGAACAACCTCAGATACAGAGTTTCCGTTCTTCACACTTGCGCGCAAAGTATACAGATATGGAGTTTCGGCAGTCCACTTGTTAGGGTTCTCAACAGCCATTTCAGCCGATACCTTTCCGGAACCCTTCACTTCTTTTGTTGCCACAACATTATTATGTGAATCAAGCAGCTCAAGAGTTACATTATTATTACCCTTCAGACTAAGTTCGATACCAAGAGTACCGTTCTTATATTCGCTGTCCAAGTCAGGAGTAATGCGGATATCATCTATACGTTTCTGGTTACGGGTATAAAGATAGCAATCGCGTCCTACACCGCTATGACGGAAGAAGTCCTGGTCTTCAAGATAACTGCCATCGCACCAGCGGAACACCTGGAACGCAATGAGATTCTTCTGTCCAGGTTTCAGATATTTTGTAATATCAAACTCAGCTTCAAGCTTGCTGTCTTCACTGTAACCAACAAACTTTCCGTTGACCCAAAGATACATATTCGAAGTCACCGAACCGAAGTGAGCTATGATATCCTTACCTTTCCAGTCGGCAGGAACTACAATTTCTCTACGATAAGAACCTACATGATTCTTTTCAGTAGGAACAAACGGAGGATTATTCTTATACTGGTTTCTCCATCCGTAACCAACGTTTACGTAAATAGGGTCGCCATAACCGTTAAGTTCCCATACGGCAGGTACCTGAAAATCATCCCAGCCCTTATCATTGTATCCAACCTTAAAGAAGTCGGTAGGACGCTGGTCGGCATTTTCTACCCAGAAAAATTTCCAGGTTCCGTTAAGAGTCATAAAGTTTTCAGATTTTTCTTTCATTGCCTTGTTTGCAGCCTCAACACTTTCGTAAGCGAAAAAAGAAGAATGCATAGGTGCACGGTTTATCTGATTAATCTCTGCGTCCTGCCATTCCTTGAATGTCTGTGCAGTGGCCGACAAAGAACATGCCCCCAACATACCATACAAAAATAGTTTTTTCATGATAACGATTAGTTTTTAATTTAATTAAAGATAGTTTTTCAGTTGTTTTTCTAATATTTAGTCACAAAGATATGCATTATTTCTATCCTTTATATACCATAAATCGGTCTTTTATAGTATAAAATATTGTTATGTACATAAAAAATCCCATTTCAGCGCATGTTTTGCAGTCATGACTTTTATCTTTGATTATGTTTATTATATTTGCAATGTAAAGCACAAATGATGATGAATACAACAATTTATTAACTACAATATAATTAAATGAGAAAACCATGATAAAAGTATTAGTTACATACGATATGTTCCGTGAAGGATTCACAGAACTCTACCATAACGGTATTTAAAAAAAATGTCTCGTCATTTTATATAAAATAACGAGACATTTTACTAAGAATGACGGGACATTTTTTTTATTTGTCTCAGTCAGCCTCAATTTCTTCCAATTCCCCTGTAACAGAGTTCATTATGAAACCTCTCACATTGATACCGTCTGCAGGCATCAATGGATGATGACGCACTATATGAACGCTCTGTCTGACTGCCTCTTCGGTATCATTGAATCCGCTCAACCACGTACGTAAATCAACATCACAGTATTCCATCATCTCTATATGGTCCTGAGATACACCGCGGCTGCGCATGTGTTCAAGCATAACCTCACTGTCCATGTGCTGCACGCCACAGTCGGTATGTCCGATAATCATTACTTCCTCTACACCCAACTCATATATAGCTACAAGCAGGCTTCGCATGGCACTACCAAACGGATGCGTAATAGTTCCACCGGCATTCTTGATAATCTTTACATCACCATTCTTCAAGCCGAGAGCTGCAGGAAGCAACTCTATCAGACGGGTATCCATACATGTCACAATGGCTATTTTCTTGTCGGGATACTTGGTTGTAAGAAACTTTTCGTATCCTTTCTTTTCTACAAACGACTTATTATAACTTAATAATTCTTCTATCATATCTATATCTCCATGCTTTAATTCATAAAAATACCATCAAATACTATTAAAAATTAAATAAGCTGTAAGCTCCCGCAAAGATAAATAATTTCTATGGAATATATTTATGAAAAGGCCATCACAACCGTCACAATTATCACAACACAATAAATTAACGGATAGAAGAATAAACTTCCCTACAGGTTTCAATCACATCTCCCTGCGGAGCATTATCATAATGGTTATTCTGTAAGGTCCATTTCTCTTCCAGACCATAAAAATCTATTTTTTCAGGATTCTCACCATTCAGTTTACGGCTTAGGTAATCAAAGTACGTCTTCCATCTCATATAATAGAAGTCGGACAACAAACCATTCCACTCTCTGTGGGCATAATCTCTCAAGCCACCATTGTCGGCCGCATTACGGTTGCCCCAGGTAGTAATCTGAACACGGGCATTCCATTCATATAGATTTTTCTCTTCCTCTGTCCTGCCCATGTCACGGGCCATCTTTATCCAACTTCCTACACGAAATTCACTTCTGGTAGCGAGCAATCTGTCCTGCAAGGAAATAAGTTCGAGGAAACGTGCCGATGAGGACTTAAACAAATCCTTCTCTCCAGCCTTATATGAATCTACAATTATCGGATAAACCAGACGACCTTTTTCGGCTACAGCCTGGCGTACTATATCCACCAAATCATACCTGAAGTTATCATTAAGTTTTTCAGAGCCATAAGATGATATTATATCAGATACAGCATCTACCATAATTCCGGCAGCCCTAATTACATCCTCCGGATTATAATAATCCTTCATTTCCGACCAGCTCGACACCTGATAGGTATTAAGTGAAGGACGGGCACAGAAAACAGATTCGTGTGTTCCCTGCTGAACAGACTCCTTAGGACAGTTGTAAATGCTTTCACTCAATATATTCCACGCCTCAAGAACCTTACTGTTACTGAATCCGTATCGTGCTTTTACATATCCCTCAAGCCATTCATCTTTCGAGAACTTTTCTTTTCTCCACGGGAGTTCACATAGAAGTTCGTACATAACAGGATTGTTTTCTGTTCCTTCCATCGTCATTCCCACACCTTTGAGAGTAGAACCGAAACGGCTGTCGCGTGCCTCATAGAAACCGTCTATAAGATGTTTCATCTTTCCGTGAAGGCCAACATTACCACCATAGTTGAGCAACATACAGTACAGCCAGTTGTGCTTGCCGAAGCCATTCTTTCTATACCATGTAGAAGACGGATCACCCCATTGTGGACGGCTCTCGGAAAAGAGGTCAAGAACTATAAGATCTCCCTGAGGTATGTTTTCAATCATCTTATCGTACGGACATCTCTGCCAGGCCTGCGCTACCCATACAGCATCCTTATTGCATTTCTTCATAGCTGTATAAATGGCTTTACCTGCCGCATCAAGGTCAACCCCGGCCACATTGCCCCCCTCATGGAAAGGGTCCATACTATAAAAACGGGCTTTACCGAAAAGTCGGGTAAGTTCCTTATAGTATATATCCGCAATACGCTGGAAATTACTGTCGGTTGGCTGAAGGAAAGCAGGTCTTCTATATCCACACCACAATCCGGGATTGGCAACATCAAGTCCTAATTTTTCCTTTGCATTATTGGGAACCATTCCAGAATAACCCGGAAGAACAGGTTCGATACCATACTCACGCATACGCTTTATTATCTTTTTCTGAAGAGCGGCCTGGTCATCATACCAACTGTCGGGATTAGGTCCACCCCAGCCTTCAAGATTGTTCATAAGCCACCATGCCTGGAAAGCAGGGCCTGCAACAAAATCATTGACTTCTTCACGTGAGTATCCTAATTTCAGGAGAACATTCCTCCATACAGTTCCGGCACCAACCACAGCCAAAGGCATATTAATACCATGAAGAGCCATCCAGTCTATTTCCTTTTCCCAACGGTTCCAGTCCCAGAAAGCCATAGTATAAGAGTATGTACAGTAATTGAAATCATACCTTGAGGTCATGGAAGTTTCATGTCTCTCCTTCTTTTTTACTGGAGGAAGAATATCAGGCAAATCGGCCGACATGCAATTCCATGAAAGATGAATACCGGCATAATATTTCAAATACCAGTTTATTCCGGTAGCTATACTTACATAATTGTTTCCTCTTACAACAACCTTGTCTCCTTTCTGGTCGAGTTCGAAGAAGTCTGTTGCTCCTATGGCCGAATCTTTATCAGAGCCACCCCTACCTGTATTTGCATTAGTAGCATTTAAATTACCAGAGTGCGATTTATCCGGCTTCACTATCTCGATAATGAATTTAGATGAACTTCCTTTGTCAATACGCTCAAGCAAACCTTTTACAGGAGATGCAACAACATCGGAAAGCACTAAATTCAATAATACCGATAATGTCAATATAATATATTTTCTGCTTCTCATAAAATTATAATTATCAAATTACATCCATCAGTCAAAGCTATTTAACGCAAGTTCTTATTTCACGCTAAGTTCTCCAGCATCCGAAAGTGTTACGGTATACGACTTGCCTGCCGAAGTCTCGAACTCAATTTTCTTTCCTTTATAGTAAATTTTGCATGGAACACCCGAACCTGAATAAACAACAGCCTTTGTAAGATTATTGTCTTTCCAGTACAAATCCACAACAAAGTTTCCTCTTGCCCTTACACCTGTCAGTTTACCGTCGTGCCATACATCGGGCAAGGCCGGAAGAATATGAATAAATCCCATATGGCACTGCATGAGCATTTCTGTAACACCGGCAGTACCACCAAAATTACCGTCTATCTGGAAAGGAGGATGACTGTCCCAAAGGTTATCATTAGTTCCATTCTTCAGCAGATTTCCATATAGCGTATAAGAGCGGTTTCCGTCATGAAGTCTCGCCCACTGGTTGAGCTTCCATCCCATACTCCAGCCTGTTGCCCCATCACCTCTGTGTTCCAATACTACGCGTGAGGCCTTAGCAAGTTCGGGAGTTGTTACAGGAGATATCGTATGTCCGGGATGAAGTCCGAACAAATGGTTCACATGACGGTGAGCATCCTGAGGATCATCAATATCTTTCGACCACTCCATAAGCTGGCCATAGCGTCCTATCCTGTAAGGAACCATTTTTTCAAGTACTTCTGTCCATACGGCCCTATCATCAGCGTCAATACCAAGAATACGGCTCGCCTCAACCGCATCGGTAAGTATCTCACGTATTACGGCATGAGAAAATGTAGCACCTTCATCTATAGGACCATGCTCGGGAGATGTAGAAGGAGCCGCAGTATAAGACCCGTCGGGCTTATGCCAAAGATAATCTACAGCAAACATGGCACTTCCCTTTATAATATCATATCCTATATTGCGAAGGAAATCACTGTCGCGTGTATAATCATAATAGTCCCATACATGAGTGGCAAGCCACGGACCGGCTACTGGAGAGAAATTCCACGACATATCCTTATCTCTTAAAGGAGATGTAAAACCAAAGATATTAGATGAGATAGATGTGGTCCATCCGCGGGCTCCGAAATAAGACTTTGCAGTCACTGCCCCTGATTTGGTCTGTGTACGTATAAAATCTATAAGCGGAAGCTCACACTCAGGAAGATTTGTTGGACATGCAGGCCAATAGTTCATCTGGACATTTATATTATTATGATAGTCCACTCTCCATGGGCCATCTACATTATTATGCCACATTCCCTGAAGATTGGCTGGAAGATTACCAGGACGCGAACTCGAAATAAGAAGGTATCTGCCAAACTGATAATAAAGAGATTCAAGTCCGTAGTCGGGAGCACCGGTACGGTAACGGGCAAGCCTTCCGGGAGTCGAGAGTTCGCCGAGATAAGAATTTTCCGACACATACGAAGGATTAAGTTCAAGAACTGTACGTCCAAACAGGGAAGAATAATCATCATAATGCCTTTCAAGAAGTTCGGAATAACTCATTGCCGAAGCCTTGTCAAGCCACTCCTGTGTAGTCTTGAGAGGATTTACACCTACATAAGCCTTAGAATCGGAAAAATCGGGATCGAAATTAATCTTATAGTCGGTATCGGCTGTTATTATAAAAACCACATCATCGGCATTAACAACATGAATACGACCATCACCGTCTGTACGGACACTACCACCGTTTACAACAGATTTTACACGGACTGCATATTCCATTCCATTGTTCTCAAGCCGTCCTGAGAAACAGAACTCACCGTTCTTCTTTCTTACAAAACGTCCTTTGGATACCGGATTGGGAAGATATGAGAATACAAGATTCTGTTTTCCCGGTACTGAGGAAGAGAATCTTGCAACTATAACATTATCGGGATAAGAGGCAAAATAACTTCTGTTGTACTTAACCCCGTCTTTTGAGAAAGAGACACTAACCATAGCCGAGTCGAGAGACAAGATTCTTTTGTAGTCAGAAAGGCCTGAAATACCCGAATTTCCGTTATCGTCATCAAGACCTGTATCTATTCTGAACTCCCCACAAGTAGTAAAGCTTCCAAATCTGAAAGGCTCCTCGGCATCGGCCTCATACGGAACCTCACTGTTGAAGTTATTCTGTGTAAGCTCCGTTACCTTCTTTATATCATTTTCGGCAAAAGCCTTGCGGATATCATCAAGAACGTGAGCTGAGTTCTTATTGACATTCCAATAGTAAGCAGCCCCCTTTGAAGTATTAGGACCACCTCTCCATAAAGACTTCTCATTGAAAGTTATACGTTCTTCACACACAGAACCATAAATATTGGCTCCTATACTGCCATTACCTATAGGAAGTGTTGTATACTCCCAATATCTGTCAAGATTCTTATGTGCACTGCCCGATATGTTCAAAGAAGTTTTATCCTTGGATTTCAATGATTCACTGCCACTCCATGCAGGAGGCACATTATCAGGATTAGGAGATTTAAAAACTATATTATTCTGAGCGTATACAACCGACACAGATGTATACATCATCACAGCAAAAAATTTTATCTTGTTCATAGTATCCATACATTTCATAGTATTACTACATCCATATATCATCAATGATTAGATGATTAAATAATTAATAATTCTCATCCAAAAGCACTTTGCCATTGACGTCATACACCTTAACATTCAATTCATCATCATGCTTGTTTAATACAATGACCGTAGCATCATCCATACTGTATCCGCCTCCTATTATAACCGGGAAGTTATTATCCGAACTATTCTTAGGAATATAATTGAATCTGTGAGTATGGGCATTGATGCTAACATCAAAAGCAGCCTTGCGTAAAACAGGATGCCATATTTCATAGCACAAGTTCTTTCCGTCGTTACCATACATCGGTATATGATGCATCAGGATTCTTTTTGACGCTTTTCTGAAGTTCTTAGAAGACAATTCTTTTTTCAGGAACTCAACCTGCTCTTCTCTAAACTGTGAGAAATCATTAAGTCCATAATACACCCAATGATTATCAGGCTTGTCTTCACCACAATCGAGCATCACAAAACGAGTATCCCCCCAGTTGAATGCACTATAAGTTGTACCACCCACATAATCGAAATGCTTGCTTAACTCTACAGAATAAGCATTTCTGATTTCATGATTTCCTCTCATAAAGAAGACAGAAATTTGATTTGCCCTAACTTTAGATGTAAGTTCACGGATAAAGGCAGAAGCCTCTTCTCTGCCGGAAGGATCATCTATACAGTCGCCGTTAAATATCACAAAATCGTAATCAACATTTTTAACTACATCACACAAAGCATTGAATGTTTTATACTGTTTGTGCAAATCATTGAATATTACAGCCGAGAAGTCGCTGCTTTCGAGGTCAGGAAGTACAAAAGAACTAATATCAGTATAGACAGTATCACCAAAAGACTTGCTATAAGCCTGATATTTCAGAATTTCGGCAGAGCATACTCTATAATAATATTTCTTGCCAGGAATAATATCCGACAATCTCACCTTATGGATAGTAGTGTTACAAACAGCCTGTCCGTTTATAAGAGTACGTGCCATCTTAAGATTATCAGCATCGGTGCCATACTCCACCCATGAATATGAAGGAACAGATGTTTCCCACATCACGGTAATGCCATTTCCTACAGGATTCTGCAAATAAGGCTGTGTAGATATTATCTTTTCTGCCGGAGATGCAATCCTTACCACAGACATTACAGGTCTGTGGTCGGAAGCAATACTATCATCAATAACTTTTGAAGACAAGACACAAGTCTTTATATCCGCAGATTTCAGACTCAGAATATAATCGATAGTCTCATTTGGACCGGAAGAAGGGAATGTATGCTGCCTGATATTCGAAACAAAATTGAATCTTTCTTTCAGACCGTTTATAAAATCCGACTGAGGCAATGCATTAAAGTCACCAGCAATAAAAAATGGTTTCCGTGATGTTTTGCTCAGTTCGTTAATGACAGACAATGAAGCCATTCTGTCTGCCTCTGTAAGCGACAAATGAGTACAACAAAATATATACTGAGCAAATTCTGCCATTAAAAAAGTACGCTCTTCTTCTCTTCCCGGCAGAGGAACACATTTAATACTTATAGGTTCCTCTTTCGACAAGATACCTACACCATATTTCCCACCGTCGAAAGAAATGGCAGGAGAAAAGAAAGCTTTCATATCAGTTCTGTCTGCTATTTCCTGCAACACAAACCTCTTTCCGCTACGATTGGTCATACTGTCAATCTCTTGTAAGGCAACCACATCGGGAGAGGCATTGTTTATAATACTGGCAATGCGGTCGAAATCAAGCTTGTTGTCAATTCCGATACAATTCCTCACATTATAAGACATTATACGTACATCATTACCGGCCGATGCCGACAAATGAACAAATACAGATGCAACTATAAGCAATAACTGGAATAATATTCTCCTATTCATAATCATCAGTAAAATAATCTATAAATCTAATTTTTAAACCGAAAAAAAACTGAACTTATTTCTTAAGAATGAATACCAGACCATTTACGTCATTTCCACCTTCGCCATAACATTCCACTTCGATATAGAAAGGAGTTCCAGCTTCAAAGCTGTCAACTTTAAAGGAATAAGAAACAACATCACCTTGCTTACTTATTACTCCCGATTTTTCTACATCGGCCAGCAGTTCGTCTCTCTTAAACAACTTCAAGCCTCCAAAATTCATTGCATTTTCGCCACCGTTATGAACAAATGTAACCTCATATTCTCCATTGCCTGATATTTTTCCTGTACACTCAAACCTCATAGGCGACATAACTTTCTGTACCTGCATAGGCGACCACTTGTAAGTAAACTTTCCATATTTAGCGTATGCCGAATAATCGGGCGCAAAATAAACAGGCAAAGAATAATGTCTGTTGTTTACCACAGTAATGGCATGAAAATCACTCTTATCTTTTACAGTTACAGGAGAAGAATATTCTTCAGAATGTATATTAGGATATCTTCCGTTTGTAGTATACAGAATCTTTGACCCTTCAACACTCGGTTTAAGACAGAAAGTGATACTGCCGTCACTGTTCTTATCCATAGAAACTATTTCCGGTTCAGGAACTCTGTAGTTACAGTTCTTATAGTCGAGTCTCTTATAATGAGAACTGATTCTTTTAGAGAAATCATCATAATTTCTGTCTGCCATCTTACTCCATGCAACCTCAGATATTGCTATCATACGAGGGAAGTTAAGATACTCAGCATAGTTTTCCGAACGGTTTTCATTCAATGGAGCAATTTCCTGCAATACAGTTCCATGAATAAACTGGTCACTCCAGAAACAGCCCTGCACACCAATCACAGTCGACTGTGGGGAATAATCATTCACTTCCATAGAGTAACATTTCTCAAGAGAAATAGGAGGCATCCATCCGGCAGCCTTCACCTCACCAGGAGTACTGCTTTCAGGGAAATCAAGATATAAATGAGTTGCCGGCGACAAAATAGCCTTATGTCCTGTCTCTGTAGCTTGGATAGTATCTGATACATTATGCCACATAACGGCTACAACCGGATTATTAATCTTTCCTCTTTGGATAATTTCCTCCCATCCTATTACAGTACGGTCTTTCTCCTTCATCATATCTGAAACGACATTAGTAAGGTATCCCTGTAGCTCGGAAGCCTTTGACAGCCCCTCACGCTTCATCACAGCCTGACATTTAGGACACTCCTCCCAACGTGAATATACAGCCTCATCACCACCTATATTGATATATTTGGAAGGAAACAGATTAACAGTTTCTTCAAGGACATCTCTCAAGAACTGATAAGAACTTTCTTTTCCCACACACAGCAAATCCCTACTTATAAAATGCTGTACAGGAACCTCATGCTGCATTTCTGTACACGACAGCCACGGATAGGCGGCAACGGCAGAAAGCATGTGAGCAGGGAATTCTATTTCCGGTATGATTTCTACATTCCTAAGAGCACCATATTCGATTATTTCCCTGATATCATCCTGAGTATAAAATCCCCCCAGACGATTATTGTCTGGTCCTGCCCATGCACCTATTTCTGTAAGCTTAGGATATTTCTTAATCTCAAGTCGCCATCCGGAATCATCTATCAGATGGAACTGAAGCTTGTTCATCTTGTACATAGCCATCATATCTATGTACTTCTTTACAAACTCCTTGTCATAAAAATATCGTGCCACATCAAGCATCATGCCTCTCCATGGTCTCTCAGGAGCATCATATATAGATACGGCCGGTGCACTCCAGTCGGTACCCTTACATCTTTTCTCACTGTAAATCTGGGCCGGGAACAACTGCAACAATGATTGTATTCCATAAAAGACACCAGCCTCATCGGCACCACAAATCACAATCTTCGAATTGTCGACATCGAGTTTATACCCCTCTGAATGCTTTATCTCATCCGAAGACAAAGAAAGCATAATATCAGCCTTTTTCCTGCCCTCAATCATTTCAAGATCCCATCCGGTAGACTGCCCGATAATATTCTGCAAATACCCGGCATGTTTTTCCAGACCTTTTTCATAACCTATTACCATTTTGGGAGACAATCTGAAGGCTCCATCCTTCTGCTCCATCTTTACAGGTTGCGGAATAATAGATATATTCTCTGCCGAAACTACTGCAAGATTACATGCAAGAAATAATGATGCAAAAATTTTTTTCATAATTAGATTCTTTTTTAAGTTTTCTATGTGTTAATCTATTTTATCTTATTGAATGTTTAATCCTTGTCAGGAGTGAGAGTAAAGCAATCAATATCAGGTGTATATGTCAGACGGCTACCAATCTTTACAACATTATACCCTTTCTGAAGTTCAACAGGTATTTCAACCTTATTCACACCAGTTGACCTGTCTGTCTCAAGATTCCTCAGAACAACCATATTTCCATTTACACTCAGCTCAATACGTCTGTCGCTTACCGAAGGTTCTCTCATACCTCCCTGCCCCTTTTCGGAAGGAACATAATAAACAGTCATTATATACTTTCCACCCTTATCACTGTATACCTCGTTCCACAATGCATAATTGTCCTTATGACCACCAAGGTTGGTTACAGTCATCTTTCCCGAAGCCTGTTCATAAGGCATAAAAGATACACTTCTCTTGCGCTTGGCCAAATCATCAAAATCATTCAGGAAAGCCTGTTCGGCCTCATAAACCACAGGTTCAATTCTTTTCTTACCCTCTACCCTGAGAATCTTCACTCCATGGGCAGGTACATCAAAACAAATTGATTTATCTGTAGAAACTTCATCCTTACGTTTCACAAGATCCCTGATCCTGCACTTCCCTTCGAGTTCTATAACAGACAGAGGAACATCAAACGAACAAGCCGCATCGGTAGGATTATACAGAGCCACGGCACGTACTGTACCACGTTTCTTCTCTATATCCTACCCCAGTTCGGGATAAGAAATAGTTCATAAAAAAGTTGGTAGTCTCATAAATATTTTGTACCTTTATAGGTGAAAATCAATTAGTTACAAAAATATTTGATATGACTACCGATTACAAAGTTACAGAATTATTTTATATAATAGACGAGTTTTGCAAACATTTTGATGCAGAAAATGCAGGAAATCTACTTGAAGACAATAG
>JAXEBI010000034.1:0-12485 GCA_034094155.1 Phocaeicola sp.
CTGAAATGAAATTTAAGGACTAAGGTATAAGTGGGTGGCTCTGGTCTTGCTTATGCACGAAAACCGAAGGCAGAGATAAGCATGTAGAAAGCATATGGCTTCCTTGTTTGGACGAGGGTTCGACTCCCTCCAGCTCCACATTTTTAGCGGCTTACTTATTGAAAATCAATAAGCAAGCCGCTAAAATTTTATATAAATCCATTATTAAATACATGAAATCTTTATAACAGGCACTTATTGTTTTCCTCCACTGAAAAACTTCCATACCAATGCACTGAATGCAGCACCAACAAAAGGAGCTACTATAAACAGCCATAGCTGTGACATAGCCTGTCCACCTTCCATAATAGCCGGACCAATACTTCTGGCCGGATTTACAGATGTTCCGGTAATAGGAATACAAACTATATGTATTAATGCTAATGTCAAACCTATAGCCAAACCGGCCATATTTCCTGCACCGCGTTTCTCATCTGTTGCTCCAAGCACCACAAGTACAAATATGAATGTAAAAATAGTTTCTGCTATAAAAGCCTGGGCGGTTTCTCCTCCATCAAATGTATTGGCACCTGTTGCAGTAGGACCTGCATGGCCTCCAGTTCCAACAAGAACAGACAAGATCATAGCACCTATTATGGCTCCTATGACCTGAAAGACCATATACATGAAGGCATCTTTTGTTCTTATTTTACCATTCATCCATACACCTAATGTTATAGCAGGATTGATGTGACATCCCGAAATATTACCTATACAATAAGCCATTGCTACTACAGAAAGGCCAAAAGCCAATGCTACACCTATTGTACCAGTTCCAGCACCAACTGTTCCGGACAAGCCTCCGGCAAATACCGCACTACCACATCCCAGCAATACCAGAATCATAGTGCCAACCATTTCAGCTAAATACTTTCTCATAGATTTAAGATATTAAATTTATAATTGGATATATTTTGGCGTGATTTTTATATCATGAGCATTTCTTATTATAATTCCATATTTTATATTTTATTTTTTATCTGCTGTCAATGTATAGATAACTAAGGTAAAGAAAACTTCTATTCCCAAATATAATATTTTTTTTAAACTATTCAAACTATTAATCGTTAAATCAACATATTGTATAATAATTTATCAAAACGCCTAAATCTGATATGTAAGTCTTTTTAAAAGCGCAATGACAATATTATTTCAATAGGTCAAAACCGAACAGACTGTCCGAATACGGACAATGCCACAAATATATTTTCTACTGATTATCAGTATATTAAATTTATGGCATAATTATTGTCTAATATTCAGCAGAAGAAATCAAATAATTAAAAAGCGAACAATAAAATATATAAATCAATATGGATAGAGAAATACCAAAGGAAAAAAGAAGAGAGGAATTACGGAAAAAAATCATAAAATACTCTTCAATTTTAATTGCTGGTTTTATTACTGGCTATCTTATTTTATCTGTAATGAAAAGCAGTGTAAACGAAAAAGATATAATATTCTCTACTGCCGATAAGGGAACCATTGAGACAACTATAAGTGCAAGTGGTAAAGTTGTACCCGCTTTCGAAGAGATAATTAATGCTCCTATCAGCTCAAGGATAACCGAGGTTTACCTCAAAGGGGGAGACAGCGTGGATGTTGGTACACCGATTCTGAAACTTGACCTGCAATCGACTGAAACGAACTATAGAAAACTTCTTGATGAGAAAAAAATGAAGCTATATCAAATTTCACAACTTAAGGTTAACAACGAAACATATATCAGCGACTTGAGAATGAGAGTAAAGGTGGCCGAAATGAAAGTCAACCGTATGAAGGTGGAACTGAAGAATGAAATGTATCTTGATAGTCTCGGATCAGGAACCACAGACAGAGTACATCAGGCAGAATTAAACTACAAGACAGGACAGCTTGAACTTGAACAGCTAAATCAGCAGTTGAGAAATGAAATTAAGGTAAAGGATGCCGATTTGAAAGTTAAAATGCTTGAATATGAGATTTTTCTTAAAGAACTTACCGAAATGAAACGAACTCTCGATGATGCTCAGATACGTTCTCCACGAAAGGCTGTACTTACATATATAAACAATCAGATTGGAGCACAGGTTGGTTTAGGTACCCAACTTGCCACAATATCCGATCTTAGTCATTTTAAAATTGAAGGAGAAATTTCAGATACATACGCAAGTATGATTTCGGCTGGAGATAAAGTTATTGTTAAAACCAGTACACTAAAAATAGAAGGAACAGTAAACAGTGTTACTCCTCTTTCAAGGAATGGTGTACTTTCTTTTACAGTGCATCTTAATGATGACTCTAACTCCAAGCTACGTTCCGGACTTAGTACCGACCTTTATATCATTAACTCCATAAAGGACAATGCCGTAAGAATCAGAAATTCAAGTTTCTATAAAGGAAAAGGAGATTATGAATTGTTTGTTGACAACGGAGACGGATATCTTGAAAAAAGAACTGTACGTCTTGGTGATTCAAATTATGAATATATAGAAGTTTTAGAAGGAATAAAACCTGACGAGAAAGTAGTTGTCAGTAATATGAGTCAATATTCAGATAAAAATAAAATCAGAATAAACAGATAGAAATTCTAATATAGCCATCAGAGAAAAGTATAATAGATATAAAAATTTAAACTGTAAAATTAATACATTACAATAATGAGTAAAATAAGAAATTATCTAAAACAATCGTGGATACTTATTAAACAGAATCCACTTTTCAGTAGTATTTACATTGCAGGAACAGGGCTTTCTATTGCCCTTGCCATGACCGTGTTCATAATATTCTATGTAAAATTTGCTCCCATATATCCGGAATACAACAGAAACCGGACTCTGGTAGTAAAATATGTGAATATACACCCTAAAGACAACAAAAACAATTGGAGAGCCGGATGCCTCAATGAAAAAGTAGCAAAAGAAATAGTTTACGGACTTCCCCACCTGGATGCTATGGCAATGGTAGATATATATGTAGGAGAGAAAAATATTTCAAATATACACGGAACGACAGTGAACATAATGCCATTAGGCGTAAGTTCCGGTTTTTGGGATGTCTTTACGTTTAATTTCGTATCCGGGAACAGATTTACAGAAAAGGATGTACAGTCAAAATCAAAGGTTGTAGTAATATCCGAAAAATTGTCAGAAAAACTGTTTGGAAAAACTAACACAGAAAATGAAAAGATTCTTATAAACGGAAATGAATATACCATAAAGGGGGTAGTGGAAAATGTATCTTCAGCAACTCCTGCTACAGCTGCAGATATATGGATTCCGAAAGATGTCATGAACTTTGATAATGAAAAAGACTTTGAAGATCCTGAGTTTCTAAGAGGCAACTATTATCTCTATATGACAGCCAGATCGGAAGAAGATAAAGAACTGCTGAAGAAGGAGTTTGAAGAATCTCTGCGAAAATTTAATATGTCATGCAAAGTATACGTAAATGAGGTTAAGGGACAACCTGATGAATACTGGAAGTCAACTTTCAGAACCAGCATTACAAATCCGCTTGATATAAAAGAATCAGTTAAAGAATACATATATATCATATTGGCATTACTATTTATACCAGCTATTAATTTAGGAGGTATGATTTCTTCCAGAATGGGTGAAAGAATTTCAGAACTCGGACTGAGAAAAGCATACGGAGCAACAAATGCCGAACTTTTAAAACAAATACTTACAGAAAATATGCTGCTTACTTCTATAGGAGGATTAGTAGGTCTGATTATAAGTTATGTAATTGTATTGACCACCGGAGAATGGATTCTTACTTTATTCGACTCGACTGTAAACATAGATTCAGAACCGGCGGTTCTTACTGCTGAAATGCTTTTAAACCCGGTCATATTCGGCATTACATTACTTATTTGTCTTATACTTAATATAGTTTCAGCACTTATTCCGGCAACATTTGCACTCAGGAGAAACATTATAGATTCATTACACAGTAAACGATAAATTCAAGAAATATGATAAAGATTATTCTACACCAGATATGGAATCAGAAACAGCTTAATGCTTGGATTTTTATAGAACTTGTTATTGCAGGCTTCTTAATATGGACTGTTATAGACCCAATATGTATGATTACTGCCGACAAATCTATACCAAAGGGATATAACTCTGAAAATTTATTTGTATTAAACTTCGGACAATATGATGATAGTTACTCACAGTATGATGCAAGCCAGGATTCTTCCGAAATCCAATTACAGCAGTTCAGAAGTATTGTAAGCACCTTGAAAAATTGTCCGGAAGTGAAAAATGTAGCCATTACTGCATTCAGCAGTTTTCCCAACTCATCTTCATGGAGTGGAACAGTTATAATGAATGAAGATTCAGTTAATGTACATGTTCAGAGTTATGCGGTTTCCTCTGAAGAAGGATATAAGATTTGTGAGACTCTCGGAATGATTGACGCTAACACAAATAAGGAACTGATTCTTCCGGAAGATTTCTTTAAAAAGAATATGATTGCTATTTCTGAAAATACAGCAATGTTGCTTTATGGAACAACAGACGTTGTCTCTAAAAAAATCATTGACTATGATTATAATAAAGAAATTGGTGCCGTTTTTAAGAATATAAAGAACTTTGATTATGAACAGCCATACAGAACGATTATCTCATCAGAACCTTTAAAAGGAAGTTCGTATATGACATGGAATTATAATATTATTTTCAGACTGAAAGATAATATTACTCCAAACGTGTTTATAGAAAGATTTGAAAAGGAGGTTGTACCACATATTAATACAGGAAATTTCTTTTACAGGAATATTAAATCCTTTGATGAGTTCAGTCATGAGAAAGCTGTAGAGTCAGGAATTCTGAATAAGCTCCGTCTGAAGTACTCATTGGCTGGATTTGCCGTACTCTGCATTTTTATTGGTATGATTGGAACATTCTGGATAAGATGTAATGCCAGACGTGCAGATATAGGAATTATGAGAAGTATAGGAGCGTCAAAAAAAACTATAATAAAACAGTTTCTGCTTGAAGCATCGCTGCTGGCTACAATGGCATTCATTATATCACTGTTGTTTACGGTTAATTACGTATACACTGAAGGGTTTGCCGATACTACTATATCTATTCCGTTTTTAAAGGAAAAGTATATTCCGGACCCTAATTTATGGCAGAATAATCCTTATGTAAAATTTATTGTTATTTCTGCCATTACATATATTCTGATACTGATTACAGCTGTTACCGGTACTTATATTCCAGTAAGAAATACTCTGAAAAAACTTCCGGTAGAGGCTCTGAGAGAAGAATAACGAAGAACAACAATATTTGTTGCCGTTTTTTAGCTATTGCTATTATACATAGATGAAATGAATTCTCTTGGAGCTGTACACTCAAGGTTCAAAAAACTAAAACAAATAAAAAAGCATAAGATTAAAAAAAATATAAAACATTACCACTATGAATATTATAGAACTTAACAACATAAATAAAATCTATCGTACAGAAGAAATAGAAACTCAGGCATTGGAAAATGTTAACCTGAATATTGAAAAAGGTGAGTTTGTAAGTATCATGGGTCCATCTGGATGTGGAAAATCTACTCTTCTTAATATTATCGGCCTTCTTGATCTTCCTACCAGCGGAAGTATCAGAATATGTGGCACAGATACTTCGGGTATGAAAGACAAGGTGATGGCCGAATTCAGAAACAAAAATTTGGGATTTGTTTTCCAGTCGTTTCATCTTATAAACTCCCTTAATGTTCTCGAGAATGTTGAACTTCCGTTGCTTTACAGAAATATTTCATCAAAAGAAAGACGAAGAATTGCAGTAGATATTATAAATAAGGTTGGACTGAGTCACAGAATGAGACATATGCCTACCCAACTTTCAGGTGGACAATGCCAAAGGGTTGCTATCGCAAGGGCTATAATTGGAAGTCCTGAAATAATCCTTGCAGATGAGCCTACCGGTAATCTTGATTCTAAAATGGGATCTGAGATTATGGAACTGCTTCACAGACTTAATAAGGAGGATGGCAAAACTATAGTTATGGTTACACATAATGAGGAACAGGCCAGACTTACCTCGAGAACTGTCAGGTTCTTCGATGGCAGACAGATTGAATAATACTGACAATATTCATCATATAACAGCCTATGAAACTTGTATTTATTTTCTTAGTATCGATTGCCTTTTTTAATGTAATTAAGGCTGTACCTCAAAATAGTAATGTGGTGCACAAACGGACCATTTCACTCGAGGAGGCTATAAATATTGCAAGGGTACAGAGCGTAGATGCCGCTGTTGCACTCAACGAGCTTAAAACTGCATATTGGGAGTATCGTACATTCAGGGCAAATCTTCTGCCGGAAGTAAATTTTACTTCTACCCTTCCATCGTATAATAAAAGTTACAATTCTTATCAGCAGAATGATGGTTCTTATACTTTTGTCAGAAATAATTCTCTGCAAATGAACGGGCAGATTTCTATTGACCAGAATATATGGCTTACAGGAGGAAAGATTTCTATTAATTCATCGCTCAGTTTTCTGAATCAGCTTAATAATGATTTCGGGAAGAAATTCATGTCTGTTCCTGTTGCTCTTAGTCTGAACCAGCCTATATTCGGAGTAAATACTGTGAAATGGGAAAGGCGGATAGAGCCTGTGAGATATGCAGAGGCTAAAGCTTCTTTTCTCTCTGCAACAGAGGAAGTCACAATGAAAACCATAAATCAGTTTTTTAATCTGATTCTGGCCAGGGAAAATGTGTCTATCTCGCAGCAGAATCTTGCCAACGCTGAAAAGTTGTATGAGGTGGCAAAAGCAAAAAGAAAAATGGGACAGATTAGTGAGAATGACTTATTGCAAATGGAACTGAATGTACTTAATGCCAAATCGGATCTTACATCAAACGAAAGTTCACTGAAAAGTAATATGTTCAGTTTGAGGTCTTTTTTAGCTATTAGTGAGGATGTAGAACTGATACCGGTGATTCCTGATTCTGTACCAGAGGTTGTGATGAATTATTCTGATGTGATTGATAAAGCTTTGTGTAATAATGCTTTTGCACATAATATACGAAGAATGCAACTGGAGGCCGACTATGAAGTTGCAAAAGCAAAGGGTGAAATGAGAGAAATTACACTATTTGCGCAGGTTGGATTTACCGGAACCGACAATAACTTGGGATATTCTTACAGAAGACTGAAAGATAACCAAATTGTGGAAGTGGGATTCAGAATTCCATTACTCGACTGGGGAAAGCGCAGAGGTAAAGTTAAAATCGCACAGAGTAACAGAGATGTTACAGAAAGCAGGCTTAAGCAGGAAGCTATGAACTTCAATCAGAATATATTTATCCTTGTAGAACAGTTCAACAATCAGCAGGAACAACTGAAAATTGCAGGGCAGGCCGACAAAATTGCCCTTAAAAGATATAATACCAATGTAGGAACATTTATGGTGGGACAGATTTCTACTCTCGACCTGAATGACTCTCAAGTAAAGAAAGACGAAGCTCGACGGAAACATATCAACGAAATGTTCTACTACTGGTATTATTATTATCAGATAAGAAGCCTCACATTATGGGATTTCATCTGTGGTAAAAATATAGATGCTGAATTTGAAAAAATTGTAAGGATGTAGAAAATCTATTTTTTGTAATCTTCAACGGATTATATAAATCCGATAATAAAATAAAAAAACTTCAGGCTTTGTAATGAATAAATTCATATTTTTGCATTATTATGATACTGATTATAGATGACGATAGCGCAATAAGAACATCGCTCAGCTTTATGCTAAAGCGTGCCAAATATGATGTAAAGGCTGTTTCAGGACCTAAAGAGGCAATTGAAACGGTAAGGGGAACAACACCTATGCTTATCCTTATGGATATGAACTTCAGTCTCTCAACCGACGGTGAGGAAGGACTCACTCTACTGCGACAGGTGAAACTCTTCTGTCCTGATGTTCCTGTTATACTTATGACTGCCTGGGGTAGTATACCGCTTGCTGTGAAAGGAATGCAGGCCGGTGCTTTCGATTTTATTACCAAACCTTGGAACAATTCTGTTTTGCTGCAAAGAATAGAAACGGCTCTCGAAATTACCGGAAAGAAAAACGATGATGATAAATCAGACGATGATGATACATTCGACAGAAGTCACATTATTGGAAAGAGTAAGGCTTTGACTGATATTCTATCTACCATTAAAAGAGTTGCACGTACCGGGGCTTCTGTCCTTATTACAGGCGAAAGCGGAACAGGAAAGGAGTTGATAGCAGAAGCTGTACATATAAACAGTAACCGTAAAAACAAGCCTTTCGTGAAAGTTAATCTCGGAGGTATTCCACATACTTTGTTTGAAAGTGAAATGTTCGGACATAAAAAGGGGGCATTTACTGATGCCGTTACCGACAGAAAAGGGAGATTCGAACTGGCCGATAAAGGTACTATCTTCTTAGATGAAATAGGTGAACTTGAACTTTCTTCGCAGGTTAAACTTCTTAGAGTTCTTCAGGAACAGACTTTCGAACCATTGGGCGACAGTCACCCTAAGAAGATTGACGTGCGTGTGGTTTGTGCCACTAATGCCGATCTTGAACAAATGGTCAAGGATAAGAAATTCAGAGAGGATCTTTACTATCGAATCAATCTCATAACTGTTCATCTGCCTCCTCTCAGGGAAAGAAGAGAGGATATACCTCTTCTCGCAAAATATTTTGCCGACAACAGATGTAAGGAAGATGGACTTAAAAGTGTCTGTCTGTCCGATAATGCCATAAAATTTCTGTGTTCTTTACCTTATCCTGGAAATATAAGAGAACTGAAGAATCTCGTGGAAAGAACTCTTCTTGTCTGTGGAAAAGAATCATTGGATGCCGCCGATTTCCAAAGCCAGTATCATCCTTACGACAACAGTTGTTTAGAAAAAAATTCTTCTGAAACTCTTAACGGACTAACTCTTGATGAGATTGAGAGACAAACTATTATCAGTACATTGAAGAAGTACGACTATAATCTTTCGCAAAGTGCTTTGGCTTTGGGAATAAGTAGGGCTGCACTTTACAGACGTATTGAGAAGTATGGTATTAACATTTAACAGATATTACTGTCCGGTATCATGAAACTCAAAACTCTATTCTTTATATTATCATTCCTCCTTGTTAGTATTTGGGTAATATTACTCGCTGTTTCATTCAGTGAGAAAAGCTTTATGTTCTATATTACCGAGGCTATTATTACCATTAGTCTTATTGTACTGATGTATTTCTACAGAAAGGTTATCACCCCTCTCAACAGTATTGCCAATGGTATGGACTTGCTGCGTGAACAGGATTTCAGCAGTCGCTTGTCGCCTGTGGGACAGAAGGAAGCCGATAGAATAGTTGAGATGTTTAATGGCATGATGGGACAACTTAAAAATGAGAGGTTAAGATTAAGAGAACAGAATCATTTTCTTGATCTTCTTATCAAGGTGTCACCTATGGGAGTTGTGATTCTTAATTTTGATGAAGAAATCTCGATGATAAACCAAGCCGGTCTGCAATTCTTAGGGTTTTCAAGTAATAAGGATGTGATTGGCAGGAAAATCGGCCAATTGGAATCCCACCTTGCCGAAGAAATCTCTAATATCCCCAAAGACAGCAGTAAAACAGTCCGCCTTTCTGACTCAATGATTTACAAATGCTCAAGACTTTCGTTTGTCGACAGAGGCTTTGCGCATCCTTTTATCTTAATAGAAAGTCTTACATCGGAAGTGGTAAAGGCAGAAAAAAAGGCATACGAAAAGGTTATACGTATGATAGCGCATGAAGTCAACAATACTGCTGCGGGAATAACATCTGCCCTTGATACACTTGGAGAAAGTCTGGATGAACTTAATGTATGCTATACAGAAAACAAACACAATGGAGAAGACAATTACTACGACAAAAACGCATGCAACAGTCAAAATGTTTGCATTAATGATAATAATAAAGAAACTGATGAACTTAAGGAAATAATCAGTGTATGCTCTGAAAGATGTCTCAGTATGAGCCGGTTTATAACCAAATTCGCCAATGTTGTCAAGATACCAGAACCGCAGTTGGAAATTTCTGATATTAATGAGAAAGTCCTTTCGTGTAAAATGTTCATGGAATCTATATGTAAAGACAAAAATATAATACTGCATACAGAACTTTGCAATGAAAGACCTAAAGTAAAAATTGATTCTGTTCTCTTCGAACAGGTGTTGGTAAACATTATAAAAAACTCAGCTGAAAGTATTGGTAACAATGGTGATATATTTATTAAAACCTATATTAAGCCAGCAGATACCACATATGGATTTGAAAACGACTTCTCTAACAGTCACAGTTTCAGCAGTTCCAACAATCTGAATAATATTTATAATATTCCTAACAGCTCAAGTATGATGAATAATGATACCTTGTGCCTTGAGATTGCCGACAACGGATCAGGAATAAGCCGTGAAGTTGAATCAAAACTGTTCAGTCCGTTTTTCTCTACCAAACCAAACGGGCAGGGACTGGGACTTATTTTCATAAGGGAGGTTCTTACCAAACACAACTGTTCTTTCTCTTTAAGGACATATCCCGATGGGATTACAAGATTTATAATAACCTGGAAAATTGTAAAGTAAAGACTTTGTAAAGTAAAGGCATTGCAATGCAAATAAATTATAAATATATCTATAATATATCAACACGTATTTACATCTTACTATTTTTCACTAAATTGCAGAATAACAAATATTAATTGTAGAATAACAAATACTATAATCTATAAAATTTACTCATACTATGAAACAGACAAACAGCAGACGCAAAATTATAATTGATATAGCAACTCTTGCAATAATCATTGCAACAATAATTATGTATCCGATAGTAGGTTGTATTTGCCTTTTATGCTATATATGGTACGGTATAATTGATCTGAAGAAACAGAGAAAAAATGAATCTCATTCACTTGATGAAAATGATATACCACCATCGGACAAGAATACTACTGATGAAATGATTTCTCAGTTTGGAGAGCCGGATGAGGTTATCATAGCAAATAATTCCAAAGGTGAAGGAAAGAATGGTGTAGTTCTTGTTTATAGAGAAAAAGGTATATTTATCATCAACGGACTTGCCATTAGAAAAGACGATATTGTGGAGGTCATGATAAAGAACGAGAATAACCCGTATCTAATGCCTGATTACCAGATTAGAGTTGTTACGAAACTTGAAGATAATCCTTATCTATTCATAGAAACAGGAAATTCAAGTACATGGGCCGAAGATGTGCTTAAACAAATTCAGAATGAACTTGTTAAATAAGCCTGTTTTTTCTGTTAGTTTTTTCAGATTTTTCATTCCTGATTCTTATTCCTGGCTTATACATCAAAGCCTTAATACAATAGATTAGCAATAGATTAATATTTTTGCAGTATATTTTTCACAAATGGCAGTTTAAGAAAAGGCAATAATATAATCGAAGGAGTTATAATACACAAGAGAACTATTGTTTTGGTAAAAAGTCCCGGAATACAAAGATGTTGTTTTCTGAAGAGTGCTTTGAGTGCTGTCCTGACTGTTGTCTCGGCAGACTGCATAATGCCCAATTTTCTTAGAATATCCCTTTTACCTGAAGATAATTCAAATAAAGGTGTATCCACTGCACCAGGGAAAACAGCAGTTACTCCAACTCCTTTATCCCGCATTTCGTACCATAACGAACGTGCAAAATTCTTTAGAAAAGCTTTCGTTGCACTATAATGTGAAATTGTAGGATAAGGCATCCAGGCAGTCGATGACGAAACTATTAGTATATATCCATGTCTTCTGGAAGCCATATCATCTGCAAACAGGCGTATCAATTTCACAGGTGCAATACAATGAAGGGAAACAATACGTTCCAAATCTGCCATTGGAGTTCTAAGGAAAGTCGAGAAAAGAAGTATTCCTGCATTACTTACTAATACATCAACTTTTATATTCCATTGCTTTATAATGGTATATATTTTCTCTGGAGATTCAGAATCTGTCAGATCGGCATCTATTATTCTCACATCTACATCATACATAGTGCAACGTACTGTTTCAGCAGCCTTAATGTTTTCTTCGTGTCTGTTACTTACTATTATTACACCATAACCTCTTGAAGCAAGCTGCAAAGTATATTGAAATCCCATTCCTGACGAAGCTCCGGTAATTAACGCGTATCTTATTTCCATAATTTTATATTTGAAACAAACTACGCAAATCTATAAAAAAGGAAATACTTTCCGACTAAAACATTCAACTAAATTATTTTTAGCAAGATTATAAAAAGTAAAAGGACAAAAAAACAAAGCCCCGAAGTATTTCTACCTCGAGGCCTCTTCTCTTAAAACGGCGACTACCTACTCTCCCACTGTTGTGCAGTACCATCGGCGTGACGAAGCTTAACTTCTCTGTTCGGAATGGGAAGAGGTGGAACCTT
>JAXEBI010000035.1:0-8097 GCA_034094155.1 Phocaeicola sp.
TAATACCTACTTTATCTAATTCTTATATAGAATTTATCTTACAATATGATAATGAAAGATTGTAATATCAAATAATAAGAGTGCTTTTTGTTTAGCATTTTCAACATTAAAATCTATTCGGGAAATTTTTACGTTATTTCGCAATGCCTAATGAGCAAAATAAAGGCTTGTCTAAGGCTTTTAAATAAAACTGTTTAATCAAAAATAAATTGTAAAATAATAAATTCTCAAAGTAGTATGTGCTTTATGAAAAGTAGTCAGGTAGTTATTTGCAAAGATAATTTGACTGCTTTTTGTATTGTCGTATGATATTTATTAAGACAGATAACATTATTTACTAACAATTAAATTTTATGGAAATGGAAAAAAATTATGTAGCTCCAGTTGTAGAAGTTATGGAGATTGAAGTTGAAAAAGGATTCGGTAACAGCTATGCCGGTGATGGAGGTGTAAACCCAGGTATTGATACTCCTAACATTGATTAATGAATGAACTAAATTAATATTAATTTAAATTATTTTAAAAATGAAAGCAAAACATTTATTTCCAGTAATGGCATTGCCTTTGCTTTTCTCTTGTACTCAGGAAGACCTTGTAGCTCCTCAGGGAAATGCTGATGGTAATGTAACATTGCAGAACCGTATCAAAGTCGGTAAGGTTGCATTTACAGGGGATCAGAAACCAGGCTCTCGTTTTGACTTTGCTGATGCTCAGTGGGAAAACGGAGATATGTTCAGACTCTTCCTTATGGATGAGTGGAAGAACACTAACTGTGGTGAAGGCCTTCAGCAGAATGGTGAAGAACAGAATGCCAACAAGACTCACTTCATGGAACAGCAGGTTTGGAACAACATGTACAGTGTAGTAAACCGCTTCTCAACAAACTTCCCTTATACATATAATGCAAGTGAAGGCTTGTGGGAAAATGATGATGCTGTAACTGAAGGTAACTACTTTGCTGTAGCTCCAGCAGTAGGTGGCAAGCAGAAAGAAATTCTTGATGCTGTTAAGAACAGACGTGATGTTTGGGTTTACATCAATCCGGTTCAGAAATTTGATGATGTAAAAGTTAAAACTCCGATGTTCGACGGTGTTGAAGAAAACCAGTTCTTCTTGGGTTACACTCAGATTTATCGTAATAACGAAGCCAATGATGATGATGTTCTTCAGTTGCCTCTTCAGATGCGTCCAATATTGGCAAACATTGACTTGACTATCCATAATGTTGATGAAATGCCTTTCAAAGTTGAAAAAATCGTCATCAGCAGAAATGATGGTAAGCCAATGCCTACAATTGCTTATGTAAGACCTTGTAATAATACACCGGAAGACTTCCAGGCTCGTCAGGATGATGCCAACTCATATTACAATCAGCAGTGGAACAAGATGGCTACTGAAGCTAATCTTGATAAATTCCAGGCTCGCTATCCTGAATTATGTTTAGGACATGGATTCCATAGTAGTGTTCCTGAATGGCAGACTAAAAATTATTATTATGATTGGGCTCCTGCATTTGCTCAGCCATTTGTTGTTGACAAGTATAATGATGAATGTAATAATGAAGTTAAAGATTTCTATTGGACAATTGATTCATGGACACGTACAGCAGCTCGTAGTGTTATAGAATACTCTTATCCAGGTGAAAAAGGCTTTACTCCTTATGCATGTGAAGGTGAAATAGCTAAAGTGGCTTACGAATATGTAATCGACTTTACAAATGAAAACGGTGAAGGTGTTGTATTGAATAATGGTGAATGGATTCGTCCTTTCATTTCTTTGCCACACGACATGTATATGCGTGAATATTCATTCACAGTTTATGGTCAGCAGTATAATGCAGCTCGTGATAGATGGGAACAAGGTATAATAGTACCTAACAAGTCTGATTATAACAATGGTCTTGTTGATATTGATGAAACAGATGGTTCATTTACTTTGCCTGACATCGATCCAAGTACAGAAGCTTCTTATATTGAAGCTGATATCAAGTTCGATGACTTTAGAATCTCTAAGAGCCGTATCGTTCAGACTGCAAGTGCAGATGATTTGTTGAAACATTTGAAACAGTACTTCGGTGAAAATGCAAGTTTCAGTGCGACTAAGAACGAAATCTTCTATGTAGAAACTCTTGGTGACTTCGTTATGACTAACGAACTTGTAGACTATGTACAGAAATTATATAATGCTTATGGCGTAGACTGTGGTAGCAAGGCATTTGTATACTTCACAGAATCTAAGGGTGCTAATGGTGAAGGTAATATCGTATTCCCTGCAAACTTGACTAATGACCACGCAATTGACTTGTTCTATTATAGCAAGAAGGTTGATATCATTAACCAGGGTACTCAGGTAATCGAAAAACCTATTATCTATGATTATAACCAGAGTACACCTAAGTTCTACGAAGCATTGTTCAATAGTGCATGGTATGGAGATATCATGAACGACGGTATTGACTTGTACGACAAGATTGAACCATTTATTGCAGATAACTTGTTCGGTGGTGTTGGACATATCACTAATGAAGGAAACTTGACAATCAACAAGGTTGTTGTAGATGCTTCAAATCTTGGTGATGCAATCTATAATGCTGAAGGTGCAACTCTTAATATCATCAGTTCAGCAATTGTTGGTGGTAATAATGGTGATGCAACGGTTCATAATGATGGTAAATTAAATATTGAAAGTTCAAGAATTCAGGGATTGATTCTTAACTCTAACACTGTAGATATTAACGAAGGTTATACTGAAGTAACATCTCAGGTTTACAATAATAATGAATGTGTTGGTTGTCCTACAGGAAATGCTACATTAAATATTAATGTTGGTGCATATTTCGTGTGTCCAAAGGTTATTAATGGTAGCTCTATTATTGCTGAATCTAAAGGCTTAATAAACATTAATGCTGGAGCTGAAGCATACTTCAGTGGTACAAACTATGGAATTGGTAACTATTACGAAGAAGATAACGCTTCAATAATTGTTAGAGGTAAACTAGTTCCTTACTTTAGAAATGAAGGTGCAGAGCCTTTGACTAATAGTACTAATGGAGTAATTTTAGTTACTGACAAGGGTCACTTGATGTTTGATAATGGCGCTAATCCTTCTGCAGATATCTTCAACTTAGGAGTTATTTATGTAGAGAAAGAAGGTCATGTTGATATTACTGGTGGTGAAGGTGGTATCATTGATGTTACAAATGTAGAACCAAATGGATATCAGGCTCGTTCTTTAAATTATGAAGAACAGTTCTTCCGCTATCGTCTAAAAGGTAATGGTGTAACTGTAAATGATTTGAAGAAAATCGTTTCTGCTCACAACGTTAACAGAAATCCATTTATCCTTGAAACAGAAGCTGATGCAACTCAGGCTGAATTAGATGGAATAAATGTATGGAAGATTAAAGTTAATTCAGGTACAGAATTAAAGATAAAGGGTACTTGGAATCTGAGAACTGTTAATAGTGGTGTTGCTGGTCTTGGAGGTTCTTATAATGCATTATATGTTGCAGAAAACGGACTCTTGACAGTTGAGAATGGTACAGAATTCATTTATGGTCTTGCAGATGAAGGCAATGGTGAAGTAATGATCGACGGTAAGATGAGAGGTGAAAATAACTCTAAGATTAAGAAAACTGGCAAAAACACAACTGTTACTGTAAATGGTGGTGGTACATTTGAATTTGCTGGTGCTTATAGCGATCTTGAATGGACCAAAGGTAACATCGACGGATGGGTACAATGGTAATTATATTGTAATACAATCTATTAAATAAAAAAAGGGTTACGCAAATGCGTAACCCTTTTTTTTATAGTAATATTAAATCTTTATTTTACAATATACCATGGACCAAAGTAGTCTTCAAGTGAACCAGTTACTTCTATTGATTCATCCTTAAGACCTGCATTGTAAAGAATATTACCTTGAGTTGCATGGATATATTTCTTGGCACCATCAACAGATTTCCAAGTATTATAAACTCTTATCTTGGCACCTTCATTCAAATATACATCATCACTTAATAGGAATAAGCCATCACCATCAAATTTAGATGTACCTGCTATTGATACAGGGCCTAATGTCAATGTATTAGGATTAGTAATCTTTATTTCATTATTATCTGACAACCACAAATTATAGTCTTCAATATTAATGTTTTTGGTTATTGTGCCCTTCACATTAGACAACCATATTGTATTAATATACTTAGGTGCTGATTTCTCTTGAGTTGGAAGATTTTCAGTAACAGCAGTTCTTAAATCAACATCACCTGTACGTAATACATATATCATCTGATGGTATGCATCCTTGTCAATAGCTACATTATTTGTATTGTCTGTAATAAGTGCCTGATTACTGCTTGCAACCTTATCATTGTTAGTCATATCTATGAAACCATATTCATTGATAAGACCCAACTGGAAGTGAAGCTTAATAGCATTATAGAACTTATCCCATTCAATTAATCCATTATTTTCTTTTACAAGAACCAAAGAAGTATTTGATTCTGGCATTGGAGTCAAATAACCATAGTTGGAAACATTTGACATATCACCATTGTTCTTAATATTACCGTTAACATTAACCAATGAAGATACTTTTGCTCTGTCAGATTCAACATCTACAAATATAGAACCCCAAATAGTTTCTAACCAGTCACTGATAAATTCTTTTACTATTATACCTTTAGCATCAAATATACCATTATTTTCAATTGTACCAACATTTATAGCACTTGCATCTGATTCAATAGCAGCCTTATATGCTTCAATGTAAGTCACGCCCATATCAGGATATTCAATGATATCACGAATTGAGAATTCCTGAAGATTTCTATGACGCATTGGATAAATGTTAACAATACCGTCATTTGTAAATGACTTAACGTTATAGAATGCAGACATTACATTCAACTGTGCATCAGCATTTACATTAAATACGCCGGCATTGAACATGTGCATAACATTCAATTCCTTGTTAACTTCGAATGTTGCATTTTCAAGATTCATTACATCGAAAATTGAACATGATTCATCAACACTTACAAAGCCGTTGTTAAGGATTCGAGTGCTAATCAAATCAGAAGCGACAGTCAAATTATTGTTATTAACAATAGTTACAGATGAAATTGAATAGTCTTCACAAGTTGGCTGAACTGTAACTTTCTGAGTACCATTGTTGATGATTACAGCTTTATTGTCATAGCTTGTAATACAATCAATTGCATTTTCAGGAACATTTGCCGGTATAACCAAAGTACCTGTCAAGTTCAATTTAATGTTCTTGTTCTGAATGATATTGTAAGCTTCTTCAGACAATTCAACTTTATTACCAACAGTAGTTACATGAACAGTAGTTTCATTTCCAAGATCTTTAATATATCTCAAGTGTTCAACAAAGTTTTCAGTTGACTGTACTGTAAAGTCAATACTATTGTTTCTCAAAGATGTGATATCGAACTTGATAGAAGTTGTGCTCTTCTTATCAGGAGTTAATCTGTATGTACCAGAATCAACCAAATAATCTTCTCCTACACCATTAAATACAGGATAAGTACCTATACCTTCACTTGTATAAAGAACAAGTTCCATAGGTCCATAATAACCAGCAGGCACAACCATAGAGAATTCGAAATCATCCCAGTTTTTCAATGTAAAGTTTTCAGGGAAAATTACATTATATTCAATTGTCTGTGATTTTTTAAGTTCAACCATAACATCAGAAGGAGCACTTGGATAAGAATCCTTCCAGTTAGGATTTGTCATAACAGATTCCCACAAATTGTAATCATTCTTTTGTGCTGCATAGATATCACCGTCAGGATCAGCCATAAAGCCAAAACTTGCAGGAGTAAGAGCAACCTTGTTGTAGAACATTCCACCATCCTGCTGTCTCAAAGATGCTTTATAGATTACAAAAGGTTTATCATCAGGAATACCTGTAACATTTGTCAGATGGAAAACAGGATAAGCATGAACTTTTTCCAACTTAACTCCTAAGTTAATATGTGGAACTTCATCGCAATTTTCACATTCTTCAGCTGCGTGGATGTATTTATATCCTACATAGAACTGATTGTCTATATAAGACTGCATAGAATTAAACACACCATCTTCGCCATAAGCATACTGATTAACCGGAACTGTGTTTGTAATTGTTTCACGAACCTGATTGCATGCATTGAACGGATAAGTAAAAAAGTAGTTACCTTCCAACAGAACTCCAGTACTTTTCCAAATATTAGTATTATCACCATCTGTTACAAATGGATAATTTGTTTGTGCATAATTAACGAATTTGGTTACTGGATATTGTCCATTAAATTCATCCATTAATGCAGCACCGATTTTGTCTGTTTTAGTAAATTTGATAACACCATACTCATCCATTTCCATTCTTGATGATGCTCCTCCAAAATCTACTGTTACCTGGCCGGCAGTACGTCTATTGCCCAAATCACTTGGGTTAGTTACATTTTCGATGAATTGTTCATTAGAACAACCTGCAAAAACTGTAGCTAACGCCATGGTTGAAAATAAAAATTTTGTTTTCATGATTTAATTTTTTAATTCAGTTAGCTTAAAAATTTACATAATAAATAATACAGAAGTTAGTTATGGCTGTTCAATTTCGAAATCACCACTACCTTCAAATCCCTTTTCAACATTTACTTCCAGAATTTCAACAACTGGAGATACATAATTTTTTTCCATTTCCATAAATTTAAAATTGATTATTAATTTATCGTTTGTTTTATCTTTATCATAAATAATAATGTTTTGACATGCTAATAGCCTAATATAGATATAGCTGAAGCAAATTCAAATGCGTAAAAATTTCCCGAATAGATTTCAGAAGTAAAAATATGGAACAGGAAACAAGTTTATCTATAGAAACTCATATGAATACATTATAATTAAGAAATACAATAATTGTAATGTATATAATTGTGAATAAATCATGATCAGAATGTATTGAACAGTACAGATATATTAAATGCTATGTTATAAATATTCAAATATGATTTGCAATTAAATTATGAATTTGCATTATTAATGTATACTATATACTATGAAAATATTGTGATTAATATAGGATTACTGCCTGTATGTTGTTTTGTTATTTAATACCTACTTTATCTAATCCTTATATAGAATTTATCTTATAATTATGATAATGAAAGATTGTAATATCAAATAATAAGAGTTCTTTTTGTTTAGCATTTTCAATATTAAAATCTATTCGGGAAATTTTTACGTTATTTCGCAGTCGTTTATTTTAAATTATTGTGGTATTGATGAATTTAATTCTTATTTGGTCTATTTTAAACATCCAATAAGTTTTAATCATAACGATGTGACTTATAACAATTTAGATAAATAATAAATTTACTAACAATTAAATTTTTATGGAAATGGAAAAGAATTATGTGTCTCCTGTAGTTGAAGTTCTGGAGGTAGAAGTAGAAAAAGGTTATTCAGCATCTGCCTCTGATCCTAATTTTGGTGGTGGTGATGTAATATTGCCGGAATAATTTGTATTAAATTGTGAATTTAAAACAGAAAGTCTTAGTTAAAGACAGTCAAATGTAAATTAATTATTCGTACAGATGAAAACAAAACATTTAGTAGCAATGGCTTTGCCATTAGCATTTACAGCTTGTTCTCAAGAAGAGCTTATAAATGAAAATAATCAGGCAACTACCTCTGAACGTAAAGTGGTTGAAAATGTTGTATTCAAATTTAATGCTGAAGCTGATTCACGTATGCATTTTGATGAAGAATATAAATGGGATGCAGGTGATAAGTTTGGAGCTTGTCTTATGGACCAGTTTGGAACAGCCATGATAGGTGATTTTACTTGGGAAAAATGGTTTGCCCAATTTGAACTGGTAGATTACTTGCATACAAATTATCCGTTTACACGCGATGAAAACGGCTCATGGACAAATGCCGAAGCTGTAATGCAGGAAGGCAACTACTTCTTCTACTATCCATATAATAATAATTTAGGAGGACAGCGTACTCCAATCCAACTTAATGTTCCAACTGATCAGATTGTAAAGGATGGACAAAAAACAAGTTCTGTATTGGATTA
>JAXEBI010000036.1:0-6238 GCA_034094155.1 Phocaeicola sp.
GGTCACCGTCAACAGTTTACTGAATTAACTATCAAACAAGTTATTGCTTAATCATTAAAAACGTAGAAGAAAATGGCACATAAAAAAGGTGTAGGTAGTTCTAAGAACGGCCGTGAATCAGCAAGTAAGAGATTAGGCGTAAAGATATTCGGTGGTTCAGCATGTAAAGCTGGTAACATCATTGTTCGTCAAAGAGGAACAGTTCACAATCCAGGTGAAAACGTAGGTATGGGTAGTGACCACACTCTTTACGCATTGGTAGATGGTACTGTATGCTTCAAAAGAGGTCGCGAAGACAAGAGCTATGTTTCTGTAGTTCCTTTCGCAGCTGAAGCATAATCTGCTAACAGAAAAGAAATTCAAGCTGTCTCATATATATGGGGCAGCTTTTTTTATATGCATCTCCCACAGATACAATAAAATATAAAACATCAACAAAACACCAGCAAAACTTAAAACATCAATAATCTACAAAACACACCCTGACAAAAAATATATATACTCTACAAAAAAGTATAAAATTATCTGTATCAGAATAATATATTGATTCATAATACATATCTTTGAAAGACATTTAATACCTAATAAAAATATACTAAGACATGAAATACAATATATTATCATTTACAATTCTTATTATAGTAGCTTCGGCATTTCCATTTTTTGCCAAAGCACAGTCTGCAAACGAGCATAAGGTGACATCAGATGTTATAACATCTGATATTAATGTAATTAATAATGATAGTACCATAAACTCCAAATCCTGCAACGATACAATTCAGGTTTTAAATACAGGAACAAATACAGTAACTACTGATTCCGGAAACGGACTAAAGCTTACAGCTCCAATACCTCAGAGTGGCATAAATAGCCCATTCAGCATGTATGGAATAACTCCATTTTATCATAGTTACGCCAATTGGGAACTCCATGAAGGATTTAATGCATCTTTGGGTATGAGCGTTACTTTCAGTCCCGATAAATTTGCCCCTTCAGGAGTAGGATTTGGCCAGGATGCTGCTTTCATGTATGCAGTCCCTATAAACAGCCGACTTAGCATTGCCGGAGGATTATATGCTACCAATATGGATTGGGGAAGAATTAATTATAAGAATATTGGTATAGCTGCTGTAGCCGCATTTAAGGTAAACGATAAAATAACACTTTACGGATATGGCAATAAGTCTCTCATGCCCAAGCGTTCACCAATGTATTATCCACTTCCTAATTTCAGCCCTGACAAATTCGGTGGCATGATCAATTTCAAGTTAGGTGAAAGCAGTTCAATAAGTTTTGGAGTAGAAGGTATCAGAAGTGACTATCCTTATTACTTCTATTAGTAATTGCAGGTAGAAGTAAAGTGACTCTATAATATTTCATATTATCAGATTATTGAAATTTGTTCAAAACAGTATATAACAAAAAGGTTATGATCAAATCTTGTATAAGATTCAGTCATAACCTTTTTTATTATATTATTATATCAAATTTGAATATTACATCTGCTGATAATTCTTAGCAAGTCCACCTTCGCTTGTCTCTTTATAAAGTGAAGGCAAATCATGACCAGTCTGCTTCATAACCTCCACTACCTTATCGAACGAAACACGATGATGTCCGTCGGTAAATGCTGAGTAGATGTTTGCATCGAGGGCTCGTGCTGCAGCATAAGCATTTCTCTCGATACAAGGTATTTGCACCAGTCCGCAAACAGGGTCGCAAGTCATACCAAGATGATGTTCAAGCCCCATTTCTGCAGCGTATTCTATTTGGGCAGGACTTCCACCAAACAACTGGCTGGCTGCGGCCGATGCCATAGAACAAGCAACACCCACTTCGGCCTGACATCCGGCTTCCGCTCCCGAAATAGACGCATTATGTTTCACTATATTACCTACAAGACCTGCTGTAGCCAAGGCCCTTAAGATTCTTGCATCACTAAAATCCCTGCTTTCCTGAAGATAATATAAGACAGCTGGAACAACTCCACACGACCCGCAAGTAGGAGCAGTAACAATCTTACCACCCGAAGCATTTTCCTCACTCACAGCAAGAGCATAGGCAAAAACAAGTCCTCTTTGTCTTAGAGACTCTTTATATCCCTTTGCCCTGATATAATAGGAAGAAGCTTTTCTTGTAAGATTCAACGGACCTGGAAGAACTCCTTCGGCATCAAGCCCTCTCTTAATGGCTTCTTTCATAGTCTGCCATACTTCTGCCAGATAATCCCATATTTCCGGTCCTTCACATTGTTCCACATACTCCCAGTAACTTCTGCCTGTATGCTTGCACCAATATAGAATTTCACTCATGGTTCGCATATCATATACATCTTTAGTGGCTTTCTGGTCTTGACCTTCTTCTGCAAGAGCACCTCCACCGACACTAAAAACAGTCCATTCATCAGTTACTTGCTTATTTTCATCAAGCGACTTAAATGTCATCCCATTTGGGTGGAAAGGGAAAAAGATGTGGGCTTTCCATATTATTTCAACCGGAGCATGAGGCTGAAGTGTATCTATAATAGCTACATCGGTCATGTGACCTTTACCGGTAGCAGCCAAACTTCCGTAAAGTATTACTTGAAATGAACTGGCTTCTGGATGTTTTGCCAAAAACATTTCAGCAGCCTTTCTCGGTCCCATAGTATGACTACTTGACGGACCTGTTCCGATGCGGTATAATTCTCTGATAGATTTCATGTTATATGATTTCTTTATTATTATTTCTGCCTGCAAAATTAATATTTAAATTTGTCATCTGAAAGTCAAAAATACAAACATTCAACATTGTTTACCACTATTTTGCAAACGGAACATATTTTTATATATAAATATACACCATGGGCAGGTAGTAATGCTTAATAAAACAGTTATTCAGAATAAATGCAAGAATTTACAATTATTACAGATTCACTACAGTCAGCCCTGCACCACCGAACTGTACATGTTCATCGTGGAAACTCTTTACATTAGGTACGGTAGATAAATATTGTCTTATCATAGTCCGTAATATACCAGAACCTGTTCCGTGCAAAATTCTTACCTGACTCACACCCACAAGTATAGCATCATCTATAAAATAAGTAACAGCCTGTATGGCTTCATCTGCTCTCATGCCCCTTACATCAATTTCATGCTTGAAATTCAACTTCTTCTCATACATACTGTCCTGTGTAGCACTACTTACAAAGCTTGCCTTTGTAGTGGTAAGAGTTGGCTTCGGAGCTTCTGCATGTTCAAGGCGATCAGTCTTTACATTAGTTTTCATCAAGCCAAACATTACTACAGCATTCTTTCCGTTTATCTCCATGACCTGCCCTACACTTGTCTGACCTTTAATTCTTACATGTCCGCCAACTTCAATAGGTTTCACTTTTGGAGCCTGAACAGCAGTTTCTGCCTTATTAGCCTTCTGTTCTTTCCTTTCTTTTTTGCGTTCCTGTTTCTCACGCAACTTGTCCATTTTTCTGGCAATCTTTTCTTCCAGTGCTGCCTTATCAAGTTTTTCTACTTCCTGACGGAAATCAGTAAGCTCCTGCCTTGCATTTTTAGTACGTTCCTTTTCAGCCTGTGCTTCTTTTATAGTACGGATAGTATTTTCAATTTTTGCATTCGACTCCTGAAGCAGTCTTTCGGCCTCTTCCTTTGCTTTCTTAAGAATTTCCTTTCTGTTTTTCTCAAGTTCGGCCAATTCCTTTTCGTAAAGAGCAATGGTATCTTCCATTTGCTTTTCACGTTTTCTGATGTTCTGTCGCTTAGTTTCCCAGTATCGCTTGTCGCGTACAATATCCTGAAGGTATTTGTCGCTTTGGATATATTCACTACCTACAATCTCTGACGCATCTGCTATTACCTCTTCAGGAAGACCGATTTTTCTGGCTATTTCTACAGCAAATGAACTTCCGGGATTACCAATCTGCAATTGGAAAAGAGCACGCATTTCATGTCTGTCATAAAGCATTGCACCATTTATAACACCTTCGTTATCTTCGGCATAGTGCTTTAAATTCTGGTAATGGGTTGTGATAACACCAAAAGTTTTCTTTGCATTGAATCTTTTCAAAACAGCTTCGGCTATAGCCCCACCAATCTGCGGTTCTGTACCTCCTCCGAATTCATCTATGAGTATTATACTGCGGTCATTGCAGTTTTTCATCATATTTTTCATATTAGTCAGATGTGACGAATATGTACTTAAATCATCCTCTATGCTCTGTTCATCACCTATATCTATAAAAATGCTTCCAAATATGCCCGCGTGACTGCGTTCGTTCATAGGCACAAGAATACCACACTGAAGCATATACTGCAATAATCCTACAGTTTTAAGACACACTGATTTACCTCCAGCATTAGGTCCGGATATAAGCAGAATTCTATTCTTTCTGTCAAGTGCGATTTCAAGTGGTACTACTTTTTTATTATGCTTACTGAGAGACATCTGAAGCAAAGGATGAATTGCATCAAACCAATCAACTATCTGACGGTTTTCGAACGAAGGTTTTACACCTTTTATTTCTATACAGAAAATAGCTTTGGCTCTTATGAAATCTATTTTTGCAAGAAATGCATAAGAAAGAAGAATAGCAGGAATGTGCGGACGGATCTCCTTTGAGAACTCTGTCAGAATACGGATTATTTCCCTTCTTTCTTCACCTTCAAGCTCACGGATTCTGTTATTGGCTTCTACAACCTCGGCCGGTTCTATAAAAACAGTCTTTCCTGTGGCCGACTCATCATGTACAATACCTCTGATTTTTCTCTTCATTCCAGGAGCGACAGGAATAACAAGACGTCCGTCGCGTACGGTTGGAGTCACATCCTTGTCGACATACCCCTCAGCCTGAGCCTTACGCAGAATAGATGTAAGATTCCTTGAAATACTTCCAGCCGTAGCAGACAATTCTCTTCTTATCTGAAGAAGTTCAGGAGATGCGTTGTCTTTAATTTTTCCGAATTTGTCGAGTATATTGTTTATTCTACTTGTGAGCTGCGGAAAAACCATCACGTCTCCGGCAAGTTCCTTCAAATTGGGATATGGAGTATTATTTAAATCTGAATCTTCATCATCTTCTTTCTGAAAAAAGCTAACGATATTACGTATGGTTTCAAGAGAACGTCTTAAATCAAACAATTCTGACTCATCCATATACATACCTTCTACCCTAATTCTCTTAAGGGAAGAGCGCACATCGAAGAAATTCTGATCAGGAAAATCTTCTTCACCCTGTAATATGCTTACAAATTCCGTAACCTGTTCCAACTGTCGGTTGATGTCAATAAAGTCATCCGAAAAATTCATTTCATCAACTTGTTCTTCACCAAGACTACAGAGACATTTGTTCTTTATGAGAGTTCTTATTTGATCAAAACCGATTTTTTGTTCAAAGTTATGAGGGTAAATCATGAGTTATATATGATATTCTTTATTATTTTTTCTAAACCTATTATATATTATTATTGAAATCTCTTTTCAAGCATTAAAGCGAATCAAAATAAAACTAACTAATAAATTAATTTTTCCAATATATCAGTATTCTTTTTAATTTTACAATATCTTGATATTATCAATGGTTATACATTAATAATGTATATTAAATATACCTTTATTATTACTTTGTATGAATCATAAAAGGTAGATTATGGCCTTGAAAACGGATACAAAGGTACGATAATGAAAAAATATTTCAAAAAAAGTAGAGAAATATTTGCAGATAAGAAAAAAAGTCGTACCTTTGCATCGCTTTCAAAAAGGAAAGCACTTCAGAACGAAGTTTTGGAGAGGTGGCAGAGTGGTCGATTGCGGCGGTCTTGAAAACCGTTGTACTGCGAGGTACCGGGGGTTCGAATCCCTCCCTCTCCGCAATGAAGGGTGTAAATCAAGCATTTGCGAGATTTACACCTTTTTTTACACCCAAAAATCGGTGTATCTATTTTGGTAATAATTTAGGCTTAGTTTGAAAATCGAAGTGCTATGCGCTCCGCAAGTACGAAATAATTCTAATAAATATTCTTTTTAATATAGAATGAATCATCAAATTCACTTCATTTGTTGTTAAATGTTGTTGAACACATTACAATACAATTGTTTAATTACAATACTTCGGTAAATTCTTACCGATAAATTAAAATTAAACAATAGAATCAGTGTTAGCCGATTCAAAATTATATTAAAGAGATCATTGAAATACTGTCAAAATGAATCGTTAAGAAGTAAGAAAAGGGATGAAAAATAT
>JAXEBI010000037.1:0-4524 GCA_034094155.1 Phocaeicola sp.
GTGCCGCTCTACTTGCGGACTGCTAATTCATACGATGGGAAAGGTTGCCATCGCATTTTTATACCTTATTTTCAACTACTGATTCAAATTATTAAAGGTTCAGAATTTTATCTTATATCTAATTAACACCGGATTATCTTCCGCACTGACATTTTTGAGTCTTTCATTATCGATATTGTGTATGAATTGCATACAATCATCTATATCAAATGCCATGACTGAGGTATAAAACCAGTCTTTATAAGCTGTATATGGCGATTGCTTTAGAAGAATACCAGTCGGCGAATCGCTATTTACTTCTATTTCATCGCGTGAAATCATTATGCTGTTAAGGTTTTCTTTAGAATATATAAGATATAATGTCTTATTCCAGCCAAAAAGGAAGAACATGTAATTATCCGTATTAAGGAATCCTCCCCACGAAAGCAAATAACCCGATTTCTCATATTGTTCATAATCATTGCGTACTCCATATACATAGCCTATCTTTTTGCGTTCTTCCAATGAAGGGATTTTATAATTTGAATGATTTGAAAACACATAATATGGGGATACAGAATCTGTACATACCTTATAAATTGTATCGCTCAATATTGGATTATACAATAAGCTACTGTCCGTATCAATATTTGTGGTAAAATTACTTCTCAAATCTATCCTTTCTGTTGTCTGGTCAGGTAATAGCGTATGCATAACTTTTCCGGTACTGTCTATTACGTGGATGCAGTTATATTCAAGATTCTTATCTTCATAGTACATATTAGAACCTCCATATAAATTATAATACATTCCATTACCGACCGGCACTATATTGAATGGAACAAAAGACAACGGAACAGTTTTTTGAAACTCTCCAGTCTCATCGTAAATGAAAATACGCCTCGAGAATGAATCGGAAAGGACTATCTTGTTAGAGCGAGTATCCATTTCAAAACCGTTTATACTTATATACTTGTCCGGACCGTTTCCCTGATTATGTATAGAATTCACAAAGTGTCCTTGATGGTCAAATATGTAAATCTTTTCCAATTTCCTGTCCCAAACATATAAGTAATTGTCTGTTACGTGCAACTTATGAATGTTACTGATAAGACAATTTTCATTCGTCTCTAAAGGAATGGCCTCACATACCACTATAAGACTGTCAGCATAATTGTTATTCACATTACAAACAGGTATATGGATATATTTATTTGAACCGTTATTTACGGACTTGTCGGCATTAGTACAAGCCATTCCTGATAATGAGATAATAATTATAAGGATTTTTAAATGGATACTCATATAGGTAATCATATTTTATTAATACTACAATGTACACTTAACACAAACCGGATGCTCATTGCCTGAAACAGGCTGGACATCATAATGAAGATATGTGTTATCCAGACTGATATGTGGCGATAACTTCAAATTACTACAGCTAATGTTCAGTAAGTTTATTTCTTTCTTGTTGGGATCATAAATTCCAAATTCGTTGTCTTTATATTCAAATAATGATGATACCATTGTAAATTCGTTTGGCCCTTGTCCCATTATTCCACATTTACCTATATAGTTACAATCAGGTAACTTAAATACATGAATCATAGTATCTTGCGACATATCAACAATCACCATATTTGAATCAGACACTGCTATAAGTGATGGATTCCCCAATAAATAATCATCATCAATTATGTTACATTTCAGGGGAATCTTTTCTACCATATTTTGACTGTTTTGTTTACAGCCTATGACGATTGATGAAAACAACAATAAACCAAAACACTTTATAAAATTACTCATAGCATTTTATATTTAGCTAAAAACACCTTGCATTTTAAATTCGAATTTTACTTTTATTGTCTTATAATTTTTATCTCTACGGAGGAGTAAATTATTTCACCGTCTTTGGCATCCAATATACAAAGAAACCAACAGATTTTATTTCAGTCGCTACATTTATACTAGGGATACTATAGGCTAAGAACGTTTTATACATTATTACAGTCTGTCTGATATTTTTCAGTAGATGAATTTCTTATACAACTGAAAATTATAAATCCAACTCTTTCAGATCCAGATAATAAATCTCATCAGTGTTCCAGTCGCGTGTATAAAGGAGGTTCCGTTTGGTATCCAACCAAGTTATAAAGAAAGACTGGTCTGTCTTTATTCTATACAGTAAATTCCCGTTCCAGTCGAATACATGAATCTGGTCAAATTCAGGCATTGATGTTTCAGAACCACCTCCCCAAGACTTTTTCCCCCAATATGTAGCATAAATATATTTATCGTCGGCCTGTACGGAAGTATAAAATCTTGTCAATGCTTTCATGTTCGTCTCCAGAAGAGAATAATCCGGACCACCTTTTATCCTATAGCCATCCACCTTTCCAATCCGTGTATCTATAATATTCAACTGAGGTAGAAAACTCATAGCCTGCACCACTTTTGTCCCGTCAGGTTTTATGGCATCCCATGTATTGAAGAAACGCCCTACAGGTTCAACCACAGAATTGCGGCGTACATATTCAGACTTATAAATAGGAATATTTATTACCTTTTCGTCTTTTTCCAGAGAATAGCGTTCATAATACGGTGTTGTTGACTCACCTATACTAGTAAATTCTGCAGCCCTAAGATTCAATAGGGAATTGTCAGGCATATAAAAGAAGAACAGGCCTGCTTCCCTTTTATTCTGTATAATAGTATCATAAACGGTTTCATTCATCCGCAGCGATTCTGTAACATTCCAAAAAACCAGATATTTGGAATCTGCACAAAATACAGTCATTATGTCACCGTCTTTTCTAAACAGCTGATAAACAGGATTAATATTGGAAAACTCATTCGGTCCTTTGCCTTTGGGACAGAAATACCCGATGTTCTTACCTGTATCGACATTGAAGAGATTCAGAAAGAAACCTTGATACCGCGGTTCCCAACACATCAGCAATGAATCATAAACGGCAATCATACCGGTATAATCTCCATCCAGATATACATGCTTGGCTGCCATGTCTATGTCAGCCACCTGCTTATCGTTTATATAGTGTATTTCACCATTGAAAATCTCTTTGTCTGCCTGATTATTTCTACAGGAGACTAAAACGGTAAAAAATGATATCAGTATAAATAAGTTTCTCAAATTCATAATCATTAATAATCAATCGCTATTGAGGGATCATATCCTAACATCTATACACTGATAAAACATGAATCCCTCAAATAAATCATAACCATATTAAATATTATTTCGCACACTGGGCACGATTACTAGAGTAAAAACCATATTCAGGTTCACCGCATGGGCAAATATTAGGATAATCAGCCTTACATGGAATACGTTTTTCATAAAGTTCATTACCTTTATAAAAACATACAGCTCCTTGTATTACCTCTCCTGCCAATGCCTCAATATTAGCCAAAGCCAAATCCGACATTTCAGTATTCTGCTGTGAAGAATAAACAATATGACCAGCTGTCATTGTAAATACAGCTGCAAATAAAAATTTAAAAACTGACTTTTTCATAAAAATCTTTTATTATAATTGTTTTTATTAATACATTAGAGGAAATAAACCTCTATTCTCTCAATTCTGATTTTATAATTAACTTTGCATCGGTAACACCTCCTTTGACTTCGTCGATTTTCAATTCTTAGATTAGATGGGTTTAACATGGAGTGGAACATGATGTTCATTGTTTGCAGACACATAATTCATGTTTCCACTCTTTTCCATATCTTACCCGATTTTATATTATTCTTTTATTTATTCTCCAATAATTCTTTATCTTCCAATATATTTTTCACCTCCTGTCGCATTTCCCTTATAGCGGTAGAATTTACCTTGGGCTCAACATTAAGTACATACTCTGCCTCTCTGATTAGCTTTACCCTGTCAAAATACTCAGATTCCGCATAAAGCTTTACCAGCAGATAGTGGGGATATACACGCTCCGGCAATCTGCGGGTTGAACGCAGCAGATACATCTCTGCTTTTCCATACTCTCCGCTTTCCTGTGCATTGCGTCCTAAAATATTCAATATCATCGGATCTCCGCTCACAGTCATGGCTTCCAGCAGAACCTCTTCTGCCTCGCCGCAACTTCCGGCTTTGTATAATGCCCTTCCGTACTCAAAACAGAAATCTTTATTCCAGAACATTTTATCATAAAGCTTTCCATATTCTTCGGCAGCCGCCTTAAATGCTCCGGAATGATAAAGGACCCTTACCGGCATCCACTTGCGGACAGCCCGGGTGCGTGCGGAGTACATACCATACATATTCACCGAAACTGTTAATCCGGCCACAACAACCGGCAGCAGGACTGCTACAGCATACCTTTTACGCTTTATCATAACCAGACCCTCGCCACTGAGTACAATTACCGCCAATAGCCATACAGAAACAATAGCCGGGATATGCAGCGGATAGGAAAAGCACGCAAATACCATAAGCGATACAAGACATCCACCCATTCCCGCAAGATGTTTACGGCTCCCGGCTATCATTGACAACACAAGTAATACAGTTA
>JAXEBI010000038.1:0-17737 GCA_034094155.1 Phocaeicola sp.
TGCTTTAAGTTACTGATTTTCAAGGACTTTTGCAAGTATTTTATCCCTTAATTTTCAACTATTTACAACTTTTTTGAGGTCTAAATGACCTCGGTTAAACTTATAAAAATACAGCAGTTCAACTGCTGATTGGAATTATTATATAAAAACAAAGAAAAAGAAGAAAGAAAGAAAGGAAGAGAAAATAAAAAGGAAAATGGAAAAAGAAAACATCATCAGGTCATAATAAAAAACGATGAACAAACCCTTGAGAATACTCACTGTTTGTTCATCGTTTATTTTTGGATAGATTGATATATGTAAGTCTAATCAAACTTCAAACGTGCAAATAATACGATTACAAGTATTATCAGCACTCAATAATCATAGACTTACGCGCAGGAATAATCAGATTCTCTCTTAAATTTAAATTTTTCCCACTTGCAATCTCTTTACCTTCCACACTATCATTTACCAATAGCTGATAGTGCTCACTTTTAAGTACCTGTTCATTATCTGTACTGTTCAAGACAATCAACTCAGTTTTGCCATTATTGGTACGTGCATACAAATAAAGGCCTTGTTGAGGTACACGATACTTTACAGTCCTATTTACTGACATAATTTAGTTATTTAGTTTGATTTTGCGCAGCAAAGATAAATTGTAATCAGATAATTGAACAAATATTTATTAGCAAAACATGCATAAATAACCAAATTCTTGATATATATCAACCATCAACATTATATATCAACATATCTAAAGCACTGTAAATCAGAAAACAAATGCAAATAGATAAACAAAAAGCACTTTCAATACAACACAAATGAGCGGATAATTCTATCATAACGACATAATTATCCGCTCATATACTAACATCTGCAATATATTCCTTTAAATTCAAGTGAATAAATAATTAAATAAAAATTTATCACAAAAATAAAAGAAACTCATAACAATTATATTATAAGTTAATATGCAAAAATTAAAATTCTGTAATTAAATCAAGAATCCAAGCAAAATACCGGCAGCAACAGCCGAACCTATTACACCTGCCACGTTAGGACCCATAGCATGCATCAGCAAATAGTTTGACGGATCGTATTCCAATCCTACAACCTGAGATATACGTGCTGAATCAGGCACTGCAGATACACCGGCATTACCGATAAGTGGATTAATCTTATTTTCTTTCTTTAATACCAAATTAAATAGCTTCACAAATATAACACCTGAAGCTGTAGCTATAATAAATGAAATGGCACCAAGGAAGAAAATAAAAATAGAATCACGGGTAAGGAACTCAGAAGCTTGAGTTGAAGCACCCACAGTAAGGCCAAGCAATATTGTAATAGTATCAATCAGCGGACCACGTGCTGTTTCAGCAAGACGGCGTGTAACACCACTTTCTTTCAACAGATTACCGAAGAATAACATACCCAGCAATGGCAAACCTGAAGGAACCAGGAAGCAAGTAAGCAAAAGTCCTACTATAGGGAACATAACCTTTTCTGTATGAGATACGGCACGAGGAGCTTTCATTCTGATAAGACGCTCTTTCTTAGTTGTAAGAAGTCGCATAATAGGCGGCTGGATTACAGGTACAAGAGCCATATACGAATAAGCTGAAACGGCTATGGCACCCATAAGATTTGGCGCTAATTTTGAAGAAAGGAAGATAGCTGTAGGACCATCGGCACCACCGATTATGCCGATAGCGGCAGCCTGCATAGGATCGAATCCGAATTCCAGAGCCAGCATATATGCACCAAATATACCAAACTGAGCGGCGGCACCCACAAGCATAAGCTTAGGATTGGAAATAAGGGCAGAGAAGTCTGTCATAGCACCTATTCCCAAGAATATAAGAGGCGGATACCATCCAGATGTCACACCCTGATACAATATATTCAGCACTGATCCCTCTTCGTAAATACCAACTTTAAGACCAGCTTCCATATTAAAAGGAATATTACCGATAAGAATACCGAAACCTATCGGAATAAGTAGCATAGGTTCAAATTCCTTTGCTACGGCCAGATAAATGAAGAATATACCAACAATAATCATTATCAAATGCTGAGGTGTAGCATTGAAAAAACCGGTATATGTCCAGAAATCGGCCAGATTATTCTGTAAAAAACTAAAAAATTCTCCCATATTATTCGATGATTATAAGGTCTGTACCTTCAAGAATAGATTCTCCCTTGCTGACTTTGATGGAAGTAACTTTTCCGTCACGGTCGGCTTTGATATCGTTTTCCATCTTCATGGCTTCCAATATCAGCAAAGTCTGGCCACGCTTAACCGCATCACCTTCTTTAACCTTAATATCAAGTATCACACCAGGAAGAGGAGATTTAATACCAGACTTGCTGCCGGCAACTACAGGACGTGAAACAGCTGGAGGAGGAGCAGCCGGAGTAGTAGAGGCTGTACGCACTACAGGTTTTATCTTAGGTTTCACAGACTTTTCAAGTTCTACAGTGTAAGAAGTTCCGTTAACTTCCACACGCACATTGTTATCTTCGATATCTCCAACAGTTACCTTATATAAGTTACCGTTGATTTTATATTTATATTCTTTCATAAATTTCAAAATTAGTATGTTCGGTTATTTCTTTTTAGGTGTTTCGCGAAGTGTATAAATCTTAGAACTCCATGGAGAGTAGCTTCTCTTGACACGACTGATAGTAAGGATAGTTTCCTCTACATCATGATCGGCTCCCTGAGCTTCATGCAAAGCCATCGAAATAGCAGCAATAACTTCACCCGGAGCTTCTCCAAGCTTCATCTCTTTAGCTTCCTTATGGTCTGTTACATTTTGAGCCTTCATGGCATTCTTCTTGCGCAGACGTATCGCAGTCTTACCAACAAAACTGAAGCACAAATACAATAATATCAAACCGGAGAATACAACAGCCATAGCTGATATAGCCATACCTATACCAACAGGATCATGAAGTTCAAACTTATCCATCTTAGGATTGCTTTCTATAGTCTTATTGTTGGTGCTTGGAGTAACGTACTTATCAGCACTATCGTCCTTTATCTCCCACTCACCCGAAGCATCACTGATTCTAGCGTAAGATTGGTTGGCATTAAGACTTCCGGCAGGAACTACAACTTCATCAAGAAGCTTTTTGCCGGAATCAAACAAACCTACCCAAACGTCATTCTCAGTACTTAATACAAAATTTGTATGGAAAGTACCTCTTCGTGGTGCACCGTCGGCCCAGAATAATGTATGCTGACGAGGTTTCAGCACAGTAAGAACGTCGCCTTTAGGTATAATATATGTAACAGTATCATTTGGTTGGTTGCTTACCTTCAGCAAACATCCTGCCAAATCGGCACTACCATACGACTTGTTGAATATTTCAATCCATCCGCTGTGTACACCGTAATCATCCTGAAAGTTGCTCTGATTGTCAACAAGCACTTCATTGATGACCAACTTATTGTTAGGTTTCTGTTCCTTGCAAGAAGAAAAACTAACAAGCAGCATCAAAGAAAGGAATATTCCGATATTTAGTTTTCTTGTCATATTATCGAATTTTAAATTTATTACAAAGGAATATTACCATGTTTCTTAGAAGGATTGGTCAACTTCTTAGTCTGCAACTGCTGCAATGCACGAATAATACGGAAACGAGTATTACGAGGTTCGATTACATCGTCAATATATCCATATTTAGCGGCATTATACGGATTAGCAAACAATTTAGTATATTCAGTTTCTTTTTCAGCCATAAATGCTTTAGGATCTTCAGCATCTTTAGCTTCCTTGGCATATAGAACTTCTACAGCACCTGCGCCACCCATAACAGCAATCTCGGCAGTAGGCCATGCGTAATTCATATCACCGCGCAACTGTTTACAACTCATCACAATATGAGATCCACCATACGATTTGCGCAATGTTACGGTTACTTTAGGCACTGTTGCCTCGCCATATGCATAAAGCAATTTAGCACCATGCAGAATTACCGCATTATACTCCTGGCCAGTACCAGGCAAGAAACCAGGAACGTCAACGAGTGAAACGATAGGAATATTGAAGGCATCACAGAAACGTACAAAACGGGCTGCTTTGCGTGAAGCATTACAGTCGAGTACTCCGGCAAGGAATTTAGGCTGATTTGCCACGATACCCACAGACTGTCCGTTGAATCGTGCAAAACCTATTATGATATTCTTTGCAAAATCACGCTGAACTTCAAGGAATTCTCCATTATCCACAATTGCACCTATAACTTCATACATATCGTATGCCTTATTTGCACTGTCAGGAATAATTTCATTAAGAGAATCTTCAAGACGGTCGATAGGGTCAGTACAATCTACATATGGAGGTTCTTCAAGATTGTTCTGAGGAATATAGCTCAACAGTTTACGAATCATGGCCAAGCCTTCCTCTTCTGTAGAAGCTGTAAAATGAGTAACACCCGAACGAGTAGAATGAACACTTGCCCCACCAAGGTCTTCCTGAGAAACATCCTCTCCTGTTACAGTCTTTACAACCTTAGGACCAGTAAGGAACATATAAGAAGAACCTTCCATCATAAGAGTAAAGTCAGTAAGAGCCGGAGAATATACCGCGCCACCTGCACAAGGACCAAATATACCTGAAATCTGTGGAATTACACCCGAAGCCATGATATTACGCTGGAATATTTCGGCATAACCGGCAAGAGCATTGATACCTTCTTGAATACGTGCACCACCAGAGTCGTTGATACCGATACAAGGAGCACCCATCTTCATAGCCATATCCATAATCTTGCATATTTTCAAAGACATTGTTTCGGACAAAGATCCTGCAGAAACAGTAAAGTCCTGAGCAAATACATATACCAGACGGCCTTCAATAGTACCATAGCCGGTAACAACGCCATCGCCCAAATAATGTTTCTTATCCATACCGAAGTTTGTACAGCGATGCTTTACAAACATGTCCATTTCTTCGAAGCTTCCTTCATCCAGCAACATTGCAATGCGCTCACGTGCTGTATATTTACCTTTTGCGTGTTGTTTCTCAATAGCTTTCTCACCACCACCCAAACGAGCCTGGGCACGAAGTTCAATAAGCTCTTTTACTTTTTCAAGTTGATTACTCATGATATTTAGTATTTTAAAGTTTAAAAAATTATGATAAGGATGCCAATAAAATCATAATAAAACTACCATAAACAAGTGTAAACGGCAGGAATATAGTAAATATATTTTCACAAATAAAAAAAAACAGGTGAAGAATCTGTCTGTATCATAATAATTTACGACACAGATAGACTCTCCACCATTTTATCTGATGAGAATATGATTATAATACACCCCTCTCATATATGATCTTAATATAATCCGGTTATTTTTCGCAAAGTTCAGTAAGAACACCCATAGTTGACTTTGGATGCAAGAAAGCAATATTAAGGTTTTCTGCACCTTTACGTGGAGCTTTGTCAATAAGGCGTATACCTTTACCTTCTGCATCAGCAAGTGCATTTGCCACACCATCTTCCACTGCAAAAGCTACATGATGTACACCCATACCCCTGTTTTCAATGAATTTTGCTATTGTGCTTTCTGGACCAGTAGGTTCAAGAAGTTCTATTTTTGTTTCACCACATTTCAGGAATGCAGTTCTTACTTTCTGGTCTTCTACTGTTTCTATATTGTAACAAGTCAAACCAAGTACGTTTTCGTAATATGGTAAAGCTTCTTCAATGCTTTTTACAGCAATACCCAAATGTTCAATGTGAGAAATCTTCATAATAGTGTATTTTTATTTATATTAAAAATTAAAGTTTCAAAATATTCGATTTTAATGCTATTAAAAAAATCCGGATATAATTTCCGAATCTGCAGTACAAAACCTTCTTACAAAATTAACTTACAAAATAGACATTTAATACCGGTTAAATCTGTCAGTCGGTTTTATCGGAAGACAAAGAAAATAAAATTGCGCTGAAAAACGAAACTTTTCATAAAAATATTTCACCTATTAACCTTTTTCAAACAAGAATAGCACTTTTTGAAAGGTAGAGATAGCAAAAATCATGATTTACACATAAAATCTTATCAATAATTTATTCAGCCATTTCCAACGGACCCTATACCATCTTCGGGTACTGAGTTGTTTTCCACCAAAACGGAGTATAAAATCACGGTATCCATATTTCTTGAAAGGCAGTCCGGCATCAATAAATTCAAAGTGTCTGTAACCATGTTTACGAGAATATTCCATTGCTGTCCACACTGCAATCACTCCAGGATAAAGCACAGGATAACTCTTTCTCATTCCACCGGAAAACATCATATAAGCCGTATCTCCAGAAAAAATACACACAGAACCACCTATTATCTTATTTTTATAAGAAACAGTAAATATCTTGCCTATTTCCTTATTTCTTATACGTTCTTTCTGCAACAGAAGGAAGAATTTAAAGTCCGGAAAATATCTGTATACTTTTGATGTATAGTAGTTTTTAAGCATCGAAACAAAAGCCCTTACTTCGCTATCTTTCACAGCTATTCCAGGACGTGCTCCGTTCTTCAGCCCTGCCTGAATCTGTTTCTTGCGGGATGTACTCATCCATTTATCAATAGTATCGTGGTGAATAGAATTGACAACTCTCAACCATTTTATTGGAAAATACTCATTACGTCTGAAATATTTATATCCGAACAAAGACTCTTCTATGTTTCTGAATTCTATCAGAAATAGATTTTCCATATAACGGTTGGTAAAATAATTAAGAAACTCTCCGAAAATATCTTCCGGCTTACAGCTAATAGTTTTTCCGGAACCAGGATTGCTTTCAGCTTTATCCGACGACAGGAAATATTCGCCTATACCATAAGCAGTACATTTCCTCCGCATTCCGGTGAGCCACGACAGTTGTCTTATTATACAAAGTAACTTTCCTATAGGTTTATCACCATCGTAAGCTACTAACATAACCGGACTATGTTGAGGTGTCTGTTCAAGAATGCGGAACAGTTCTACCGAGTGAAATACATTATTTCCCGGTAAGTCAGGAATAGATTCGGATCTTTCGTATGTAACCAAACGTATAGCCATACATCATAAATGCTATATTGCAAATTTATATAAAAAGATTGAGTCTTTAAAACTAAAAAGACTATATTTGTCGAGATTGTAATAACAGTATGTCTTGTTATTTCATTTTAGCACGACATTATACTTTGATATAAACTATATATAACAAATTCACTATATGGAAAATTTCAGCGACTTAATAACCAAAAGACGCAGCATGCGCAAGTTCACCGAAGAGGAACTTACACAAGAAGAAGTAGTATCACTATTAAAAGCCGCACTTATGTCGCCTACATCAAAACGTACCAATTGCTGGCAGTTTATTGCTGTAGACGACAAGGAAACTCTTGCAAAACTTTCTATATGCAAAGAATCTGGTTCGGCTTTTATAAAAGATGCAGCACTTGCCATAGTAGTTCTGGCCGACCCTTTGGTAAGTGATGTATGGATAGAAGATGCATCTATAGCATCTATAATGATACAACTTCAGGCAGAAGACCTCGGTTTGGGAAGCTGTTGGATACAGTTGAGAGAAAGATTTACATCCGACGGTATTTCCTCTAATGAATACGTACATGAAATCCTTGATATACCATTGCAACTACAGGCACTGTCAATAATAGCCATAGGACATAAAGGTATGGAAAGAAAACCTTTCGACGAGTCTCATCTTCAATGGGAGAAAATTCATATAAATAAATTCGGAGGAAAATAATAGTGTACAAAATAGTTATAATTGGTGCCGGAAATGTAGCTACCCATTTAAGTAAAGCACTAAGGGAATCAGGACACAATATTTTGCAGATATACAGCCGTACAGAAAATTCGGCCAGTACTCTTGCAGAAAAAACAGGATGTAGCTATACTACAAATATCAATGAGGTGTCATCTGATGCCGACTTATATATAGTATCATTAAAAGACTCTGTACTGTCGGAAGTATTGCCTCTACTGGTAAGACGTAACCCTGATGCCCTATTCGTACATACTGCCGGAAGTGTATCCATTAATATATGGAAGAATCTAACAGGGAGATATGGTGTATTATATCCTATGCAGACATTCAGCAAGGAAAGGGAAATAGACTTTAACAGTGTATATTTCTTCATCGAAGCAAACAGCAAGGAAGATAGTAAACTGCTTCATGAAATAGCGTCATGCCTCAGTCCTCATGTATACGAAGCTACATCAGAGCAAAGAAAATATCTTCATATATCTGCTGTATTTGCCTGCAATTTCACTAACTACATGTACTCTATATGCAACAGTATTCTTACTTCAAATGGTCTGCCTTTCGGAGCTATGCTACCACTTATAGATGAAACTGCCATAAAAGTACATTATCTGTCTCCCGAAGATGCACAGACAGGGCCTGCACGTAGAAATGATACTAACATAATGGAAGGACATCTTGAAATGCTCAAAGACCAACCTTCTATAGCTGAGATATACAGACTTATTAGCAACAGCATTATTAACAACTATAATGCAAGTATCAATGCAAAAAATACAGACAGTCCGGATTGCTGTAAAACAGTATAAATACGATTATAAATATAATTTATGATTAACTACGATTTAAAAAAGATTAAAGCCATTTTTTTCGATGTAGACGGAGTGCTGAGTAGCGAGACCATTCCCATGGATTCATCAGGTGAGCCTATGAGAACTTTAAACATTAAAGACGGATATGCAATACAGTTTGCTGTGAAATGTGGTCTACATATAGCAATAATTACCGGCGGAAAAACCGAGGCCATAAGAAAGAGGTATCAGGGACTTGGTGTAAAAGATATATATCTTGGAGCAGCAGTAAAGACAAGAGAATATAATGAGTTGATGAATAAATATAATCTGAGACCTGAAGAGGTACTTTATATGGGAGATGATATTCCTGATTATGAAGTTCTTACCATGGTAGGACTCCCATGCTGCCCCGCAGATGCTGCTCCCGAAATAAAAAATATATGCAAGTATATATCTCACAAAGAAGGTGGAAAAGGATGTGGGCGCGATGTAATAGAACAGGTTCTCAGGGCACAGGGAAAATGGATGTCGCATGAAGAGGCATTCGGGTGGTAAGACAGTGTAAACAATTATTATATGAATACCTGATAAATTATACAGAAAATTCATAGAACCTACATAAAGGATTAATACAATATAAGAGAGAAAAAGAACAATTAAGTTTAGAAAACGATCTATACGTTATGCTGGATAATTTAAAGAAATACAATATAATATTGGCATCAAACTCCCCAAGACGACGCGAACTCCTTGGGGGACTTGGAATAAACTACGAAGTAAAACTTATAAAAGGGATAGATGAAAGTTATCCCGACTCACTTCGCGGTGAAGAAATTCCTGTTTTCATATCGAAGGCCAAGGCTGATGCATATATTAATGTAATGGGCGAGAATGACCTGGTCATTACTGCTGATACAATAGTTTATGTAGACGATGAAGTATTGGGAAAGCCTAAAGACAAAGACGATGCAATTATGATGTTAAGGAAACTGTCAGGCCGTTCACATCAGGTAATAACCGGAGTAACCATCACGACAAAATCATTTCAGAAGAGCTTTGCATGTACCACCAATGTTACATTTGATACGCTTAGTGACGAAGAAATAGAATTCTATATAGACCAGTTCAAGCCATTCGACAAGGCCGGTTCTTACGGAATCCAGGAATGGATAGGTTATATAGGGGTAAATGGCCTGGAAGGCTCATATTTCAACGTAATGGGGCTTCCTGTACAACGTCTGTATAAGGAACTGAAGTGTATATAATTATTAAAACATGTTCAGCTCAATAATTAACTGATTTATACCTCTAAGAAGTATAATTCAAACATATGATGGAATTTTCTCCAGAACTTATTTATATCCGTGTCGTACCACTGTAGTGATACGCCCTTCCCACTATAGTAGTACACCCTTCTCACTAAAGTGGTACGCCCTTCCCATTATAGTGGTACGACACAGAAAACAAAAAGAAAATCCTCCGTTTTTAGGCTATCTTTGACTAAGAGCTTAAAACGGAGGATTTAAAATATTTATATAATAATATAACAGCACGATTTTATTTCATATTTCTGTTTTCAGTTGCTGTACATTACCGCTGACTATTTTCTGTTGTTTCTTTCAAGTTCCTGAAGGTTCTCCATCTTCTTTGTTTCAAGGAATTCATAAATACCACAAAGATGCTCCTTCACTCTTTTGTTTCCGAACTCATAAACCTTTGTAACAAGTCCGTCAAGGAAGTCACGGTCGTGTGATACCACTATCAAAGTACCGTCGAAATCCATAAGTGCCTGTTTAAGAATATCCTTTGTTTTCATATCAAGATGGTTTGTCGGCTCGTCAAGGATAAGCAGATTCACAGGTTCAAGTAAAAGCTTTATCATAGCCAAACGTGTTCTCTCACCTCCCGACAGCACTTTCACTTTCTTCATAGATTCCTCCGGTCCGCCAAACATGAAAGCTCCAAGCAAGTCACGTATTTTGTTTCGGATTTCTCCTTTGGCCACGTCGTCTATGGTCTGGAAGACAGTCAGGTTTTCGTCAAGCAAAGATGCCTGATTCTGCGCAAAATATCCTATCTGGACATTATGACCAAGAGTAAGAGTACCTTCATGGTCTATCTCGTTCATGATACATTTCACCAATGTAGACTTACCTTCACCGTTCTTTCCCACAAACGCTACCTTATCGCCTCTTTCTATAGTTAAATTGGCATTCTTGAATACCACATGGTCACCGTATGTCTTCCCCACCCCATCCATTATAACAGGATAACTTCCGCTACGAGGCGATGGCGGGAATTTAAGCCTGAGTGCTGAAGTATCTTCCTCATCTACTTCTATAAGTTCCAGCTTCTCAAGCATCTTCACGCGGCTCTGTACCTGCAGTGTCTTACTGTATGTACCCTTGAATCTTTCAATGAAATCTTTTGTTTCCTGAATCATCTTCTGCTGCTCTTCATACTGCTTCATCTGCTGTTCGCGGCGCTCTTTTCTCAGGATAAGGTATTGTGAATAATTTACCTTATAGTCGTATATTCTTCCCATAGTAACTTCTATGGTACGTGTAGTGATGTTATCAACAAACTTACGGTCGTGACTTATCACTATCACAGCCTTGGCACTGTTTATAAGAAACTCTTCCAACCATTGAATAGATTCTATATCGAGATGATTTGTAGGCTCGTCGAGAAGCAACACATCAGGATTCTGAAGCAAAAGCTTTGCAAGTTCTATACGCATACGCCATCCTCCACTGAAGTCGCTTGTAGGACGGTTAAAGTCTTCTCTCATGAATCCCAATCCAAGAAGTGCCTTTTCAACATCCTCTTCGAAGTGTGTCATATCGATGGCATAGAATTTTTCACTCATCGAGGAAACTTTTTCTATAAGTGCCATATAGGAGTCACTCTCATAGTCGGTACGTGTAGCCAGCTCATTGTTTATGGCTTCAATTTCTTTTTCCATTTCCTGAAGATGAGCAAACGCCTGTGAGGCCTCCTCGAAAACAGTACGTCCGTCTTCTGTCATGAGATGCTGTGGCAGGTAAGCTACTACACAATCTTTTGGTGCGGTAACCTTACCACGTGTAGGCTGTCGTACTCCGGCAAGAATTTTCAGGAGTGTGGATTTTCCTGCTCCGTTCTTTCCCATGAGGGCTATTCTGTCTTTTTCGTTTATCTGGAAACTAATGTCACTAAACAAGGTGGTACCGCCAAATTCTACGGTTAGTCCATCTACTGATATCATATTAGATTAGCAATATTATTTAATTAATGATTTATATTTTATTACTGTTCTTATTTATTTGATGCACAGGTAAGATTTACCTCTGGCACAAAGAAAAAATTATCCTGTGCAAAGGTAAGAAAAAAGAGCAAAATGGCATAATAAAAGGGCAAATCCCTAAAGAAATGCCCTTCAAATATAATTATAAAGTTTTCTATGCGAACAACAATACTAAAAGTTGCGCCGTAAGTATACGCAGGAACATGGAGAGGGGATAAACAGTAGAATATCCTACAGCAGGAGCATCATTTCCGGCAGTCTGGTTGGCATATGCCAATGCAGGTGGGTCAGTGTTACTTCCGGCTATAAGTCCCATGAGTGTATAATAGTTGATTTTATGTCTCCACCTTGCTACAATACCCATAATAATAAGCGGGATGAATGTAATTAGGAAACCTATTCCAACATACAGAAGACCGTCGCCCTCAACCACTGTCTGGACAAAACTTCCGCCTGCCTTGATACCTACACTCGCAAGGAAAAGTACAAGTCCCACCTCACGAAGCATAAGATTGGCACTCATGGTGGTGTATGTTACAAGCTTAACCTTATGACCGAAACGTCCGATAAGTATTGAAATGATAAGCGGACCTCCGGCAAGACCTAACTTGATAGGTGTAGGCATACCGGGTATGGCTATAGGGAGACTTCCGAAAAGAATACCACAAAGTATTCCCACAAATATAGTAACGATATTAGGATGGTCGAGTCGTTTCAACTGATTACCAAGAAGGTTTGCAACACGCTCTACAGCATCCTGAGGACCAACCACCATTACACGGTCGCCCACCTGAAGTGTAAGCTGTCGTGAAGCAAAAAGGTCCATACCGGAACGGTTTACACGAGTTACGTTTACACCATACATACTGTTGAAGTGAAGTTCACCAAGAGTCTTACCATTGATATTTGACTGAGTGACAAGAATTCGTCTCGAAACCATAGGTTTGTTTTGTTTTCCTTCTTCCTCCCAGTCGATATCTTTTACCTGAGGACCTATAAATGTAATAATGGCTTCCGAATCGTCTTCGGCACATACAATGAACATCTTGTCTCCTATTTCCAAAACTGTATTGGCAGTAGGAATATAGATGTTACCGTCGTTTTTCTTAATTCTCGAACAAACAAAATCGCGCGCAAGGAAATTGCGTACCTGAAGTACAGTTTTTCCGGCAAGAGCCTCATTGTGAACTTCAAGATTAAGCATAAACGGCTTAAGATGAGGATTGGCGTCCTCTCCCTTCTGTATTTCTTCGGCCTCTTTATTAAGGTCGATACGGCACAGAAAGCGTATCAGAATCATAGATAATATTATACCCATAACTCCTAACGGATAGGCGCAGGCATATCCCATAGCAATCTGAGGACCGTTGTAACTTATCTGTGTAAGTGCTTCATTAGCGGCACCAAGACCTGGTGTGTTAGTTACCGCACCACAGAGTATACCCACCATCATAGGTATGTCTACTCTTCCTTGAAGCGCATAATACATAATAAGTGCCACTGCTATGTTGAGTGCCACAATACCCACGGCCACCATATTCATGGCCACACCGCCTTTTTTGAATGAAGAGAAGAAAGAAGGTCCTACCTGAAGACCTATACAGAAAACAAAAAGTATTAGCCCAAAGTCCTGAACAAAGGTAAGTATGGATGCATTACCGGTAAATCCGAAATGTCCTACCAATATACCAACGAACAAGACAAATGTAACTCCAAGCGAGATGCCGAAGAACTTAATCTTTCCCAACAGGACACCTGCAGCTATCACAAATGCATACAGCGCAACGATGTGGGCTATCGAGTCGGGATTCGTTAATAAATCATTTAACCAGTTCATAAAAATTTAAATAAACACATCTTTTTTAAAATAAACACATAAATAATTCTGTGCAAATGTAGTCATTTTAAACTTTAAGACAAATTTAAACATATAAAAGTAAGGCTATCAATATGTATTTTTTGCCATATAGACTTTACAATAACACACAAAACTTGACATATTTACAAAATAAATGTTTATTGGTCACGCATTTTCTACCCGAAAATGATGAAAATAAGAAGAAATTTGTATATTTGCCTTGCATGTACAATTTATTCGTACAAAAAATATTAACAAAATCTATATACATAAACCTTATTGACTATGGCAGATAGTAAAGAAAAACTCTTTTCCGACTTTCCTTCTGTAAGCACACAGGAATGGATGGATAAGATAACAGTCGACCTTAAAGGCGCTGATTTTGAAAAGAAGTTGGTATGGAAAACCAACGAAGGATTTAAAGTAAAACCTTTCTACCGTAAAGAAGATCTTGAGGGTGTGAAAACCACAGAAGGACTACCAGGTGAATTTCCTTTCGTAAGAGGCATCAAAAAGAATGACAACACCTGGTTTGTACGTCAGGACATTAAAGTAACAAGTCCGTCTGAAGCCAATACAAAGGCACTCGACTTATTAAATAAAGGTATTGATTCTTTGGGATTTACAGTCAAAGCATCTGAACTTAATGCCGAATATATCAGCACTTTGCTTAAAGATATTTGCTGCGAATGTGTGGAACTGAACTTTTCTACATGTCAGGGACATACAGTGGAACTTGCAGAACTTCTCGTTGCTTATTTCAAGGAAAAAGGATATGATCCTGCCAAAATTCAGGGTTCAGTCAACTATGACCCTATGGGCAAGATGATGCTTAAAGGAAAAGACTTGAGCAACTTTATAGGAAATGCGAAAAAACTTGTTGAGATTTTTGCCGAATATCCTCACTTCCGATGCATCAACGTAAACTCTGTAGAACTGAATAACTCAGGTGCATATATTTATCAGGAATTAGGCTATGCTCTTGCCTGGGGTAATGAATATTTAAGTCAGCTTACCGAAGCTGGTGTTCCAGCCGACCTTGCAGCAAAGAAAATAAAATTCAACTTCGGTATCAGCTCTAATTATTTTATGGAAATTGCGAAATTCCGCGCCGCTCGCATGCTTTGGGCCAATATCGTAAAAGAATATGCTCCGGTTTGCAGTTGCAGTAATAATAATAATGAAGAAGGCGACAATACTTGCTATAATGCATGCAAGATGGTAGCTCATGCCGAGACTTCTAAATTCAACCTTACACTGTTTGATGCTCACGTTAACTTACTCCGTACTCAGACTGAAGCTATGAGTGCAGCGTTGGCTGGTGTAAATTCTATCACAGTCTCTCCTTTCGACTGTACATACACAACTCCTAATGATTTCTCCGAACGTATTGCACGCAACCAACAGCTTCTTCTTAAAGAGGAATCTCACCTTAACCGTATAGTTGACCCTGCAGCGGGTTCTTATTACATCGAAAATCTTACAACTTCCATTGCAGGTGAAGCATGGAAACTTTTCCTTTCTGTAGAAGAAGAAGGAGGTATGATGAAAGCTATCATGGAAGGAAAGGTTCAGGAAGCTGTAAACAACAGTAACAAAGCACGCCATGAGGCTGTATCAAAACGTAAGGAAATTCTGCTTGGAACAAACCAATATCCTAACTTTACAGAACTTGCTGGAGAAAAATCTCCTATGGAATGCAAATGCTGCTGCGGTGGAGCCCATGGTTCGGAAGAACGTCCTGTTGCAACTCTTAATACTGCACGTGCCGCAAGTGAGTTTGAGGCCTTGCGTCTGCAGACAGAGCGTTCAGGAAAGCGTCCTAAAGCATTTATGCTCACTATAGGTAACCTTGCTATGCGTCAGGCCCGCGCACAGTTCTCATGCAACTTCCTTGCTTGTGCCGGATATGAAGTTATCGACAATCTTGGCTTCGCTACGGTAGAAGAAGGTGTGGAAGCCGCTATGAAAGCTAATGCAGATATTGTTGTAATGTGTTCAAGCGATGATGAGTATGCTGAATATGCTATTCCTGCATTCAAGGCTCTCAACGGACGTGCCATGTATATAGTAGCAGGTGCTCCTGCATGTATGGACGATCTTAAGGCTGCCGGAATAGAGAACTTTATCCATGTTCGCTGCAATGTGTTGGAAACTTTAAAAGAGTATAACGAAAAGTTAGGAATTAAATAATAACTATGAAACCGAATTTTAAAAATATAGATATATATGCCGGATTCCAGCCTAAGAATGGTATGGAATGGCAAAAGGCCAATGGTATTGAAGCCAATTGGAGAACACCGGAACAGATTCAAGTGAAACCGGTTTATACTAAAGAGGATCTCGAAGGAATGGAGCATCTTGACTATGCAGCCGGTATTCCTCCTTATTTGCGCGGTCCTTATTCAATGATGTATACTTTCCGTCCATGGACTATCCGCCAGTATGCAGGATTCTCTACAGCAGAAGAATCAAATGCATTCTACCGCCGTAATCTTGCTTCCGGACAGAAAGGTTTGTCTGTTGCATTCGACCTTCCAACTCACCGTGGTTACGACCCTGATCATCCGCGTGTAGTGGGCGATGTAGGTAAGGCTGGTGTTTCTATCTGCTCGCTCGAAAACATGAAGGTTCTGTTCGACGGTATTCCATTGAACAAGATGTCTGTATCAATGACTATGAATGGTGCCGTACTTCCTGTTATGGCGTTCTATATCAATGCCGGACTTGAACAGGGTGCGAAACTTGAAGAAATGGCAGGTACAATCCAGAACGATATCCTTAAAGAGTTTATGGTGCGTAACACATATATCTACCCACCTGCATTCTCAATGAAGATTATCTCTGATATCTTTGAATATACATCTCAGAAGATGCCTAAGTTCAACTCTATCTCTATCTCTGGTTACCACATGCAGGAAGCTGGTGCTACAGCAGATATCGAGTTGGCTTATACTCTTGCCGACGGTCTTGAATATCTCCGTGCCGGTGTGGCTGCAGGTATCGATATCGATGCGTTCGCTCCTCGCCTGTCGTTCTTCTGGGCTATCGGTATGAACCATTTCATGGAAATTGCAAAGATGCGTGCTGCACGTATGCTATGGGCCAAGATTGTAAAACAGTTCAATCCTAAGAATCCTAAGTCATTAGCATTGCGTACTCACTCACAGACTTCAGGATGGTCGCTTACAGAACAGGATCCGTTCAACAACGTAGGCCGTACTTGTATCGAGGCTATGGCTGCTGCTCTTGGTCACACTCAATCATTGCATACAAATGCGCTTGACGAAGCCATCGCACTTCCTACAGACTTCTCTGCTCGTATTGCACGTAACACTCAGATTTATATCCAGGAAGAAACTCAAATATGCAAGAATGTTGACCCATGGGGAGGTTCTTACTATGTTGAGGCTCTTACAAACGAGCTTGCTCATAAGGCTTGGGAACATATTCAGGAAATCGAACGTCTCGGTGGTATGGCTAAGGCTATCGAAACAGGTATTCCTAAGATGCGTATTGAAGAAGCTGCTGCACGCACACAGGCACGTATCGACTCCGGCGAACAGACTATCGTGGGTACAAACAAGTATCGTCTTGAAAAAGAAGATCCTATTGATATCCTTGAAGTGGACAACACAGCAGTTCGTCAGGAACAGATTGAAAATCTTCGCCGCTTGAAAGAAGGACGTAACCAGGCTGAAGTTGACAAGGCTCTTGCAGCAATTACAGAATGTGTGAAGACCGGTAAGGGCAACTTGCTTGAACTTGCAGTTGAAGCTGCACGAGTTCGCGCTACATTGGGAGAAATTTCAGATGCTTGCGAAGTGGTAGTAGGACGTTATAAAGCAATAATCAGAACAATATCAGGCGTGTATTCATCAGAAAGTAAGAAAGATGCAGATTTCGCAAGAGCTTGCGAACTGACAGAAGAATTTGCGAAGAAAGAAGGTCGCCGCCCACGGGTAATGATTGCCAAGATGGGTCAGGACGGACACGACCGTGGTGCAAAAGTTGTAGCAACAGGTT
>JAXEBI010000039.1:0-19171 GCA_034094155.1 Phocaeicola sp.
GGAAAAGTTGCCGTTGTTGCTGTAGCTAACAAACTAGTCAGACAGGCTTTTGCCGTTGTTACTAAAGAAAAAGAATATGTGGATGGATTTGTTTCTGAAAAGCCGCAGAAGCTACAAAAACATATCTCTGCATAAATCATAATTTACCGATAGTAAACGTATAAATATGCTAAATATCATTAAACATAGTCAGTTTTCTTATTATAGCTCATGATATAATTCTTTATGAGATGCATCATAGAGATTTCTCTGTAGACAGTCTTTCCGGTATTAAAAACGGAGGAAAGTTTATTGCTCTCACTGAAGTTGGCACAAAAAATTCATACGGACAATCTACAGGTATTGATCATCTGAAGGAACTTGGTATAACTCATGTTCATATCCTTCCATCATACGATTATGCATCGGTTGATGAGACTAAGTTGAATACTCCTCAATACAACTGGGGATATGATCCTCAGAATTATAATGTTCCTGACGGTTCGTATTCTACAGACCCTTATAAACCAGAAGTGAGGATTAAGGAATTTAAGGAAATGGTTCAGTCTCTTCATAAAGCTGGAATAAGAGTTATTATGGATGTTGTATATAATCATACATTCAACACTGAAAACAGTAATTTTGAACTGACTGTTCCTGGTTATTTTTACAGATTTAATGAAGATGGAAGTTTTGCCAATGGCTCAGGATGTGGAAATGAAACTGCAAGCAACCGTGAGATGGTGAGAAAATATATTGTCGAGTCTGTTAAACATTGGGTAAACGAATATCATGTAGATGGCTTCCGTTTCGACCTTATGGGTATTCATGATATAGAAACAATGAAAACCATACGTGCCGAGCTCGATAAGATTGACCCAACTATATTTATATATGGAGAAGGTTGGGCTGCCGGCGCTCCTAAATATCCTGCCGAAAAACTCGCTATGAAAGCTAACACATGGCAAATGCCGGGAATAGCCGCTTTCAGCGATGAGTTTAGAGACAGCTTGAGAGGTTCTTGGAGTGATGATACTAAAGGAGCTTTCGTTATTGGTGATAAAGGTCATGATGCAGGTATAATGTTTGGTATTTCAGCCGCACTTCCTCACCCACAATTAAAGGATAGCATAAAAACATATCCAAAAGCATGGGCAGCACAACCTACTCAGATGATAAGTTATGTGAGCTGTCATGATGACCATTGTATTGGTGACAGACTTATTATTACTGCTCCTAAAGCTGATACCAAACAACGTATGCGTCTGCTTAAATTGACTGAAACAGCAGTATTTACATCTCAAGGTGTACCTTTTATATTTAATGGAGATGAACTGATGCGCAACAAGAAGGGGGTTAAGAACTCTTATAACAGTCCTGACTCTATAAATGTAATCGACTGGCGTTTGAAAAAGGAACATAATGATTCTTTCGAATATATAAAAGGCCTCATCGCTATGAGAAAGGCTCATCCTGCTTTCAGATTAGGTACAGCTGAAAAGGTATACCAATATCTTGAGTTCATTCCTACAGGCAAAGAGGGAGTTGTAGCTTTCAGAATTAACGGTCTTCCTGAAGGTGAAACTTGGAAGGATATTACAGTAATACTTAACTCTAATTCAGAGAAAGTTGAAGTAAATGTTCCTGCCGGATCTTACCGTCTGGTAAGCTACGACGGAAAAATTAATCCAGAAAAAGGCTTATCAAATTATAATGGCGGAAAATTGCCGGCAGAAGCCAACTCTGCTACCATTGCTTATATGAATAAATAATAAGTACTATCTTATTAGATGGTATAAATTATATATTATTACATATTATAAGAGAATAATTGAAATGTCATATGTAATTTAATTATAATTGGATTCAATATTCCATCCCCTGTAGTATATTATAAAAAACGTATGCTACAGGGGGATTGTTTTTAATGGTTTAAAGCCTACTCCTGAAAAACCTATTTCAGGATACTCCCTATGATATTCTATACCTTTTAATTATTATCACTTTGATTTAATATTTCATACAGAATGTGTTGCATGCGGAATGTGTTGCATACAGAATGTGTTTTCAAACATAAGGCATAAAATAAAGTCTTTTTGGGGATACAAAACTTTACTTAAGGGAGTTATATAAGTATAACTCTAAATTATTTTTTTATGAAAACTAATCATTATGTATTTGCAATACTATATGTATTGCTGAGTCTATTTGCTTCGTGCAGCAGTTATACAATCCCTCAAGATGAGGAAAATGAAAAAAGTAAAAATGAAGAACTGCCAGTTACAATCGGAGTTCGAAGTGGTTCATCGGAACTCAATGAGGAACATTATCCGATAACTGTTTATGTATTCAAAGCTGATGGTAAACTTGTCTCGCAACACCTTATAGAAAGTAAAGACAAGGATTTCTCTACAAACCTGAAACCAGGAGAATACAAAATAAGTGCATTCAGCGGTCTTAACAAAGAGGTGTATTCATATTCTGAAACTCCTGATTTAAACAGTTTAATTGAAATAAAAAATAATGTAAGCAACAAATCTCCTTTAATGGCTGGACATTCTGATATTTCAATATCAAAAGCAAGTGACATTAAGATTTCAATGTCTTACATAGTTTCATCAATAAAAATGGCTATAAGTAATATTCCGGATGATACCCAAGAAGTTACACTTAGCATTTCTCCTGTAAGCAAAGGATATAAAATGAATGGCAGTTATACTAATGATGGAGTTAAAGCAACAGTAAAGTGTAAAAAATCGGAAGACAAATGGGTTAGTGAAGAACTCTTTCTGTTGCCTTCGGAAAGTTCGAGCACAGTTTTATCTATAAATGTCTCAAGGAGTAAAGGAGATGAAACTTATAGTTATACTTACAGAAATAAATTAGAAGCAGCACAACCATATTCTTTCAGCGGCAAATATAATGAAGGGATTTCTATAGATGGGAGTTTTGAGATTAATGGATGGAAGCCGGGTATTGACATTGAATTCGATTTTAATGAGACAGGTGAATCTGATAATAGTGGAGAATCTGGAACAGACGGAAACAAACAAGATAATAATGACGAGTCAAACCACAACTATGATAAAATAGAGACTGTTTACTTTGATTCCTTGCCTGAGAAAAATTCTTTCTGGAAAGACTTCTATGTATGGACTGTAAAAGAAATAAGTGCCAATGAAGTAGAGGCTATAATTATATCTTCACAACAATGGCCACAGGTTCATACTGACGACGTTAAATCATATCTGTCGGAGTATGAAGAAGGAGGAATTACCGGATGGAGAACTTTCACAAAAGATGAAGCAAAAGCTTTCCATAAAGAGTTTAGTAACGTAATGAGTGACTTTAATTATAAGCTTTCAAATAACGGACATAACAGATTCTATTATAATGATAAGGAAAGGTACTTCTGTGAGAATGGAACTCATACATTTAGTCTTGCCGGAAGCTTCAGAGTTACAAAGGCTGGTGACAAGACTTTCTACTATTTGCGCCCTTTAAAAACAATAAGAATAAAAACTAACTAATAGTTTATAAAAAACAAAATAGCCATATCAATCATATAAATTAGACTTTATATCTTGATATGGCTATTTGATTATAAACATATATTCATGTTTCTGATTTAAAGATATATAAAATATATATCACTACATGAACTACTTCTATATAAGGCCTTGTTTTTCAAGTTCTGACGCAACGTCTACAAGTTCATCATACCAGGCTTGACCAAACTTCCTTATCAATGGTTCCTTAAGAAACTTGTAAACAGGCACATTTTCTTTTTTCCCTAATAATACCGCTGCCTTACACACATCCCACCGATGATAATTAACAGCTTTGAAAGGGCCGAAATTACCGACTCTTATAGGATATAGGTGGCAAGATACCGGTTTGTAGAAATTACATTTTCCTTCGCGATATGCTTTTTCTATAGCACAATAGCAATATCCCTTTTCATCATAACAAGTAAAGACACAATCCTTACCGTTTACAATAGAAGTGACTAAATCGCCATCCTGATCAGTATATACTACACCTTGTTTCTCGATTACTGCACGTGCTTCAGGCGATAAATCATTCCATATAACAGGAAGAACTTCTTCAAGCTTTTCTACCTCTTCAAGTTCTACCGGCGCACCGGCATCACCCTCAATACAACATTCTCCCTTACAAGCATCCAAATTGCAGATAAACTTTTCACGGAAAACATCAAGACTAACTACAACATCATCTATCTGGACCACAATTAAGAATATTAAATATTATCAACATCAATAAAATAAAAAAACGGAAGGATGTTTACATAATAATATGTATGCATCCTCCCGGTTTTGTTATATCACTTTAAAATACGTATCACACTTATGATCATATTACAATAAAACCTGTATAGTGTAATACATAATAGGTACTTACTTGAATATTAAAATATTATTAGTGATTGAATAATTCTTATTTTATCAAGTCCTTACCTGTCATGTCTGAAGGCTGAGCCATACCAAGGATATGAAGGATAGAAGGAGCAACATCGGCCAATACACCATTTTCAACCTTAGCATCCTTGTTTGAAGTAACATAAACAAATGGCACAGGGTTCAATGAGTGAGCTGTATTAGGAGTTCCATCTTCATTCAATGCATGATCGGCATTTCCGTGGTCGGCAATGATGATAACTTCATAATCATTTGCTTTTGCAGCTTCAACTGTATCCTTAACACAGTTGTCAATAGCTACTACAGCTTTTTCGATTGCTTCATAAATACCTGTATGACCTACCATATCACCGTTGGCATAGTTTACAACGATAAAGTCATATTTCTGAGTATTGATTGCTTCAACCAATTTATCTTTTACTTCGTATGCACTCATTTCAGGTTTCAAATCGTATGTAGCAACCTTTGGAGAAGGAACAAGTATACGGTCTTCATTATCGTAAGGAGTTTCACGTCCACCGTTAAAGAAGAATGTTACATGAGCGTATTTTTCTGTTTCTGCAATATGAAGCTGAGTCTTACCATTGGCAGCAAGATACTCACCAAGTGTATTCTGAACATTTTCTTTAGGGAACAGGATATGAACACCTTTGAAAGATGCATCATATGGAGTCATACAATAGAACTGTAATCCTGGAATAGTCTTCATTCCTGCTTCTGGCATATCCTGCTGAGTAAGTACGATTGTCAACTCTTTAGCACGGTCATTACGATAGTTGAAGAAGATTACTACGTCACCTTCCTTAATTGTTCCATCAAAGTTTGCATTAGTTATTGGCTTAACAAACTCATCTGTCACACCTTCATCGTATGATTCCTGCATAGCCTGAACCATATCGGTTGCCTTCTTACCAACACCGTTTACAAGAAGATCGTATGCTTCCTTTACACGTTCCCAACGTTTGTCACGGTCCATTGCATAAAAACGACCTACAATTGAAGCAATCTTTCCGGCTGACTTTTCGCAATGAGCTGTAAGACCTTCAATAAATCCTTTACCGCTCTTAGGGTCAGTATCACGACCATCCATAAAACAGTGAATGAATGTATTCTCGATACCATATTCCTTAGCAATGTCACACAAACGGTATAAGTGATCCAAAGAAGAGTGAACACCACCATTTGATGTCAATCCCATGAAATGAACATTCTTTCCATTTTCTTTTGCATATGAGAAAGCTGAAACCACTTCTTTATTCTGCATGATGCTACCGTCGGCACAAGCACGGTTAATCTTTACCAAGTCCTGATATACGATACGTCCTGCACCAATATTCAAGTGACCTACTTCTGAATTACCCATCTGACCGTCAGGCAAACCAACATTTTCACCGCTTGCCTGCAACTGTGAATGAGGATATTCAGCAAGTAAACTATCCCAATAAGGAGTAGGAGTATTAAAGATTACATCATCTTTCTGACGGTCACCACAGCCCCAACCGTCGAGGATCATTAAAAGCGCTTTCTTTGCCATAATTATATTCTCTTTAAAAAGTTACTATATTCAATGAATAATTATATACTTCAAATATATAAGATAAATTATCCGGATGATACTATTTTCACTATTTCACAGATTAATAAATCTAATGCTTATCTTCTCACAGATAACAATCAACCAACAATTTATCCGATTGCAAAATTACAAAATATCTGCCTTTTAGACTAATGTTTTACTGATATTTTAGAATCTGTTTAGACTTTGTTTACCATTCAAAATAACGAGCATACATAATCATCTATGTTATTAACAGTATGTGAATAAAAAAAGAGTTATCAACAAGTTGTTAATAACTCACATTATCAACAACCTGTTAATAACTCATATATAAATCCACTTTCCATGTTGAAAACTAAAAATCAAAAGATAATTGTCCATCCCCCAATAGATTGTAACTCATTCTATGATAAGGAGATGTCCCATACAGTCTGATTGCTTCACGATGTTTTTTGGTTGGATATCCCTTATTCTTATCCCATGAATACATAGGATATTCACTGTGCAATCTGTTCATATAATCATCACGATAAGTTTTTGCCAATATAGAAGCAGCAGCAATAGAAAGATATTTTCCGTCACCCTTTACTACAGTAGTATGAGGTATATCTTTATATTTATTGAACCTATTTCCGTCAATCAGCAAATGTTCAGGTTCTATACTTAACTGGTCAATAGCTCTATGCATTGCAAGAAAAGAAGCATTAAGAATGTTTATCTTATCTATTTCTTCTGGTGTTACTACACCTATAGCCCATGACAATGCATCTCTATGAATTATATTACGCAATTCATATCTCTGTGCTTCAGTAAGTTTCTTCGAATCGTTCAGCATCTCATTCTTGTAATCTGAAGGAAGTATTACTGCGGCAGCATATACAGAACCTGCCAAACAACCACGTCCGGCTTCATCACAACCTGCCTCTATCAAGTCCTTATTTAAATACGATAATAACATTATATACTCTTACCTACAATAATATTAATAATTCCCTTCATTTTTCGGGTTGCAAAGTTACGGCTTTTTGAATTAACTTTATTATCAAACAAGGTGAAGTTATCATCAAGTTATACACAGATTCAGTGAATAATAAATATCTTTGCAGACAATTGTGAATAAACAGGAAATAAACATATTCACAATATATAAACAGTATACAAATAATAAACAGTATACAAATAATAAACAGTAAACTAATGCCAGAAGGTATTAATAAATGCCATAACTCAAAAAAGAGAACTGAAACTTACAGAAAAAAACAATAACAAAAGACAGACTAATAATATGTTTACAGTAATAGGTTTAATGCTTGCCGGGATGGTTATAGGATACATCAGCCGTTCACACCGGGCAATATGGATACAAAAAGTTATCACAATACTGATATGGGTATTACTCCTGATTTTAGGAATAGAAGTTGGAGGAAACCAAAGAATAATTGAAGGTTTTGCCACTTTAGGTGCAGAAGCCATACTTATCTCATTAACCTGTACATTAGGCAGTGTTTTGGCAGCATGGCTCTTGTGGAAAATAGTTTATAGACAAACAAAACAGAAGTAACAAGAATAAATTAAGTTTACGGAGGATAAATAATGAAAGGCAGTCTTATTATAGTAAGCTTCTTTGCTATAGGAGTAATATTGGGAATCAATAAAATAATACCATTTGACATATCACAAACAAACATAAGTTTTTATGCCCTTTGCGCTCTTATGTTCAGTGTAGGAATAAGTATAGGAAACGATCCGCAAACAATTAAAAATTTCCGTTCATTAAACCCGCGATTAGTATTTCTTCCCATAATGACAATTTTAGGTACCCTATGTGCTTCCGCATTAGTAAGTCTTTTGCTTCCTCAAAGAACATTAGGTGAATGTATGGCTTTAGGTTCGGGATTCGGATACTACTCATTGTCGAGCATATTCATTACAGAATATAAGGGTCCCGAATTAGGAACAATAGCACTACTCTCTAATATTATAAGAGAAATTATCACTTTGCTATCAGCTCCATTACTTGTAAGATGGTTTGGCTCGTTGGCACCAATATCAGCAGGAGGAGCAACAACCATGGACACAACCCTACCGATAATAACAAGATGTAGCGGACAGGAATTTGCAGTAGTCTCAATATTTCATGGATTTGTTGTAGATTTCAGTGTCCCTTTTCTGGTTACTTTTTTCTGTTCAATATAAAATCCAATTTAAGACAAAAAGCTTAATAGAAAGACAGCTTAATAGAAAGACAAATCAATCTACACACATCATCATTTTGCATAAAAAAATCACCTCTGCCAGAATTAATGTTCATCAACAAAAATGATCATTAATAATAGCAGAGGTGATTTTTTATTATAATATACTATTATACAATATATTAATATCAGAACATACGACTAACTCTCTCTATTCCGGCCACAAGAGCGTCAACTTCTTCCTTAGTATTATATAGTCCGAAAGACGCCCTGACAGTGCCTTCTATTCCAAGACGGCGCATCAACGGTTCCGCACAATGATGTCCTGTACGGACAGCTATTCCCAACCTGTCGAGTAATGTACCCATATCAAAATGATGTATATCACCTACAAGGAAAGATATAACTCCTCCTTTATTTTCCGCCTCTCCGAATATTCTCATGCGTGGAATTTCTTTCAATCTCTGCATGGCATAAACAGTAAGTTCATGTTCATGTGCAGCAATATTATCCATTCCCAAAGCAGATACATACTCAAGAGCCTTAGCGAAAGCTGTAGTTCCGATATAGTCAGGTGTTCCGGCTTCAAACTTAAAAGGCAATTCATTGAATGTAGTTTTCTCAAAGCTGACATTCTTTATCATCTCGCCACCACCTTGATACGGAGGAAGTTTATCAAGAAGATTTTCTTTTCCGTATAAAACACCTATTCCGGTTGGACCATAAATTTTATGTGCACTAAAGACATAAAAATCAGCATCAATATCCTGCACGTCCACCTTAAGGTGTGGAATACTCTGTGCCCCATCTATCAAAGCCGGAACTCCATGAGCATGCGCAATAGACACAATCTGCTTGACAGGATTAATTGTACCCAAAACATTAGAGACATGAGCCACCGAAACAAGTTTTGTTTTCGCTGTAAACAACTTCTCATATTCATCCATAAGAAGTTCTCCCTTGTCATTCATAGGTATAACCTTAAGTACTATACCCTTACGTTCGGCCTGCAACTGCCAGGAAACGATGTTACTATGATGTTCCATTACAGAAACAATCACCTCATCACCTTCCTTCATAAATGCATCGGTAAAAGAAGAAGCCACTAAGTTGATACTCTCTGTTGTACCACGAGTGAAAACTATTTCCGACGTACTTCCTGCATTGATAAACTTACGCACTGTTTCCCTTGAAGCCTCATGAAGATTTGTAGCCTGTTGGGAGAGGAAATGAACCCCTCTGTGAACGTTGGCATTTACCGAATAATATTCTTCAGCAATAGCATCCACCACACAACGTGGTTTCTGAGTTGTCGCTCCATTATCAAGATAAATCAAAGGCTTACCATAAACCGAACGCGAAAGAATCGGAAAATCTTCTCTTATCTTAGCTATATCGTACATACCAATATAAAAATTATTTGTTACAAATAGCGCATCCCTGACATTTGTTCAACTCGCCACGGAAACGTTTCTCAACCAACAAGTGCAATCGGTCTTTCAAGGCATCCATTCTAATTTTATCTATCACTTCGTTTACAAATGCAAACATAAGTAACAGACGAGCCTCCTTAAGGCTGATTCCACGCTGTTGCATATAGAAGAGAGCATTCTCATCCAACTGACCTACAGTTGCACCATGAGAACATTTCACATCATCTGCATAAATTTCCAATTGTGGCTGGGTATACATTCTTGCCTCACGGGTTGCACATATATTACTATTGGTCTGCTGTGAATTTGTGCGTTGTGCACCCTCTCTTACGAGTACCTTACCAGAGAAGGCTCCCACAGCCTGATCATCAAGAACATATTTAAACAGTTCATAACTTGTACAGTCGGAAACTTTATGATCTATAAAAGTATTATTGTCTACCTGCTCGTTTTTATCGGCAATAGCCATACCACACAGACATATTTCGGCCCCTTTGCCGGCCAATGTTACTTCGGTAGTATTCCTTGTTGTTCCATTATGAAGTGTCATACCGTTAAGAAGAACATTACTGTTGGCCTCCTGACTAACATACAAGTTGCTAAAACGTACAGTAGTATTATGTGTTTCCTCAAGTTCATACAAATCGAAGTAAGCATTTTCACCTACAAACACCTCCACGACCTGAGTAGAAAGGAAATTTACATCATCCATTGCATGATCACAAACAAGTAATTTAGCTTGTGCACCATCTTCTACCACAATAAGAACACGGCGATTAACCATAAAGTTTACGTCTGCACGAAGAATATTCACAAGCTGAATAGGCTTATCAAGGACCACATTCTTAGGTACATACATAAACACACCATCCTGTGCAAACATTGTATTGAAAGCTGTAACCGCGTCTTTGGAAGTTTCAGCAAGTTTGCCATAATATTTCTTAACCAGATCAGGATGAAGTTCTGCCATATCTTTCAAGCTGCCAAACAAAACGCCCTCAGGCAATTGTGCAGCAGGATTATCATGCTTGTCGAATGTATCATTGACCACAAAATACAATGACGTACTCATATTTGGTACATCACACTTAAAAACCTCATACGGATTAACCGGGATTTCCAAACGATTAAGATTCAGTCCGAAATCAGGTTCAAAGAATTTTGCCACATCCGTATACTTATACTTTTCTACCTTTTGCGTAGGGAAGCCCAACTTCTCGAAATCAGCAAAAGCTTTAGCACGAGGAGCATTGAGAACAGCAGCACTATGCCTGCAAATCATTGCCTCGCACTGAGTGAAAAGGTCGATATATTGTTGTTCTGCTTTCATTTATTATTCTTATCCTCCTATAAAACAATTTAATCTGTAACACATAAAATCATACAGACCATTGCCGGTGAGTATCCTTAGATTTATTTATTCAGAAGGACATCCACCCTATATTAATATTCATTGACAAGAAAGAAATTACTCTCCAAGTTCTTTCTTTATCCAGTCGTATCCCTTTTCTTCAAGTTCGAGAGCAAGCTCAGGTCCTGCAGTTTTCACAATACGTCCTTTGTACAATACATGTACAATATCAGGTTTAATGTAGTCGAGCAGTCTCTGATAGTGAGTAATGACTATACAACTTGTTTCAGGAGTTTTAAGTTTATTCACTCCTTCAGCCACAATACGCAAGGCATCGATATCAAGTCCGGAGTCAGTTTCATCAAGGATACTCAGTTTTGGCTCGAGCATAGCCATCTGGAATATTTCATTACGTTTTTTCTCACCACCTGAAAATCCCTCATTTACAGAACGGTTTGCAAGTTTGCTGTCGAGTTCAACTATTTCACGCTTTTGGCGCATCAGTTTAAGGAATTCACTGGCAGTAAGAGCCGGAAGACCTTTATACTTACGCTGTTCATTTACTGCGGCACGCATAAAATTCACCATGCTCACTCCAGGAATTTCAACAGGATACTGGAAAGAAAGAAACAGTCCTTCATGACTACGGTCTTCGGCACTCAATGCAAGCAAGTCCTTACCATCGAAAGTAACAGAACCTTTAGTCACTTCATATGCAGGATGTCCTACAAGGACATTGCTCAAAGTACTCTTTCCAGAACCATTTGGTCCCATTATGGCATGTACTTCGCCAGGTTTTACAGTAAGATTGATACCCTTTAAAATTTCTTTGCCATTTATATTGGCATGCAAGTCTTTTATCTCTAACATACAAATATGAGTTTTTAAGTTTAAAAGTTTTTCCCGACACGTATATAATGTTACACTACATACACAATATCAGGAAATACAGATTATTATCCTACACTACCTTCCAGTGAAACAGACAGAAGCTTCTGAGCTTCTACGGCAAATTCCATAGGAAGTTTATTGATTACCTCCTTGGCATAGCCATTTACAATCAAACCGATAGCATCCTCTGTAGGAATACCACGCTGATTGCAGTAGAACAACTGATCTTCTGATATCTTGGAAGTTGTAGCTTCATGTTCCACCACTGCAGTATCGTTATGCACATCCATATAAGGGAATGTATGCGCTCCACAGTTACTGCCCAAAAGCAATGAATCACACTGGCTATAATTACGCGCATTGTCGGCTCTTTCAGACACCTTAACCAATCCTCTGTAAGAATTCTGGCTCTTTCCTGCACTTATACCCTTACTTACAATAGTTGAACGTGTATTCTTTCCCAAATGAATCATCTTTGTACCTGTATCAGCCTGCTGATAATTATTTGTCACTGCTACCGAATAGAATTCAGCAGTAGAATTATCACCAGCCAGAATACAACTTGGATATTTCCAGGTTATGGCAGATCCTGTTTCAACCTGTGTCCATGAAAGTTTACTGTCCGCTCCCTTGCAGATACCACGTTTGGTAACAAAATTGTATACACCACCTTTACCTTCCGCATCACCAGGATACCAGTTTTGTACAGTAGAGTACTTAACTTCCGCACGCTCCATAACAACAATCTCCACGATAGCGGCATGCAACTGGTTTTCATCTCTCATAGGAGCTGTACATCCCTCAAGATAAGACACATAACTATCATCATCTGCTACTATAAGAGTACGTTCAAACTGTCCTGTATTTGCTGCATTGATTCTGAAATAAGTAGACAGTTCCATCGGGCAACGCACTCCCTTAGGAATATAGACAAAAGATCCGTCACTAAACACTGCAGTATTCAAGGCTGCAAAGAAATTATCACGATATCCAACCACCGAGCCGAGATACTTCTTAACCAAATCAGGATGCTCACGTATGGCCTCACTCATAGAGCAGAAAATAATTCCCTTCTCCATAAGAGTCTCCTTAAACGTAGTCTTAACAGATACCGAGTCCATCACAGCATCCACGGCCATACCGCTCAAAGCCATCTGTTCCTCGAGAGGAATACCTAACTTATTGAATGTTTTCAGCAGTTCAGGGTCAACCTCATCCATACTTTTAGGTCCATCCTTTTTCTTGGTAGGATCGGCATAATATGAAATAGCCTGATAATCTATTTCAGGGATATTCAAATGAGCCCATGTAGGCATATCCAATGTCAGCCAGTGGCGGTAAGCCTTCAATCGCAGTTCAAGCAACCATTCAGGTTCACCCTTCTTAGCCGAAATCAATCGCACCACATCCTCATTAAGTCCCTTTTCTATAATATCTGTATGAACATCAGTAGTGAAGCCATATTTATACTTCTCCTGCGTCAGTTCTTTTACATATTTATTGGGTTCTTCTTGCATAAGTAGTTATATAATTAGTTATATCAATTATATTTATATTATATATGTATTAAATCATTCTCCAGTTTATCTTTATCAAATATGTCTTTATCCAACATATCTTTAGCCACATCCCTGATAGTAGGAATAAACATACCAGAAAGTTCCTCTATCGGATAATATAACAACGAAGACTTCTTAATGGTTCGCCCAATTAACTCATCTTCACTATCAACAAATTCAATAAATGCTATGGCCATACTTACCAGAAAAGCAAATTTCAGTGCTCCTAAAACCGCACCGAGAAACCTGTTGACAAATCCCAGATGAACTATTTCAAGCACTTTGGTAAGCATTCCTGCAAGAAATAAAAGAGCTAACGGAACAATTATCCAAATCATGAAAAAAGCTATTATCTGTGCAACCGAGACTGAAGTTCCTATTTCAACAGCCAACTTCTCACCCACCTGCAAAAACAAAGCGCGAGCAAGCAAAAGTCCGGCTACCAGACCCACTATTGCAGCAGCCTGCTTTAATGCTCCTTTTGCGAACCCAAGAACAGCCCCCATTGCTATAAAAGCAATAATAATCCAGTCGAGAGTCTCCATGCAATAACAAAAGCCTTGTATTTTTATATTATATATACATATACCATACAGACAAAACGCAGATTACACAGATACACAGATTGAAATAGACAAATCCGTGCAATCCTTGTAATCTGCGTCTTTAACAGTCCTATATACTTCTATATATTACTTTTATAATCCTATACTACTATAAGTATATTAATCTAATCTTATAAAGTCTGCTTAACTTCTACTTCCTCGTAAGTTTCTATCACATCTCCCACCTTAAGGTCGTTACAGTTAGTAAGACTGATACCACATTCAAAGTTAGTACCAACTTCCTTAACATCATCCTTAAAGCGTTTCAGTGCATTGATAGAACCAGTAAATACTACGATACCATCACGGATAAGACGTGCCTTGTCTGTACGTTTCACCTTACCTGTCTTGACCATAGCACCGGCTACCTGTCCTACCTTGCTGATATTGAACACTTCTCTTACCTCGATAGTAGCAGTAACCTGTTCTTTCAATGTTGGAGCAAGCATACCCTCCATTGCCGATTTAACCTCTTCTATCGCATCATAGATAATAGAATACTTACGTATATCAACACCTTCCTGTTCGGCCAATTTAGCAGCACTGCTTGAAGGACGAACCTGGAAACCAACGATAATAGCATCTGATGCAGCAGCCAAAGAAACATCCGATTCAGAAATCTGTCCTACACCCTTATGTATAACATTAACCTGAATCTGTTCGGTAGACAACTTGATAAGAGAATCACTCAGAGCCTCTACAGAACCATCCACGTCACCCTTAACAATTACGTTAAGTTCATGGAAGTCACCAAGAGCAAGACGGCGTCCCACTTCATCAAGAGTTAGCATCTTCTGAGTACGCAATCCCTGTTCACGCTGCAACTGCTCACGTTTGTTGGCTATTTCGCGCGCTTCCTGATCTGTATCAAGAACGTGGAAAGTATCACCTGCTGCAGGAGCACCGTTCAATCCAAGAATCAAAACAGGTTCTGCCGGTCCTGCCTCTTTCAGACGCTGGTTACGTTCATTGAACATAGCCTTAACCTTACCGTATGAAGTACCCGCAAGCACAATATCACCAACACGCAAAGTACCATTCGAAACAAGTACTGTAGCCACATATCCACGGCCCTTATCAAGAGAAGACTCGATAATAGAACCTGTAGCCTTACGGTTAGGATTAGCTTTCAAGTCAAGCATTTCTGCTTCGAGAAGAACCTTCTCAAGCAAATCCTGAACTCCAAGACCAGTCTTGGCAGAAATATCCTGCGACTGATATTTACCACCCCACTCTTCCACCAGGAAGTTCATGGCAGCAAGTTCTTCCTTAATCTTGTCAGGATTAGCATTAGGTTTATCCACCTTATTGATAGCAAATACAATAGGAACACCTGCAGCCATCGCATGATTGATAGCTTCCTTAGTCTGAGGCATCACATTATCATCGGCCGCAACTATAATGATAACCACGTCGGTAACCTTAGCACCACGGGCACGCATAGCAGTAAAGGCCTCATGTCCCGGAGTATCAAGGAATGTGATACGACGTCCGTCTTCAAGTTTCACATTATAGGCACCAATATGCTGAGTAATACCACCAGCTTCACCGGCAATTACGTTAGCCTTACGTATATAGTCAAGCAAAGAAGTCTTACCATGGTCTACGTGACCCATCACAGTAACAATAGGAGCACGTGGTTGCAAATCTTCTTCAGCATCAGCTTCTTCTTCAATAGCCTGAGAAACCTCAGCACTTACATATTCAGTCTTGTATCCGAACTCTTCAGCCACAAGATTTATTGTTTCAGCATCAAGACGCTGGTTGATAGATACCATTATACCAACACTCATACATGTTGAGATAACCTGAGTAACAGAGATATCCATCATATTAGCCAACTCATTTGCAGTAACGAACTCGGTAAGTTTAAGCACTTTGCTTTCTTCCATTTCGAGTTCTTCCTGTTCAAGCTGTCTGTTCTGAATATTTTCGCGTTTCTCCTTACGATATTTTGCAGCCTTATTCTTACCTTTGTTAGTGAGGCGTGCAAGAGTTTCCTTTACCTGTTTAGCAACATCCTCATCACTAACCTCCTGTTTCACTACAGCTTTCTTGAAGCGATCCTTGTTAGCATGTTTTCCGCCGCCCTGATTCTGGTTCTTGCCTTGTTTATCAGCCTTTCCGCCATTACCCTGGGCAACCTGAGGATTGTTAATATCTACACGTTCCTTATTTATACGGTTACGTTTTTTCTTCTTGCCATTTTCATCAGATCCACCTTTTTCAACCTTATCATCGCTCTTTCTGATTTCCTTGATGATAGCATCCTTCATCTGCTTACGCTGCTCCTGACGCAATTTATCCTTTTCTTCTCTCTCCTTACGCTTTTCCTCTTTGGTTTTCTTCTTAGGACGAGTAGACTGATTCAGTGCAGCAAGGTCAATCTGACCTACAACATTAATTTTTGATTTAAACTCTGTCGGACGGATTTTAAAGATACCGTCTTCATTCTGGACATTTTCTGTTTCTGCTACTTTTTTTTCTTCCATCGGCTTATCTTTCACTTCTTCTGCCTTAATTTCCGGCTGTTTGGTTTCTTTTTCTTCTACAATTACAGGTTTATTCTCTACTGCTACAGTTTCTTCACCCTTATTAAGTTTCTCTGTCGCTTCTTTCTTTTCAGGTTCCGCAACAGTGTTTTCTACATTCTTCACTGATTCAGATTCAGGCTTATCATTATTATCATTCTTGCCATTCTGATTTTCAGCAATAATATGAGTATGGTGTTCTTCTGCATTGGCAGAAGCTTCAGAATCATCATTCACCACCTCTTTTTTATCTATAATATCAGGCTCGTGCTGTGCAGTCTTTTCATCCTTCACAGTATCCACTACAGCCGGTTTACTTTTCTTTTTATTGAGACTGTCGAGATCTATTTTACCAATAGGTTTAAATTTCTGTCTCACCTCATGAACTGCAGTTTCATTCTTACCGTTTTCGCCGGTAATGTCTTCTATAGAAACTGAAGCCTTATTACGATCCTTATTCTGCCGCTCCTGAATAATTTTCTCTGACTTTAATTTCAAATCCTTATCCTTGCTGAACTCCTTAACCAGTTCAGCCTGCTGCTCCTCTGTAATTTTCGTATTGGGATTAGCCTCAACATCATGACCTTTTTTCTTTAAAAAGTCTACTGCTGTAGCTATCCCCACGTTTAAATCTCTTGCTACTTTATTAAGTCTTATCGTCATGTAAATCAATTAAGAATTAAAAATTAAAAACTAAACGGCAGAATAAGTATCTGAAAAATTAAAAACTAAAAATTAAAAATACCATCCCCAAACAACATTTTATTTAAGGGAGAAATCATTAATGATTAATAATTAATTTTCGAACTCCGCCTTCAAAATACGCAAAACATCGTCCACTGTGTTTTCTTCAAGGTCGGCTTTTTCGATAAGCATTTCTCTCGGTGCGTTAAGAACACTCTTAGCAGTATCAAGACCGATACCCTTAATAGCATTGATTACCCACTCATCAATTTCATCCTTGAATTCATCCAGGTAGATGTCATCCTCAGTAGCATTTTCGTCAAGTTCACGGAATACATCGATAGTATATTCAGTAAGCATACTTGCCAACTTAATATTCATACCACCTTTACCGATAGCCAACGAAACTTCTTCCGGTTTCAAATAAACTTCTGCTCTCTTTTCTTCTTCATGCATGGTTATGGAAGAAATTTTGGCCGGGCTAAGAGCACGCTGAATAAACAGCTGAATGTTTGATGTATAGTTTATCACATCAATATTTTCATTGCGCAATTCACGCACAATACCATGAATACGTGAACCCTTCACACCTACACAAGCGCCAACAGGGTCAATTCTTTCATCGTACGATTCTACTGCAATCTTAGCACGTTCGCCAGGGATACGAGCAATTTTCTTTATAGTAATAACTCCCTCTGCTATTTCTGGCACTTCCTGTTCGAACAGTCTCTGTAAGAACATAGGTGATGTACGGCTCAGAATAATCTTAGGGTTATTGTTTCTATTGTCTACTCTTGCCACTACGGCACGAGCAGTTTCGCCTTTACGGTAGAAATCACCAGGTATCTGTTCTGTTTTAGGCAAAAGCAATTCATTACCTTCATCATCAAGCATAAGAATTTCCTTTTTCCATATCTGATAAACCTCAGCGCTTACTACGTTTCCTACCTTTTCTATATATTTATTATAAAGGCTATCCTTTTCAAGTTCAAGAATCTTAGAGGCCAAAGTCTGGCGCAAGTTAAGAATTGCACGGCGACCGAATTTTTCGAAAATCACCTCATCGGTAACTTCTTCACCCACTTCGTATGATGCATCTATCTTGCGCGCTTCAGAAAGTGAAATCTGGCGGTTTGGGTTGTCGAAATCTTCGTCTGCCACTACCTCACGGTTACGCCATATTTCGAAGTCACCCTTATCCGGGTTTACGATAACATCGTAATTCTCGTCAGTACCAAACATTTTTGCAATCACACTGCGAAAAGACTCTTCAAGCACACTTACCATAGTAGTGCGGTCAATATTCTTCAATTCTTTAAATTCCGAAAATGTGTCAATTAAGCTGACAGTTTCCTCTTTTTTGGCCATATTATTTAAAGCTAATTAAGTATTTGGTATATTTTATTTCATCGTAAGTAAATGTGAGCAACTGGTCAACAAGCTTCGGTCGTTTGCTTCCTTCCAGTTTCATTTTTGTCTGCACGGTAAGAGTGAACTGATTCTCATCCACATCAGTAAGAACACCTGTGTATTTTTTTCCATCCTTTGCCAGCACTTCCACATCACACCCCTTATGTATAATGTATTGCTGTAATACTTTAAAAGGCTGCCCTATACCAGCCGAACCGACCTCAAGTTCATAGTCTTCTTCTTCACGGTTCAGTTTCGACTCGATATACCGACTCAATTCTACACAATCATCAATCCACACACCTTCGGCATGGTCAATTTCCACTACAATTTTGTCATCCGGGCTAATTGTGACATCTACCAGAAAATAGTCTTTATCTTCCAGCCATTCCGATACGATCCGGGTTACAACGTTTTTATCTATCATGTATAAACTATTAAGAACAAAAAAAGGAGCTTAATTGCCCCTCCACCTTTCATCCATCTCGGATGCAAAGATACAAATATTATATTGTACTGCAAAATATTAATACTTT
>JAXEBI010000040.1:0-6305 GCA_034094155.1 Phocaeicola sp.
AGATCCGATGATATTGAATATTTTAGGACGCAATGCACATGAAAGCGGTGAGTATGGAAAAGCAGAGAAGTACCTGCTACGTTCAACCAGCAGATTGCCGGAGCGTGTATATCCCCACTATCTGCTGGTAAAGCTTTATGCGGAATCTGAGTATTTTGACAGGGTAAAGCTAATCAGGGAGGCAGAGTATGTGCTTAACACTGAGCCTAAGGTGAATTCTACTGCTATAAGGGAAATGCGCCAGGAGGTGAAGAAAATATTGGAAGAAAAAAATGTTGTAAAAAAGTAGCAATAATATGCAAATAAATATTATTGCTGAAAGGAGGTGTTTCCAATGGAATAGTGGGTTTTACAATCAGATTTGAGAGAATAGAGATTAATTTTTCTCTAATGTAACAATTAAAACAAAATTAAAAACGTATTTTTTATGAAAATTATCAAGATTTTATTTGTGGCTACATTTACTTTGGTAGCCGCTTTTAGTATGTACTCAACACAGCAGAATGCTGAAATGTCGGATTTAGCTAAGGCCAATATAGAAGCTTTGGCTAGTGGAGAAGAAACTAGACCTGGTTCGTATGATATTGAAGAACAAATAACAGATCATTATTATAATGGTTCTTTATATAAACAAAGTAAAGTTGTAAATTGTCATGTAGGTGGTTCATTTGCTTGTTCTTCTGGTAATTATTATAGATATAAACAGGATAATGGTTTATGGGCAGAATGGATTCCAGCTTAAAAATGAATGTTATGTTGAAATGTTTTTATTTGTGCCTATGTTGCCTGATTTTAGTTTCCTGTTTTTCCGGAAAACAAGAGAAACAGGAAACAACCGAATCTGGAGAGGTATTGTCGTATGACAATGCCTTGCCATTGAATAGGAAATACTCGGATATTTTTTCCAGGGTGGAGATTGTGCCTTTGGATACTGTTGACAATTTTCTTATATCAGATATACGTCAGTTCCGTTATGTACTCAACCGAATCTTTGTATTGAGCAAGGAAGAGCTTCTTATATTTGACAGGCAAGGGAAAGGATTGGCACGTATCAACCGCTACGGACAGGGAAGAGAGGAGTATCTATCGGTCAGAGGTTTCGATGTGTCGGAAAAAGACAGTACTATATGTCTGCTTACATATCCACAAAGGTTGATGTATTTCTCTCTGGACGGAACTTTCCTGCACGAACATAAGATTGAAGTAAAGGGAACAGAGATGGCTATATTGCCGGACGAATCGTATGCAGTCTTTACAGATAACCTGAGTCTTTCGGAAGATGGAGACATTTCATTGCTGGATATATTCAACAGGAATGGTAAAATGAGGTCTTTTATCGAAGGATATGAAAATCTTGGAAACAGAATACTTCCTTCTTTTCAGCAGAAACGTACCTTTACCCATATTCAAGAAAATGATGGAGTGTTGTTCTTTCACCCGTTATCAAATCGTATATGGTCGGTTTCTTCTATAGATTCGGTCAGAGTGAAATATACCATTGATTTTGGTGACAACAATCCGCCTGTCGATGCACCGGAAAAGGTACGCCAGGATGTAATGTTGTCGGATGTTGTCACGAAACACTGGTCGGTATGGGGATTTAACGGTTGTTGGGAAAATGAAAGATATTTATATATACAGACTTTTGTAGATAAGAAGCTGAGAGATATTCTGTTTGATAAAAAAGAAAAACAACTATACAAAGGATGGATGAAAGATGATTTGCTTCGTTGTCAGAAGAAACCGGTAGAGGCAACGGATGAATATTTGGTTGGTTTTATTTCTACAGAAGATTTGATAGGTCTGGAGAATTATCTGAAATCAAAACCTGACGGGGAGATTTTACCTGAACAGGAAAAACAAATGATTGATTGGGCTGAGGAAGCAGGAAATCCTTTGGTTTGTTTCTATTATTTTAAATAGACATTTTAAGTGAAGAATATGGAATTGTCTACAGGACTCACAGACAGAACTTATGAGGTACACAGAGCCGAGGTGAACTATAATGCTATCCGGAGAAAACAATGTCTGACCTTGCATTGGCTAATGTGGAAGCGTTGGCTAATGATGAAGAAAACCCTTTATTCCCTAACGGTTGTGTAGACAATGGAAGCAGTTGTGATTGTAATGGTATCTATGTTGAAACATGGAAAGAATATAATTGGTAACAATCGTTTCTTTTATGGTTAGAAGGAATTCCCTTCTGACAAAGTTTTTTAATATTCAGAGGCTGTCTCAAAGACAGCCTCTGAATTCTACGATCTCACATTAAGGTAGAATTCTTTTTCCCCTTATCCTCGTTTTTATTCACTCATATCCGTCACCACCGTTCGTTTTTCTATTGCAAAGCTAAAGCCGATTTTTGAACCTCTCAAGGCACTCTAAGAGTGTTTTCCCATAAAATCTACTGAGCTCCGCAAGCTCCGTGCGTGATTTTATGGAAAAATTCCCTTGCCAGGATCAAAAGATATCGGCTTAATACGCGCAATGAAAAAGCGACAGTGATAGTGACGGGAATGAGTCATTAAAAAAAAACTCGGAACGGAAGACTTCTTCATTGTTTAATGAAAAAGCTCAAGTTCCAGTTCGAAGAATAAAATCGTTTAAAATAAAAAAAGGAAGTGTTATGAGACAGTTAAGTGTAGAGAATTTAGAATCGATTTTGAATGGTTCACCACTTTATTCACAAGAGAATTTACTTGATAAAGCAAAAATTTTGGCACATTTTTTTATTCCTTTTACTGATTGTAATTGGCTTATCACAGAAGCCGAAAGACAAGAAGATGGCGATTGGCTTATGTTTGGTTATTGCCACATAACGGATTGGGAGTGGGGATATGTATCTCTTAAAGAACTTTTAGATATAAAAATTAGAAATATCCTTTCTGTTCAGATTAAAGAGGAGTCGAAAGGCAAAAGTATTGAAAGATTTTTTTTAATGAGAGGGATATAAATCTACTCTTTTTTAATGAGATATTTTTTTATTTACTAAACTATAAGGATTTTAATATGAAAAAGGATGAAGTTGCAATGAATATTATAGGAAAGAAATGTGAGTGCTTTTTCTTAGGTCATATTGTAAAGGGTAAAATAACTGCTATAAAAACAAACGAGAATTTATGTTCCGTTTACGTTACATTTGATAATCCTGAACCCTGGGGAAATGAAGTTCACAAAGGAGCATGGTTCTCTTTTGATGTAACTTACAAAATTGGATGTTTAGATAGTGTAATCATTGATGAAAAATCAGAATCTGAACACATTAAATATTATACAATGAGAAAAATAATTTTGCTTATATTGACAGTGTTTTTTGTCAGTGCATGTAATAGAAATAATATACTTAAAACAAAAGAATCTATTATTACAGATTCAGTAGAGGTGGTCAATAAAAAGAATATACTTATGTCTTCAATCATTACAATTTCTAATATTATACCACTTGAAACATCTGAACTTTCTATATTAGGAGAGATTGAAAAAATAATAAAGCGTGACGGATTAATTTATGTGAAGTCTCGTCATAGACCATTAGCTTTATTTGATGAAAAAGGTCATTTTATTCATAATATTGGGAAAATAGGGTCCGGACCTGAAGACTATTCCATGCTGGCTGATTTTGATGTAAATAAAAAAGAAATATATATATTGACTATAAATAAGATTCAAGTATATGATTTGGAAGGGAATTGGGTTAGAACAATACCTCTGGATTTAAATGCGTCTGGAATACGTTTAACTGATGATAAAATGATAATATTCGCTTTAGATAATGAAAATGTGATTCACTTGTTGGATAACTCAGGACATAATATAAAAAGCCTTTTGAAAAGAAATCAAGCGTTGCGAATATGTAGAAACATTTCTTTTGTAAAATATGGTAACTATATTCTATTCCCTATGGGGCGTTCGAATGATATATTGGCATATGATAATTCAGAAAATGGAGTATTCAAAAAAATATCTTATTTATCGTCTGGACAATTGTCTAATGAAGAAGAGTCTGATTTTATGGAAAATAATCGGAGTTATGAAAAGGAATTTGATAATTTAGGCTTTTTTGATGGCATGACTACTGATAATACACATGTAATTTTTCCATATATAAAAAAAGGAAAAATAATATTGTGGATAAAAAATATTATTACTTCACAAATACAAGCTTATGAATTATCGTCATTAAAGAATGATCTTACATTTTCATCAACTCATTCGTTTTTCTTGGATAATCTTGAAGGTGAAGATGCTTTTTTGACTTATGTTATGCCATATAAATTAAAAGAGTATTTACAAAAGGCTCAGCATCAAGAGAAAAATCAATATTATGTAAGACTGAATGAAGTAATGGAGAATTGCGAGGATGAGGGAAATCCTATTTTAATTGAATATAAAATAAAAGATTTTTATGAAAAAGTCAGTTTTTAAATTTTTATTTGCAACAGCATTTACATTGGGAGCTGGTTATAGTGTTTATTCTTCACAGCAGGATGCTAATATGTCAAATCTGGCAATGGCAAATGTGGAAGCATTGGCAAATTGGGAAAGTGAAATTAAGGATTTAGTAGATAATTGTACCTGGCAAGAAAGTTCATATTGTTTTTATGTGATTGTGACTCCTAGTGGTAATACATCATGGTCACATTGGAATATGCGCAATTACTACTGATTTGATAATTATTGCTATTGACATTTTAGGAATATAATCGATTTTGTATTTTTAGGATGAAAGTAATTTTTATAATCACTTGAACTGGCTGTAGCCGGTTCAAACCTTAATTTGTAAATCTTCTCAGAAATAATTTTATGATGAAATATATTTATACCTTACTTTTTGTTTTACTTTTATCTTGTAATACCAGGAATGAGTCTGGTATGAACATTATTCACCTGCCTGAACCAGAAATAATATCTCCTGAGATTATACTTAAGGATCTCATAATGTCACCTCCTTTACAGTTTAAAAGTTTTGGTGATTACCTTTTCTTCACACAACCTGGCATGGGAAAGTGTATCCTTTTCTACAACAAGAAAGACAGGCGGGTACAACATTGGGGAAAATTTGGTGGAGGTCCTGATGATTTTATTATGACATCCTGTGTGTATAAAAATGAAGAGGATAGTTTGATAAGCATCTTCGATATGAATCTTAGGAAACTGGTGAATTATAGAATTGAGCAGACAGGCGATTCGATAAGTTTGAATGCCTTAAACAGAATAAGTGTCAAGTCAGATTCTATTTCATTGATTGGACTCAATGGTTTGGATAAAGGCTCATATGTAGGTCAAGTCGGTATTGGAAGTAATGAAATGTTTGTATTGTTTGATGAGAAAATGGAAGTACAAACAACTTTTGGCGAAAAGCCTATAAAAGAGATGCCTGACGCCAATTTCTTTCAGATGTATGGGTGGATGGCTTCTTGGAAAAACAAACTGTTTTTTGCTTCACAAACAACAGGGTATTTGGCTTGTTACGATATAAATAGTTCCAACAGCAGCGTAAAAAAGAATTGGGATTTATGGGTTGATATACCTTTATATGATGCCGACAGAAAAAATTGGAAGAAAGAAAACAAATACGGATTCTATGATATACAGGTAAATGAAAAATATGTTTTTGTTTCATATAGTGGAAAAACTGTCAATGAATCTCAGGCATTACCACAGGATTTATTGGTGTTTACACATAATGGTGAGTTTATTAAGAGAATAAAGTATGATAAAGATATATATTTATCTAAATTTACTATACAGCAAGATACAATTTATGCTATAGGTGGAGAAAACATTACTCGTTTTAACTGGAGAGATCTAATAAATAAAACCAAATGAGTTTTATAATATAACTATTACAATAGTTCGTTAAAAATTAGCCCAGCCTAAGCGGCTCTGGCAGTAAATAAAATGAATTCTTTGAAAATTCTGTCTATTAATTGCGTGTTGAGTTCAATCCCAGATACGAAAATAAATCGTTCAGTTATTAAGTATTGTGCATGACAGATAGATGCTATATTAATGGTTAATGAAGTCTTTATATGATTAATGTAAAAGCAATAAAATTAAGGTTAATCGTATTTCAAGGTGCGGTGGCTCTGCTTATAATGTCCGGATGCATAAGCAGACCGGACAGGCTGGAATATGCCCTGGAGTTTGCAGGAAAGAACAGAACGGAACTTGAAAAGGTTCTTGAGCATTATAAAGGAGACACTATGAAATACCGTGCGGCATGTTTCCTGATAGAGAACATGCCACGGTGGTATTCATACGACGGATGGCAGCTGGATACCCTTCATGCTCTTCTGGAAAGG
>JAXEBI010000041.1:0-7908 GCA_034094155.1 Phocaeicola sp.
TTCTAATCCTTTAACGAACCGATTCCAAGTTAACTCATAACGAGTAAATGTTGTTTTAGTCATATTATACATCTGATTTTTTAACAAAGGTAATTCAGATGTTTAGAAACTACAATGTGAAATCGTGGAGACGCTTACTAAAATACCATCATTTTTAGAGGTCTCACTAAAATCCTGATTTTTGAAGGTCGTTTGACGATCTTTGCCCTCAAGTCGCCTTATTGCGTATACCTTGTATAAATATCTCATATTTAATATATTAAGCGAATTTTTTAAGGGTTTGTTTCAAAAAATATCTATAGTGAGACAAGTGGAATTTTTGAAACAAATGAAACAAATTTCGCTGATAAGATTTCCGTATTATAGTGGTAGTTCTGTATACTTCTTCATGATTATAAATACCCGATTTTAAAGTCACGAAACAATTGATTCAAATCAAAATAAGATTGTAATTAATACAAATTAATAATATACTTAAAAATAGGTATTGTATACATCGGTTTATTTTTGTACCTTTGCGTCAGTTTAAGGAATTTCACTTAGAAAATGAGATTCGCTTAACTGAATCTTATAACTTCAAATTTTATTTTATTATGGCAATGAATTTTAAAGAAGGTCGTTGGAACCATGAAATCAATGTTACAGACTTCGTAAAGAATAACATTACTCCTTACTTGGGAGATGCATCTTTCCTGGTTGGTCCAACAGAACGCACTAAGGCAGTTTGGAACAAGTGTTTGGAGGCTTTGGCTGAAGAACGCGCTAACAACGGAGTACGCTCGCTCGACCCGTCGACAGTTTCTACCATTACTTCTTTCGCTCCTGGATATATCGATAAAGAAAATGAAGTAATTGTAGGTTTGCAGACTGATGAAGTTCTTCGCCGTGCAATCAAACCTTTCGGTGGTATTAAGGTGGTAGAAAAAGCTTGCCGCGAAAATGGCGTGGAAGTTGACCCTAAGGTTAAAGATATCTTTACTCACTACCGCAAAACTCACAATGATGGTGTTTTCGACGCTTATACAGAAGAAATCCGTTCGTTCCGCTCTTTAGGCTTCCTTACTGGTCTGCCTGACAACTATGCACGAGGACGTATAATCGGTGACTACCGCCGACTTGCTCTTTATGGTATTGACCGCCTTATCGAAGCTAAGCAGGATGACTTGCGCCATATTACAGGTCCGATGACTGACGACCGTATCCGCCTGCGTGAAGAGGTTTCTGAACAGATCAAGGCTCTTAAGGAAATAAAGATTATGGGCGAACAGTATGGTCTTGACTTGAGCAGACCTGCTACTAATGCTCAGGAAGCAGTACAGTGGGTATATATGGCTTATCTTGCTGCCGTTAAGGAACAGGATGGTGCGGCTATGTCTCTTGGTAATGTTTCGTCTTTCCTTGATATTTATATTGAATACGACATGGCTCATGGATTGATTGATGAAGTTCATGCTCAGGAACTTATCGACCAGTTTGTGATTAAGTTGCGTATGGTTCGCCACTTGCGTATGCAGGCTTATACTGATATCTTTGCAGGTGACCCTACTTGGGTAACTGAGGCTATCGGCGGACGCTTCAACGACGGACGTACCAAGGTTACTAAGACATCTTTCCGTTTCTTGCAGACTCTTTATAACCTCGGCCCTTCTCCAGAACCTAACTTGACTGTGCTTTGGAGCCCTGAATTGCCTGAAGGTTTCAAGAACTTCTGTGCTCAGGTTTCTATCGATACATCTTCTATCCAGTACGAAAATGATGAGCTAATGCGTGAAGTGCGCAACTCTGATGACTATGGTATTGCTTGCTGTGTTTCTTATCAGGATATAGGCCGCCATATTCAGTTCTTCGGTGCACGCTGTAACCTTGCCAAGGCTCTGCTTCTTGCTATCAACGGTGGACGTTGCGAAAATACCGGTACTTTGATGGTTAAGGATATTCCTGTATTGAGCAGTGATGAACTTAACTTCGAAGAGGTTCTTGCAAACTACAAGAAGGTGTTGAAGGAAATGGCACGTGTTTATAATGAGGCCATGAATATAATTCATTACATGCACGATAAGTATTATTACGAAAAGGCTCAGATGGCTTTCGTTGATACTCATCATGTTATCAACCTTGCATATGGTGTTGCAGGTATGTCTATCGCTGTCGATTCTCTTTCTGCTATCAAGTATGCTAAGGTTAAGGCAAGACGTAATGAACTTGGTCTGACTGAAGGTTTCGATATTGAAGGCGAATTCCCATGCTTCGGTAATGACGACGACCGTGTTGACCACTTGGCTGTCGACTTGATTTACTACTTCGATGAAGAGCTGAAGAAACTTCCTATCTACAAGAATGCTAAGCCTACTCTTTCTATCCTTACTATTACTTCGAATGTGATGTACGGAAAGAAGACCGGTGCTACTCCTGACGGACGTGCGAAGGGTGTTGCTTTCGCTCCGGGTGCAAATCCAATGCATGGACGTGATAAGAATGGTGCTATAGCTTCATTGAGCTCTGTTGCAAAACTTCGTTACCGCGACTCTCAGGACGGTATCAGTAATACATTCTCTATCGTTCCTAAATCTCTTGGCGTAGATATGGAAAACCGTATCGAAAACCTTGTTACAATGATGGACGGTTATTTCGTGAAGGGTGCTCATCACCTGAATGTGAATGTTCTTAACCGCGAAATGCTTGAGGATGCAATGGAACATCCTGAAAAGTATCCGCAGCTTACTATCCGTGTATCGGGTTATGCTGTCAACTTTATCAAGCTGAGCCGCGAACATCAGTTGGAAGTTATTTCACGCAGCTTCCACGAACGTATGTAATGAGTCTTTAAATTGATTCGGAATAAATACAATTATACTGATTTCAATATCTTTTCCAAAGAGGCTGTCTGTTTTTCAGGTGGCCTCTTTCTGTTTTTTATTTATAGCTGTTTTTCTATAGTTTATTGTCATTATCGGTTTATTGTCAGTCTATTGTCTTTGTTCCTGATGTTTTTGGTACTTATTATAACGGGATTTGTTTTTGTTTTATTATTTTTGAACAGGAATCCTTTTAGCTTTATGCAATAAAAGGACAACTGCCAACTATATCTTACCATTAAATTAAATTACAATGATTAGAGTACACTCATACGAATCGCTTGGGACTTACGATGGTCCGGGAATCAGACTGGTTGTCTTCCTTCAGGGATGCAATTTCAGATGTCTTTATTGTGCCAACCCTGATACTATTGATGCCAAGGGGGAAAGCAAGGAAACAGACCCTGATGAAATTTTGCGTATGGCTATAAGCCAGAAACCGTTTTTCGGTAAGAAAGGTGGAATAACCTTCAGCGGCGGTGAGCCTACTTTTCAGGCTAAGGAGCTTATACCTCTTTTCAGAAAGCTTAAAGAAGCCGGAATACATATCTGTGTAGATACAAACGGAAGTATTTGGAATGATGATGTGAAGGAGATGTTGACCCTCGCTGACCTTGTTCTGCTCGACATAAAGGAGTTTAATCCGGAACGACACAAAATTCTTACCGCAAGAGGGAACGAGCAGACTCTTAAGACTGCAGCATGGCTGGAGGAAAACGGGAAGCCTTTCTGGATGAGATATGTACTGGTACAAGGCTACAGTGCTTTCAAAGAAGATATGGAAGCTATGGGAGAGCACTTCAAGAATTATACTCAGATACAGAGGGTTGAGATTTTACCGTATCATACTTTGGGGGTACATAAGTATGAAGCTATGAATATGGAATATAAACTGAAAGATGTGGCATGCAACACTCAGGAACAGCTTGAAGAAGCCAAAGCCATTTTCGACAAGTATTTCAAGACTGTTTACATTAACTGAACTGTTTACATTAACTGATATATAGCATCCTTATAATCTTGCCATAAGCCTGACAATCATCATGAAGAATATTATTGATAATATAAGAAAGCAATATCCGGTCTCCGACTCTACTATAGAAGAACTGGAATCTTATTTGACGCCTTGCCGTTTCCCCAAAAAGTATCAGCTTATTAAAGAGGGAGTTTACTGCAAATATGCGTATTTTATAGAGAAAGGATTTCTGAGGGCGTATTGGATAGTGGACGGTGAAGAGTATACTACCTCATTCGGAGGTGAGGGATGTATAGTTTTCAGCATGGACGAGCTTTACTACAATAAGAAAAGCGAAGAGTATGTTGAGACTCTTGATGAGGTTATTGCATACCGAATCAGCATAAAGGATCTTAAGAGGCTCATGGAGACAAATATAGAAATGTGCAACTGGGGAAGGATTATTCATCAGAATGAATACCGCAGACTGCACCGGAGCCACAAAGAAAGGTTGTCGTTACAGGCTAAGGAACGTTATGAGGAGTTTACCAAACAGTTTCCGGAAGTATGCAAGCGTGCTAATCTGAAATATATCGCATCGTATCTGGGTATTACCCTGTCTACTCTCAGCCGGCTGAGGAAAGAGAAGACGATTTAAAAAAAGAAAACGATTAAAAAAAGAAGACGGGTTAAAAGAGAAAACGGGTTAAAAGAGAAGACAGGTTAGCAATTTGATGTATGGCAAATTTTCATTGAATGATATTGCGTACCTTTGTAGCGATGCTATAATATTGTGGTATTGTGGTATCGACGAAATAAAGGATTTGTACTAACAGTTAAAAAGAGATTAGAATGATGATTTGCCGGAAAAATTCCAATTACCAGTATGAAATGGACGTACTGCGTGTGCTTGCATGCTTCCTCGTTGTATGGCAACATGTAACCGAATGTTATTATATCCTGCCCGGATTTGAGAATGTAAGTTATTCTGACAAGGCTATTGTGAGTTGGATAAACAGCCTTACCCCTATTGAGGTTCCGCTGTTTGTTATGATATCGGGATATCTGCTTTTACCGATGAAAACCGGAGTTTCGGAATTCTTCAGACGAAGAGTTGTGCGTGTGTTATTGCCATTCTTTGTCTGGTGTGTTATCTATGCATTATATTATGTTGTACAGAGGGGTGATTCATGGCATGACGTTGTTATGAATATTCTTCATATTCCGGTCAACTTCGGTACCGAGATTGGTCATATGTGGTTTATATATATGATTACGGGGCTATACATACTCACACCTGTCATTTCGCCATGGCTTAACCAATGTTCCAAAAGGCAACTGCAGTGTTATCTGTTACTGTGGGGATTCACCAACTGTCTTCCGTATATTCATTTGGCATTTCCGGCTGTATTGGGAGAATGTTTCTGGAATCCGTCTCCTATGCTTTACTATTTTACCGGTTTTGCCGGTTATTATGTATTAGGATTCTATATCAAGCGATATGGTGCCCTTTCTTTCCGTAATTCAGTTATCGTTATTCTTATAGGATACGCCATTACTGTAAGCATATTCAGATACAGGATGAATATAGTATCTACCGTAAGCGATCTTGAGCTGAGCTGGAGATTTTGCTCTATAAATATTTCCATGATGGCTTTCGGAGTTTTCTCTGTCATCAAAAATATAAAATGGAATAAAGAATGTCTTACTGCCGGAATTATCAAGGATTTATCGGCCAAAAGCTATGCTATATATTTTGTCCATCTTATGGTTATATTGTTTTTATATCCGGTAATCGACCAGATCAGTTTGCCCCTTTATTTCAAGATACCTTTAATAACCGTATGCAGTTTTTGGGGCTCTTATCTTATAATAAGTATATTATATATGATTCCAAAAGCCGGCAAATGGATAGGGTAATTTGTCTATGGTTTATCCTTATTTTGTCATAAACCTGTCATTGAAGGTATTTTTCTGCTCTGTAAATAGTATAAAATATGGAATTTATGCATTTTTTTTATTATTTATCTGGATATTATGCAGTATTAGGTGTTACAATACATTTACAAAGTACAAAAGCATACTAAATACCGAATGTGGGTTTGTCCGCAACGGGTATGTATGTATAAAGTAATAACAACTAAAACTATTTAGATAATGCATTCTATAGAGAAAAATACCGGCAAAAGTATTGAAAAGAAAATTACTACTGTGACATTTATTCTTGGTCTTCTGGTACTAAACATTATCTGGGCCGCAAGTTCTTTGGCTGACAGACAGAATAATGAAATGAACATTACGCGTGGAAAGGTAAATATTCAACAGAAGGAAACTCCAGTAATGAATGTTGAGGAATTACTGTCGCATAAAATCAGATAGTAGCCTCACGGGTATTTATGCGTGCACCCCGCGAATCACTTCGCAGGGTGCACCCAACTAATAACTAACTTTTTTACTTTTTGTGGTTTACGTAATTTCTATATGACTAACACTGCAAAGGTAAACACATTTACTCTGTCTGTCAATACCTATATTTAGGTATTTCTATATGTTCATCTTTACTTCACTCAACTCAACCAGTTTGTTTACTATGGCATATATTGTCAAACCGGCAGCAGAGTGTATCTGTAACTTGCGTGTTATGTTTCTTCTGTGAGTTATAACTGTGTGTACCGAAATAAACAGTTTTTCTGCTATTTCCTTATTGGTCATGCCTCTTACCACACATCCTATTATTTCCTTTTCTCTCTGACTCAGTGAGTCCTGGTCGTTTTCATCATCCTGGCCTACATTCATAAGTACCGATATCTTGTGTGTCAGAGATTCCACATCATCAAACAGATTTGCAGTATCATCGTATCCCTTCAACTGATTGGAATCTACTACATTACATATAAGAGAAATAATCTTCATATCTGGTACCTGATATGTCTGCCTGAATGCCTCTACATCAAACCAGCCTTCAAAGAGTGGGTTGATAATAAGTATTTCGGGTACGTGCGACTGCATACAATGCTGTAATCCTTCCTTCGAAGTAATTTCAAGCGTGTGTACTTCAAGATCAGGCAAATGCTTCAATACAGAAACCAGTCCTGTTCTGACTATCATTGAGGCTTCTGCCACTGCAATATGAATTACGTCGTGCGATTTCATTTTGCCTCCTTTTCCATTTCCATGATTGCAGGTACAAACAGATAATCTTCAACTCTATTGTGTGAAGCAAGGTCCTGCTCGCAACTGAAGATATCGAACAGGGCCGAATTGAGTAGCTGGTTATCACCGCCTGCTGGATAATATTTTATTATAATGTTTTTAAGTTCAGTAAGCTTCAAGTCTATATGTTCATGATGACTGGCAAAAACTCCTATATTGAAACCTTCGGGATGCATTCCCGACATGAGCTGGTCAACATACGTGAAAACCTTCTGATTCTCATATTCCATGTGTTTACGGACTTCATCTACGTATGCATCGAAAAACTGCACTATAAGGAATGTGACTTCTTTTTCGGGCGAATTACTTAAGGCCTCAACAAGTTTCTTCCTTATTGACGGCAACTGGAAGTCGAGAAAATAGCAGTGGGCTCTCTTAAGGTAATCTATAAGAGCCGGTACCGATATTCTGTCAAGATGGTCCTGCATTCTTGGATTTTCTTCTATAAGGAAATTCACCACAGTCAGAAATGTGTTGCAGTCTACCCCACTCTGGCTACATACTTCCTGTACATTTTTATCACCAAAACCTAACGAAACTCCAAACCGACTCAGTACTTGCAGTAAAGCATAGTTCTGACAGATAAGGTCACTCATTTTATCGGTAGATTTGTATTGTCTGGATGTACACATATTCAAAACATTGTTCATTATTATTTTCTTTTGCAAAGTAAGACATTAATTTTATTGGCAACAATACCTATTGATAGGTATTTATTATCCTTACGGTCTATTATATATATCATATTTATAACAACATATTATAAGGATAATTTGTTCGTTAGAACATTTACTGTAAGTATAAAATGATAACTTATCAATAAAACTATTGGCAATATACCATAAATCGATTACATTTGCAACTATATAGTGATTCTCCTTATTT
>JAXEBI010000042.1:0-62361 GCA_034094155.1 Phocaeicola sp.
TAGATCTGTAAGCAACTTTATCATGAACCTTATTTCAGCCTTGGGAGCATATTGTTTCTTTGATAACAAGCCAAAGGCATTGCAAGGATACTGCATCGAAGACACGAAGCAACTTACATTGTTCTAAGGACAGAATAATCACTTTCGATTCTTTATATACAGCCCATGTCTGATGGCATGGGAAGAGAACTCGCGTATCTGTCTTCACATGCAACTAATCGCTATTTTATCCCGAACTGGGGTTATATCCTTAACAAATACATATCCACCCTTCTCATGCTGCACTACATAAGCCTGAAGACCAAGAGGATCCTGATTCAATGCAATAAGTTCAGGATTAGTAAGAAGATTCAAGACAGAGTCTGATATCGTAGTAAGGTCACAACCTATAAGCAAAGGCGAACTCATTATACACCACATACCAAAGTGAGTTTCATCCTCTTCAGGCTTCAAGCCTCTGCCCACCTCCAGCATATCCATATCATTATAATGGCCGTCACCCGCAAAAGCCGAAAGATACATATTCTTGGAAATAATATGTCTGATACTTTCCCATCTGGGGGAAATATCTCCGCTGATTCTCCATGAACGCGCAAGATCCTTCACCCAAGTACCGGGATAAGCCCAACGGCAGATATTAAGAGAAACATTATGCCTGCTTACTTCTCTGATGGCATCAACTATATATGTATACCTTTCCTTTTCATCAAGTTCGAGCTGCTGACCGGCACCGCAATAGTCAATCTTAATAAAATCAAATCCCCACTTGTTGAAAAACAGGTCGGCATCCTGACGCTCAAAGCCATACAGTCCCACTCCTATTCCATTCTTGTCGGCATCCCACATCGAACCGCATGTATTGGCTCCCGCCTCAGAATATATCCCGGCTTTAAGTCCGAGAGAGTGTATATAATCGGCCACAACCTTCATTCCATTTGGGAAACGTTCAGGATGCGTATGCAAAAGTCCGTCATCATCACGATAGCCGAAAAATCCGTCATCTACATTTATATAAGAATAACCGGCATCCTTAAGTCCGCGTGCAACCATGGCATCCGCCTGTTTCTTTATAAGAGATTCGCTGATATTAACCCTGTAAGTATTCCATGAGCTCCATCCCATTATAGGTGGGACAGATTTGCACAACTGGGAATATACCGCCAACGGCATAATACCGATAGCGCACAACGAAACAAATTTATTGAAAATATTATGATTATTCATGAAGAAAAATTCTATCTGTTATCAGTTATCTATATTAATTATTTATTTTCTGATATCATTCATTCAGTTCAAAAGTAACAAGAAGTCCCTTATGATCTGTAGGCCAGACATCAAGCGGCTCTATAAACCTGTCTGAAGAGGTTTCAACAACTCTTTCAGATTTCACAATACTTCCCTTCGGTCCGAAAATAACCGCATCCTTAAGCTTTAGTCTCTTATCGGGATAATAAAAAATATAATCTATTCTGTCACGTTCATCAGATTTCGGAGCCCATGTAAGACGCTTCACATCCATAAGCGGATTATCGGAAGGGAAAGTAAACCCGGGATACTTTTGCACATCTGGATATTTTGTTCTATAGGTATCAATAAAGCCATTGTTATCAAGCAGAAGAGTTACAGTCCACGGAATAATCATTCCGTTGTGATCATAAAGGTCTTTGGTTTCCCTTATCCAGTCAAGATGAGAAGGTTCATTAAAATCGCCTCCCAATACCACCATAATTCCATTCTCTATATCTTTCTTTGCGGCTTTTATAAAATCTTTTATGGCATCATCCCTGAACGAGGCATCATTATACACCAGGACTTCGGCCACAGATTCCGGCACTGGAATCTCTTCCCATGTAGAGCCATCGTATCCCCTTACGTTATAATATGCATCCTTCAAGTAATCCAGATGAGCAGTATAAACAGCAATCTTATGCCCATGAATCTCAGTGAGCATTCTATGAACAGTTCCATGATCATCATTCAACGGATAAACTACAGTAGAATCAGAAATAGGATACTTGCTTAAAAGTCCGGTATCGTCAGAATAAAAAGAGTAATACACTTCACCTTTTTCCTTTAGAGAAGAAACAATTCTGTCGCAGAATCTTGTGTTCTTATAGTTTCTCACCTCACTGAATGTTACAAAATCGGGTTTGAGCCGTACTATTTCATTTATTATAGCATCATATCCACCCTTCACCATTGTTCCTTCCTGCCATATATTCCACTGTAATACTGTAAATTCTTTTTTCGCATACAAGCTGACAAAAGAAACGATTGTACAAATTATAAACAAAAGTAATTTTCTCATAGTTAATTTATATTTTAAAAAACAAAGTACAAATATTTATTAATCGCACATTATTAGGCAAAGGTAGTCAATAAATCACTCTTAAAGAAAAATAAAGATATAAGAATGTTTGGAGATCTATAAAATCGCGAATTACTTAAACCTAATAATTCCAGCACTATCACCATTATTAGATTTAAACTTTACTCTCAACAAGCAACTATTATTGGCTCTTATATTATCCGATAAATCAACTTTAATATTTATCTTACCATTCTTCATCTTTAATTCGATTTTTTCAAAGGAAACAACAGCACCATCTGCTTCGAGAGAATACTCAAGAAGACTTATTTCATTACTACCCTTTAAAGACTCAATAACAATTGAATGCAAATTATCGAGTTTATTAGCCGGAATATTATACTCAAATACCATTTCATCAATACTCCTGACATTCCAAGTTCCTATAACATTATCACCACCTATTTTTATATCATCAGCCGAAATGTCTTTTGATATATCAAACATTAGCTTTGCAAACTCAATAATATTAATTTTAGGACTATCTGCAGTTTTACGATAATCGTCTTCAACCCAATTACGTTCCCACTCAGCCAGATCAACAGATTTTCCTGAATTTCGTGAATTGAAATAAACTTTCCATCTACCCAAATAATAATCTCCAACAAGTCCACTCCACATACGTGCGGCATAATCGTCAACAGGAGGTCCCCATATAGTTACAATACGTTTTGCATTCGTTTCATATTGTTTTTTCTGCAATTTATTTTTTGCATTTTGTGAAGCAAAATTTACCCATCTGTCAAGTCTCATTGTCGGGTGTTGTGACAGAAGAAGATCTATACCCAACATTAAACATTCAAAACGACTCTGAAGAAATTTTGCTTGTAAAGTATCTCCTAAAACATATTCCTGATCAATAAGTTTTGTAAGAATCTCAGCTTTTCCACCAAGATACTGAGAAGTCATTTCACACAAATCATTCAAATAATATCTACTTTCACACAAACTATCTGATGCACAAACAAATGACTCTAATCCTTTAAAATAATCATTACTGATATTAATAGAACCATTCTTAACACTTCCTGGTCGGAATTGCCAGTTAAACCTTGGATGATCAGTAAAACTTCCATAAACAGAATTCAACATACAGTCCCAATAGTATGAAATATCTTCATTAAAGTTTCCATATCTGTTTCTGGAATATTCTAACAACCATTTCTTCACATCAATAGAATCATTACTCCATCCTGCATCAGTAACAAGTTCGTAAAGAACCTCATTATTTTCTATACCCTCGGGAGCTAAACCATGCGCAACAAGATTACCTTTATTTGATGAAGACAAAGCCTCAAGATGACCGTTTGCATAAAAGTCAAACACACCGGTCATTCCAGTTTTTCCTCCCATATTAGGTATAACACTATAAACCCACTGCTTATTATAGAATCCCTTATAGTACTCCCAATTTACCTCAGAGTGCCAAAAATGTTTATTATAGTCAACAGCCAAATCCAAAAGAAGCATCTTATCGTCAGGCACACGTGAAACAAGCGCCCCAAGAGTTTCATAATCCCATATATATCGCTGATAACCAAACATCCATCCCTGCATTACCCATATAGCATTCTTATTTGCACGCTTAATAGAATTATAAACTTTTTCACCGTAAGAAGCTGCCATTTCATAACGTGCAGGATTTCCCTTTTCAGGGAAAGGTATGTCCATTTCATTAAAACTATCAACTAAATAATAATCACATTTACCGAATTCTTTTTCCCATTCTTTAATAAAGGCTTCTGATATTTTTGAAAACAAAGGCTCGGCAGGTGAAATCATCCAATTATGAAAAGCACCTCCCCAATGAGTTTCAACAATATGAAGGTCAGGATATAAACGTTTAAATGCTTCAGGAATAAACCCTGGGAAACCGGGACAAATAGGCTTCATATCAAGTGAACGCATACGATTCAGGATTTTATGCTGCAAAGCAATCTGGGAAGAATGCCAATCAGAGTTTAAAGGACCGTCAATTCCACTCACATTTCCCATACGCATCCATGGCAAATGTGCAGGACCTACAAAATAATTATTTATTTCATTATCTGTTAATCCAAACTTTTTAAAAACACGATAAAGAATTGCCTCATAACCAACCAATGCCAATGGCATGTTTATTCCATGCAAAGCCATCCAGTCTATCTCATATTCCCAACGATTCCAGTCCCAATACGGCATAGAATATCCATAAGTGCAAACATTAAAATAATAATGATTCTTAAAAGGAGAAACAATATTTACAGACGGAGAGTCAACCAGCTTCTCTGGAAAAGAAATGTTATTTCCACTCCATGAATACATTCCCATATTGTTCTGCTTAATATAATCATAGAATCCCCTACATATAGAAACATTATCAGAACCATTTATAAATAAACGCCCATCTTTTACTTCATACTTAAAATATGTATTATTGCTTGCCACAGATTTCCGGACAGAAACAGGCAGGTTACTATTATTACATACACGGTGAATCAAATCAATTGCGGCATCATTATTATTATTATTTATTGCTTTTGAATGCAAAAACAAAGAAACAAACAATAATATAGTTATCAAAAATTTATTCATTATCTAAAACATGTTTTTTAGTTAATCCATCAATAAAATAATATCCTTGATTAATAACAATCTACATTATTCCGTCCATAATCATATGCTAAGATTAAATAATATTTTTTCAATTAAAGATTATAATCTTCTTATAAGAAAAACAGAAATATCTATACAAACAGGCTATTACAAGTATCTAATACTAAAACTGTTCATTTAAAGAAAAACTCTATATTGGGTTTTATCTCTTTACCGTCAAAATCAACTGGATATAATGCACCTTCTTTTTCCAGACGTTCTTTCATTTTATATAACATGTATCTTGTTTTATCCGGATAACTAACGGATACCTCATTATACTCATAAGGATCAGACTTTAGATTATACAAAGCACAATCAGGACGTTCAGGATGTTCAGGATTATAATAATAAATTAATTTCCAGTCACCTTCCCTATACATGGTAAAATAACTACCCCTGTGACTGTGAGGAAAATGCATTAAAAAACTCTCCTCTTTTTCCGGATCTTTTTCCCCGGTTAATAATACAGACAGATCATGTCCGTCTACAATATGTGAAGAAGGAATATCCGCACCAGATAAAGAAGCTAATGTGGGATAAATATCCATAACAGTACCTAACTGGGACTGCACTCCTCCAGTTTCTATAGGCAACTTTTTCTGGAATTTATTACCATTTGAAGGTTTAGCCCACCCTATTATACAAGGGACTCTCATTCCTCCTTCAAATTCAGAACCCTTTTTACCCCTAAAAGGAGCAGAAGAAGAATAACCTCTTGATGGACCTAAAGGAGCATCACCGCCATTATCCCCTAAAAATATTATTAAAGTATTCTCTGCAATTCCTTTTGAATTAAGATAATCCATTAAGTCACCTAATGACTTGTCCATGCCCTCAATAAGAGTAGCAAAAGACTTAGCCTGGTCTGACTTGCTTTTATCATCTTGGTAATGCCCTATAAACCTCTTATCTGTATGAAAAGGTGCATGAACAGCATAATGAGCCATATAAAGGAAGAAAGGCTCACCATCATTTATCGATTTGTCTATTTCAGACTTAGCCTCAATAGTGAGAGCCTCAGACAGAAAAGTATCAGTACCATGATATTTGTCAAGTCCAGGTACAGCCCTTGACTTATCACCCTTAAGATTACCATACCCATGTTCACCATAATAACTGCCAGGATGGCCTATAGAAGAACCGGCAATGTTTACATCAAAGCCTATATTCTGAGGAAACTCGCCTTCACTGCCCATACATCCGAAATGAGCTTTTCCAACATGAATTGTACGATAGCCTTGTTTCTTTAACATACGAGGCAATGTATAATCCGATGAAGTAAGACCTTTCCAGTTCCACTTATAAGGGCCAAACTGATCCCTGTTATTAGATTCTGAGTTTATCCAGTTGGTTGTATGATGACGTGTAGCATTCTGACCTGTCATAATTGACGCTCGAGATGGAGAACTTACACTTTGGGCATAAAAAGTAGAAAAGCGAATACCCTGTCTGGAAAGTCTCTCCATATTAGGAGTCCTGTACCAATCATTTAAAGGATTTCTCACTGGATTGCCATTATCATCAACATCAAATGGAACCGATGTATCCATTAGGCCCATATCATCAACTAAAAACAATATTATATTAGGATGTTCAATATCTTTTGAATAAGAAAATGATGATAAAGTCAAAAACGCGAATGTTGAGGTTATATATTTCATAGTAAATATTATTGTTTATTAATATTTCATTATTATTAAGGTTTATATTATATCAGAGTCAATCAGTTATTTATTACAAAGATAGGTAATTATTTAATTGTAAAGTAACCGTCATTGATAAATTTGTTTTTATCAAAGAACGGTTACTTCATATATTGATTTATGAATAAAAAATTATCTATATACATCTACACCGAAAGCCCATCCAAGGAAGTTATCATTTAGTTTCCGGGACTTTCCTTTGAAAACTACTTCATATTCACTTTTTAGGTTACAATGTAAATTACAAATCTGACTTTCTGAAGGTGATACAATAAGTTTTTTGTCTTTAACTACAACATTACAATTATATCCAACAACAGAGCCATCACCGCGCTCTACAACAAAAGCATTTGTAAGCATAGATTCTGCCATACACTTAAAGAGCTCATGTACATCATTGTCCTGTGTGTTCACTGTCTGCCAGTCGCTAATCATATCTACATATTCCTCACCTATGACAAAATCTCGTGTCTTGTATAATTCCGGATGAGGATTACCAAAACTGAGAGAATCCTCTGTAACATGTGTATCCGAACTACAAGCCTGTCTTACCTTAACATAAGGATCTACAACAAAAGCCCATCTGAGTTTACCTGTCTTATAGTCGATTATATTCGAAAAAGCTCCCATTGCATTATATGTTTCTGTCAACCAGCGTTCATTACCGGTTAGAAGATAAGCATAATAAGTAGCATAGGCCCTCCATCCACTCCAACCGTGAGGAGAATTGAACATGTTTGGAAGCATTTGTACATCATATTGGGCTTCCCAGTATCTCATAGTTCCACCGCGTCGGCGGGCATCAGGTACACGCAACTGTGCAAGACAGTCATGACTGTTAAGTATATCAATCATAGCATCTGTATATCTTGACCGTTCAGATTCATTTTCCTGCATCAGTGCAAGCATTCCTATCTGCAGAGCAGAACAGGAAATCATTCCGTCCTCAAAAGTAATTTCTCCCTCAGTCTCAAAATTGCCCTGAGATGAAACCAGCTGGTCTATTGCTCTTTTGGCCGATTCATAATGTCTTTTTGATGCTTTTTCCCATTCATTGCCATTTGACGAAAGCTTACGCTCGGCAAGAGTAAGTTCAAGTATACTCTTTGCTACATAAATAACACTTGTGTAAACAGTATTGTGATTTACGTAAGCACCGTCGGGACGTTGCCATTTGCCTATAAGCCAGTCGGCAAGTCTGGATGCCTTTCTCAAATCATCAATATCACCATAAGCCTGATATTTGTCTACAAGCATGCCTATCGTGCCGGAAGTGTTTTGTATTCTTGAAGCATAGTATTTAGGCTGCATTTTTTCAGTATCATGAAGCAAATCAAAAAGATAATCAAAACGACTTCGCAATGTAGTATCCAAATCCTTCTGAGGGAAATACCTTGCTGCCAGAAAAGCAGAATGGAAACCATACCAGCTTTCTATGTGTGAAGTTGCCTTCTGATGATATTTCAAGGCCCCCTTCCTTGCCTGTTCAAGAGTCCATTTCCATGAAGAATGAGCAGAAATAATACCTTCAGACACTTTTCCATTATCCTCAACCTTTATTGAATAAAGACCAACTTCAGGAAGAGTACATTCTACAGTTTGTATATCTCCTTTTTGTCCTAAAATATTTACTGGTATTGATTTACCATTATCATCATACACTGAAACTCTTCCATTTGAAGACAGAACCTCAAATATAGCCTTATCACCTTTATTGTATGATGTCTGTTTTATGCGTAATACAGGAATATCTGCTGCCTTGTGTATCATATTCTCAAACATCTCAGGTTTTGATACATCAATAAAGGCTATTGTCCACTTTTTTTCCTCACCTCTCTGCAATCTCCATAAATTCTGAGGATTACGGCATGGAAGAGGAAGTGCATTCATCAAATCCAAGTTAAGAGACTCTATCCTATGTCCCATAAACCAATATGGAGCGGGATCCTGATATCCCCAATTGTATGATACACTCCAGGATGCAACAGGCTGGGGTGAAACAATACCAAGCATTTTCCCGGAAGGAGACTGCATATATCCGAAGAAATGAGTTTTCTCATTTCTCATCAAAGTTGGGAAGAATTTACCGAACCATTCAGGATATTTATCCATATAGGTATCAACACCGAGTTTTATTCCTGCCTTTTCTGGCTGAAAAGAAACAAATCCATTGTTTCTGATAACTATTTCCATGGCAGGCAAACCATTCCAGGACTTGTATGTAAGCATACAATCTACACCCTCTATGGAAGAACGAAATGAATAACGGCCGTTCGGAATCCATTCTGCAACATGTTCCTTTCCGTCTATTACCGCATAAAAGGATGGACCGCTGTTTATCTGTTTCCTGAAAAAAGGTATTGTATCTTTTCCATTAAATATTATCTGCTCTATATGTCCTTCTGGCGAAATATCACACATCCATCCATTATTCTTAAGAACAGAGTTTTGAGCCGACAATGCTATTGGAAGCAATGTAAAAATGCTTGTTACAATGTTTTTTATCTTCATAAGTATATAAATTACATTATAAATAAATCTCCTAAATAATATCTTTTATGACCATCTGAATTATCATAAGGTAAATTATAAATTGGATTTCCATTTTCATCTCCTACACTAACATAAACATTATATTTCTTATTCATTAAATCATTGGGTAAAGATAATACAACAATACTATTTTCAATTTTACCCAAACGGGTACGAGGACCAGGCATAAGACTTTTAACATTGAAATATTTATCAGTAGAAGAACAGACTATTTTACCTTGATCATCTTTTAAAGTTATTGTAATATAACCTCCCTTATAACATGGTGCTACAGCAGCATTTCTCCAATCTAATTCAAATACGATCTGATTCCCTTTAGATGCATATAAAGGCCATTCTGCCTTTACTAATTGTAGCCTATAACCTATTCTCAAATTTGCTTCACGAATACATTCCTGCCTTTCTTTCCAGAATTCATCAGCCCATCCATGTACAGAAACCCAACTTGCATGATATTCTTCTATAGTTGCCCAAAGAGCTATATCGCTCCATCCTGAGAATTTTTTTCCCCAAGGATTCTTCTTCCCTTTTATACTACTATAATGACATGTTTCAATTATTGTAGGCATTGTAGGCCAATACAAATCATATGATACTTGAGTAGGAAAAATATTTTCATGCCACATAACACTATCATCACGAATTGAAATTCCTTTTGAACGTGCATAATCACAAACTTCAGGTCCCATATCATCACTTACAATTAGCAAAACATTTTTAAAATGTTTTAGATAGAGATCAATGTGTTTAATTCTTATACTATCAGAGCAATTATGATGCCCTTCTCCCCATATTCCTATAGATCCGATATCAATATAAGCAACATAATCTTTTCCATCATAACGATTTGCAAACTCTTCAAGGAAGTGATCAAGTTCTCTCAAAAAAATAGGATTTCCCGGATCATATCCACATTCAACCCAATCTGGTGTTGCTCCATCATAGCCTTCTAAAGCTGTTATTCTAAAACAAATTTGCTTACCTGAATTAATCCAATATTTAGCTGAGTTTTCAATTAAGTCCCAATGAAACTCTCCCTTTTTAGGCTCCAAATGTCCCCAAGCTATTCTATAATACGCAGCTCCCATTCCTGGCCAATACTGAAATGTTTCACTATCTGAGAACCTCGTTCCATAATTTTCCAGACTATTGTCATATTTATAATAATACCAACCCATATTAGGATTATCTAATCCTTTCTGATTATCTTTAGGATAAACAATATTTATTTCATTTGCAAATGATGAAAGAATATTTACAAACAATATTAACAATAAACATGTAATTTTATTAACTATTCTCATAACAATTATCAATAATAAAATTTATAAATATCAAATAATAATTTCATCTACTTTTTATTTCTATTTCATCTAATACATACCAACCATTCATAATTATAGGATTCAAGATTGCTAAATTTATTCCTGGTATATTTCCTTTAGTAGTGTCAATAATTGATACTCCCAAATAATATTTCCCATTAGGTATATTACTAAACAATAATTTTAAATTATAATCATGAACCTGCCCTGTTAACCATGAAGATGGTTCTGAATTGTAATCAACAAATGTTCTGACTATATTTCCTTTAAAATCAATAATAGAAAAAGCTGGTTTATACTTATAATTCCAATTCTTTACATTATTGGGTAAATATCCTGATCCTTCATTAACCCATGAATGAGATATTAAAATAGAATCATCCTTTATTATAGTTTTAGGGAATGATATTTTAACTGGAGAGATCCTATATCCACCTTTTCTACAAAATAATTCAACTAAATCTTTTGCTCTTTGTGTCCATCCTTTTGTTTCAGGGATCTCTCGTAAATCCAAAGTGTTGAAATGCCCATTTATTGCATGACTATATGTCAATTCATATACATCTCTCCATGTCTTTAAGTTATATCTCTCATCCGTAGCAAATGGGGTTACTTCATCTGAACAACTTCCCCACCAACAAGACTCACCAATAAATAATGTTTTACCATACATTCTTTGTGTTATGTCTTGTTCACTATCAGAAAACCACATACTACCTAAACCATCACGTCTCATAGAATAACCCTTACCATCTATAGCTATCCTTTTTTCAATATCAAAACCTACCTGACTTCCAAAAGGTAATGCCAACATTACATTTTTAAAATTACTAGAATAAATAGAAGTAATCTTGTCAAAAACATTTTCTAAGGAAGAGTTCTTATCTAACAATTTTATATGATGACATTCACCCCACCATCCTATGTTATATCCATCAATAAAGTCAACGATATCTGGATTATCATACTCCTTAGCAAATGCTTTAATAAAACTTTCAAGTTTTTCTAAAAAAATTGGATCGTCAGGATAAGGAGTCCATAATAATTCATCTTTAGCACCTTTAACCATATAACCTTTAGCACCAGCTTTTCTCACATAATCAGGAGTACTTTGATTAATATTATCTTGGCTATTATTATAAATTCTAAAACAAAGTTTAAGCCCCCTATCAATTGCTCCTTTTATTAGGTTCTTATAGTTTTCATCATACTTCCATGCATATTTCCCTTCTTCTGGTTCCATTTCAGACCAACGCCATCTTATATAAAAAAATGAAGCATACTTTCTTGCCGCTTCATCTTGATTTTTCCAATAATTATCAGCATCTTGAACAGCATCATTTGCATCATCATATACTCCCCATCCCATACATGGATTTTTAATTATACTTATTGTATCTTTCTGAGGATAAACTACAATAATATCTTTATTTGAAGAACTACAACTCTGTAAAAATAGCCCCAACAATAGTAATATACCAATTATATTTGCCATAATATATTCAATCTAATTTAAAAAAGCTTACCAATTACAATAATAAAACGTTGTTTATATCATAAATGGTAAGCCTTATACTATAAAATTAATAACCTGGATTCTGTTCTATTTGTCCCTTTCCTTCATCTATTACCCATTGAGGTAAAGGTATTCTATAATAATTTTCATTAACAAGGGTAGTTTGTCCAGCGTATTCACATTTTTTCTTTATTGCATCAACATATGAACCATCTCTAATCAAATCCTGACGTCTACATCCTTCATAATAAAGCTCATGAGCTCTTTCAAGCAATAATTTATCAAGGAAATCACGTACATCCTTAAAATCTGATAAAGAATAAGCCTGTAAGCCAGATCTTGTCCTAATCTTATTAAGTAAATCAACAGCTTCTTGAGTAACTGTATTACTGTTTCTTACAATAGCCTCTGATAATAATGTTAAAGCATCAGCATATCTATATATTATATAATCTATCTCATTGCCTTCGCCTGTAGTATTAGGATCTATTTCATATTTAAACGGAACAGCCCCATAAAATATTAAACCATTATTAGATCTGTCAATTTCTTCACTATGTTTTACACCATCTATTCCTGTATATTCATAAATAATGGTTTCAAGTCTTTTGTCACCTTTTTCAAAGGTATGCATAAAATCCCATGAAATCTTAAAACCGTTCCATTTTACAACACTTGCAGGTACCGTTGGGTAATCATTGGGTAAAACATGTGGATGCCATTTATGTTCTTGAGTTCCTCTTAAACAATTTACAGCCCATATCGTTTCAGAGTTTTTCTCATTTACTAGCTTAAATATATCAGCATAATTATCCATAAGCTTATATCCATACTCAGGTTTTGTTAACTCACGTCCCATTTCCTCTGCCTTATCCCATTGTTTGGTAAGCATATAAAACTTGAGTAAAACCATATTAGCCAAACCTTTTGTAAATCTACCATAATCTGCAGATTCCTTACTATATGTATAAGGTAATACTTCAGATGCTTTTTTAAGTTCAGACTCAATAAAATTCTTCATCTCATCTTCTGATAATCTTGGAAGTATTTTCTCTTCCAAAGGATTCTTTAATGTTTCAATATCTGCAATTGGTATTGGACCATATAAATCATACATACAGAATGCTAACCAACCACGAGCACAATTTAATTCCGCAATAAATCTTTTCTTTTTATCTTCAGAAATACTACTCATATTTTCTATTCTATCAATAGTCATTGTCATTTTTCCCATAAACTGTGCCCAACGCCAATGATTGTCATTATAACCATTACCAACTGTCCATCTATTGTACAACATAGGCTCCCAACCTCGCCAAGTACATTCACCATAGTCAGACATTAAATCTGAGACAACAAGTACTCCAGTTGCCACATTAAACATCCCACTATAACCATTATTTTGAAAAACTCCATAAGCATTTGCAGTAACTAAAGCCTCAGCATCTGCTTCTGTTTGTGGAAATATGCCAGCATTAATTGAATCATAAATTTCAGATTCTAGTTTACAACTATTCATAGCACTTAAAAGTGTAATCATAGCTCCACATAATATATAATATTTTGATTTCATATTATTAACTTTAAATTATTTAAAAGGTTATGTCTACTCCTAAGCTAAAACTTGTAACATTAGGATATGAATATTGATGTCCTTCTGTTTCAGGATCCAATCCATTCCAATTTGTAATAATAAACGGATTATTAACATCAGCATAAACTCTAATACTATTCATAATTGTCTTTGAAATTGGTATTGTATATCCTAATGTTATGTTTCTACAACGTAAGTAAGAAACTTTCTTCAAAAACATATCACCTGTACCTTGGTCCCCTACACTTAATATATTTGGATAAATAGAGTTCTGATGATCATGAGACCATGTATCCTTATATCCTTGAGATGAATTTCTTCCTTGCTGTAAGCCATAACCCATCATAGCCCATGAATCATAGTAACTTGCTCCTTTTAGCTTATTAACCTCACCATAAAAATAAACATTCAAGTCAAAGTTTTTATATCTAAAAGTATTATTAAATCCGAACAAGAATGCAGGATCTTGAGATCCCTTTAGTACTTTATCTTTATCATCCAAGACTCCATCTCCATTTTGATCTACTAATTTCACTTGTCCTGGTAATAATGATGCCTGATGTTTAGGTGCTTTCTCTCCCGGCTTTAATAAACCATCTGCTTCATACACAAACATAGCCCTAATCCAATCATTTTCTTTTTCATAAGCAGCTGGTTTCCAATTTGGATCTCTTTCTTTCCATCTATCTCTATAAAATGATAGAGTAAAATCAGAACTCCAATCAAAATTCTTTGAAGCAACATTGACAGTATTTAAAGTAAACTCAAATCCTTGACTTTGAGTTGATCCAATATTTGAAGCAATACTAGTGATTTCATTGTATGATGGTAATGATTTATTAGAAACAAGTAGATCAGATATTGTTCTATTATAATATTCTAAAGTTGTAGAAATACGATTATTAAAGAATCCCAAATCTAAACCAATATTATATTCACTAGTTGTTTCCCAAGTTAATTTTGGATTACCTAATTGTGAGGCATATACACCAGTAAATGCAGTACTACCAAAAACATAATTATATCCTGTATAATACAAATCCATGGTTCTATTACCGACATTTGAATTTCCTGTCTGTCCATAACTTAACCTTAGTTTACCATTAGATATAATATCTTTAAGGGAGTCCATAAACTTTTCATCACTAAATCTCCATCCTAATGAAATAGAAGGAAAGAATCCCCATCTATTACTTGGGTCAAAGTTTGAAGCACCATCAGAACGAAGTGTAAATGTCATTAAATACCTTCCTAAATAAGAATAATTAATTCTTCCAAAATATGATCCCAAGGATGACTTACTAGCAGAAGATCCAACAGAAGGTTTAGCATAATTACCGGCCCCTAAATTATTATACAAAAAAGAATCTATTAAAAAGTCTTGGTTACCAGCTGAAACATATTCATAATTAAATTGCTGATATGAATAACCTAACAATGCAGTTATACTATGATTTCCAAACTCTTTAATATAAGTAGCTGTCAGATCCATTAGATAATCATTACGATCTGATTGTTGAATACTAGCCTGTCCATTTACAGCAGCACCATACATTGTAGTCTTGGGCAAATAAACCTTACGTTTCTCATATTGACGATCTATTCCAAAATTTGCTTTCAATGTTAAATCCTTTATTGGTTTAATCTCAATATATCCAGATGCTAATATACGGTCCTTTATTGTATTATCTGTTATTTCCAATAATGAAACAGGGTTAGGCAATTGGGTAAAATCTGGATTAATCTTATAATTTCCATCTTCATCATATATAGGCAAACTTGGATTAAACATTGCAGCAGATGATAATATTCCTGCATATTCGTATTCTCCTGTACCTAAAGGAACATTATCCATTGAATTTCTACTAACATTTAAAGATATACCTGTTTTAACATACTTAGATACTATCTGATCTAAATTAATTTTACCAGTAAATCTTTCCATATTATTATTCTTTATTACACCCTTTTGTCCCATATAATTTAATGAGGCCATATATTGAGTGCTTTCTGTTCCACCAGTAACAGAAACATTGTGGGAGTTCATCATCCCAGTTCTACTAACCGCACCAAACCAATCTGTATTTCTTGCGTTTGCGATATCAGAATCACTATATGCAGGAACAAATTCTCCAGGATTAGGATTAGTTGCTACATAACCTTTATAGACATCCAAACCATTAGTCTTTAAATAATTTTCATAAGAATAACGGTTGCGTTGTTCCATATATTCAGCTCCAGTCAAAGCTTTATAACCATTTTTTAAATTCTGAACAGATACGCTACCTGAATAACGTACTTGTGCTTTTTGCTTTTTTCCACGTTTTGTTGTTATTATTATTACACCATGACCAGCTCTTGATCCATAAATGGCAGTAGAAGAAGCATCTTTTAATACTTCAATAGACTCAATATCATTGGGACTCAATGAAGCTAATACATTATCTGTTGTTCCAGCATCATAACGTGTTCCAGAGCCTAAAGAACCTCCGGAAGAAACAGGAAAACCATCAATAATAATTAAAGGATCATTACCTGCACCAGTAGAAGCCGCACCACGTATACGAAAAGTAGATCCACCACCAACTTGAGCACTATTTTGAGTTACTTGCAAACCTGCAGCCTTACCAGCCAAAGCATGACTAACTGTTGAAAATGTATTAACTGGAGCATCATCCATTTTAACTGAAGATATTGCACCTGTAAGGTCTCTCTTCTTTTGTACTCCATAACCTACAACAACAACTTCATCAAGAACTTCTGTATCTTCTTTCAAGGTGACAGCTAATTCCTTACCTATTACAGCACTTAGTTCTTGAGCTTTATAACCAATATATGAAATCTCTAAAATGGCATTACTTGCTACATCTAATGTAAAATTTCCATCAAAATCTGTAATAGTACCATTAGATGTCCCTTTCTCTTTTATTGTTGCACCAATTATAGGATCACCATTTGAATCTAGAACTTTACCATTTACTTTTCCTACTTTTTGTGAAGATGGTGCATTCTGACTACCTTTCTTAACAACAATACTTTTACCTTGAATTTCAAAACTAATTCCCTTTTGTCCTTTCAGTATCTGCTTTACAACTTCCTCTATTGTTGCATCTTCAGCAGACACACTTACACGCTGTTTTGTATTAATATCATTAGATGAGAACACAAAAGAGTAACCTGAAGTTTTTTTCAGTTGCTCCATTGCCTCTTTAACTGTTACATTATTGATTTTCAATGAAATATCTTGCGCAAAGGTAGATAAATTAAAGCATAGCGCTGCCGAGGCTACTAACATAGCCTTATTAAAATATCCCATAATTAATTAGATTTTAAATTAAATAACTTGAATAAATTAGTTAGATACTTTAGATTCGCTATATTTGCAGAATCTAAGAAATTGTATGGATGTCTTTCATTAGGTATCCGATTCTAAACTATGGAGGGTGTGGCCGCATCCTCCATTTTTTATATGATACCTTGACATTTTAACCAGATAATAGTGTTGTCATAGGCGAAATTATTTGTTTAATTTTTAAGGTTAGACTTTAATGTTAATTAGCTCATTTTATCAATATATTTTATACCTATTGTCTTCATATTTATAGTTCATCCTATTGGTTGAAGATATTGTTCCAAGAACTTCTTCTATGGTATTTCCAGTAATACTGAAACTTCCGTAGAAGCGTCTGTTCTTTAATGAATCTGCCACTTCTATTTTTACTCCGAAAGCTCTCTGCAATTGTTTCGCTATGTCTTCAAGTAAAGCCTCATCAAAATGAAGTTCATCTTTCGTCCATAGATTTGACTTCTCTGCCTTCATCTTTGACTTTATCATATCTCCTGTAGACTTGCTCAATACAGCTTTTTCATCCGGAAGCAGATACATATCTTCAGATTCTTTCAACTCATTATGCAACTTTACCTTTCCTTCCATAAGGTTTACCACGACTTCCTCATCATCTGAATAATTACGGAAATTGAATTTGGTTCCTAATACTTGCAGATCAAGTTCATTAGTGTTTATTTTAAAAGGTATATCCTCATTTCTTGTTACCTCAAAATATCCTTCACCATCCAAATTCAGATGTCTGTCATCAACTCCGAAACCTTGAGAATATGTTATTTTCGATCCGGCATTAAGCCATACCATTGTTCCATCAGGAAGATATAATTTTGTGCGTGCGCCTAAAGGTGCTTCTACCACTATATCTGAGAAACCTTGCTTTATGGTCTTCACTCCTCCCCAATATCCTATTAATGGAAGGAATATTATAAGTATAATGGCTGCAACACGATATATAGTTTTCCAAATAGGAGTTTTAATAATGTTACTGATAATACCATGGTTATTACCAAAACTACCGGTATTATTCAATGTATTATTAACAATCTCTTCTTTAACTTTTTTATCTTCTTTCTGTCCGGCTTCTTGCATTCTTTTCTGGAATCTTTGAAAAGCTTCCTCCTTATTGAATGAACATTCCGAACCTGCCACACCGGATGAAAACCATATTTCAATCTGATTTCTTACATATAAAGTATTTTCGGGAGATTCCTTACACCATTGGTGAAGTTCTCCAAGTGACCTGTTGTCTATTTTACCAGATAAGTATAATGAAACAAGTCTGTCAATCTCTATATGTCTCTCTTCGTTTTGCATATTCATTATGTGGTTTCTATAGGTAAGACAAAAAAATAAAAACTTAGGGTAGTGAAAATTTGATTTTTTTTCAATTTTCCATAAAAATATATGCTATGATTATTTTCAGATAGTCTGATAAATGGCTGTTAAGATAGGCTAAAGCGTTCTTTATGTGATACTTAACTGTATTTACTGAAATATTCAGTTCTTCCGCTATTTCTTCATATTTTTTTTGTTCGAAACGACTTTTTTTGAATACACGCCTGCATTCTTCGGGCAAAGACTCTATACAACGGATTAGTTCATCCTCCAGTTCATGTTCAATCAATGCACCAAGAGGATGATCTTCATCCATAAATATAGTGTCAAGGAATTCTATATTTTCTGAGGAGATATATGTAGAAAAATTCAACTCTGTGCGATGGGAAAGCGAGTTGATCTCATTAATACAGCGGTTGCGGACTGCACGCATTAAATATGCTCTAATAGAATGGGTTATCTCTATCTCTTCACGGTGTTCCCAAAGATAGAAGATTGCATCATCGACTATCTCCTCAGCCAATGATGCATCATTTAATATCTGATTGGCAAATCTGCACAGAAGTACATAATGTCTGTCGAAAATATGTTTGAACGCCTTCTGGTCACCTTGCTTCAGCTTTTCTATAATCAGTTCTTCCATTCAATTTAAAGTTCACATTATTTAACTTATAATGCAAATGTACAAAATAATCTGAAAGATTATAATACATATAATAACTGAAATCATTAAGCCAGCCAAAAGATTTATTATAGTCTTATATTTCTTCTTACCAACCAGTCCTCCTGTCATTCCTTAATATCTCCCATTGCTATCTGATATTCACGCCACAGACTATCTATATCGGCTTTTTTTCCGAGAGCATATTTCACTCCTCCGTCGAACGACCATGGAATGACTTCAAGAGTGCTTTTATTGAACTTACGAAGGAAATCTGGATCTTTGTTGTCTTTCAGCCACACAAAGAAATAGCCGGCAGTTCTATATCCGTCCATATAATTTCCGCCTATTGGACGGTCTTTTTCGGTAAATCCGCCATTGGCAACTCTTACGGCATCGGCCATTCCTTCTATGAATGCCCAAAATACACGATTGGTTCCGTATGAACCTATTCCCTGAGGTTCAAGCTGATAGGCATGTGTAAGTTCATGAAGAAGTACACCTTTGGTCTCGAAAAACAACTGTGTTGTGTCGCGTCCGGCAAATGTATTTTCTATGTGTCGGGTGCTATAAAATATAGTAACATCACCATTTCCTCCCGATTTTGCCGAAACACCTTCAATGTCTTTAAGATAATAACGAAGATAATTCACTGGCACTATACTGTCTTCGGTAGAAAAATAAAGGGTAGACAAAACTGTGCGCGCCTGTTCTGCTATATAATCTTTCGGCGAAGGTATTATAGAATGGTAAATTCTGGAACCTTCTGTATCAGGAGCCTCATCATAAAAAAGAATGTCGCCAACGAAGTATTTGCTCCAGTCGGATGTTGTTTCTTCATTCTTATGGTCGTCTTCATTTTCTTTGGGAGACGAACTGTTATCACACCCCGTAAATGTAAATAAGGCAAATAACGCTGAAATACACAACATTATAACTTTTTTACAAGGATTTCCCTTTTCATCAGATTTCACGGTTCTGAACACTTCAGCAGTTATTGTTACTTCATTTTTTCTCATAAGATACTTAAAGTTAAGATTAATAAAATACCAACTCTTTATTTTACAGACAGAGAATAAGGCTTGTTGCTCTTACCCAAACCTCTTTTCTTGTTGGGTTTGGAATCCATTACAAACTCCCATCTTCCTCCCTGCAATAAATCATTGTGGGTTATATAAGTCTTGTCGTATACTTTTCCGTTTATTATAAGCTGCTTTACATATCTGTTTTCATCGGAAACTCCTTTGGCTACAATCTCAAGAGTCTTTCCGTTAGGCATATTAAACTTGATGTATGGCAGATAAGGGGCCGACAATATATACTGGTCGGTACCCGGACATACAGGATAGAATCCCATTACCGAAAAGACATACCATGCCGACATCTGACCGCAGTCGTCATTTCCTCCCAGACCGTCGATACGGCTTCTGTACATTCTGTTCATTATCTCACGTGTCCAGAACTGAGATTTCCATGGCTGTGATGTCCATGCATACAGATAAGGTATATGATGGCTTGGCTCATTTCCATGCACATAACCGCCTATAAGTCCCTCTTTGGTAATATCCTCATTCTTTTCATAATACTTGGCAGGTAAATCCATGGTAAACAGGTCGTCGAGACGCTTTACAAACTTTCTGTCGCCTCCCATCAGTTCCATTATTCCGTTTACATCGTGAGGCACGTGGAAAGAGAAATTCCATGAGTTGCCTTCTATGAATCCTTCACCATGTGTCTGCAACGGGTCAAAACCGGACTTAAAATTACCGTCGGATGTTCTTGGTGTAACAAATCCGCTGCTCTTGTCGAATAGATTTCTGTATGTGAGGGCGCGTCTGTAATATACATCTGCAATATCCTTGCGGTTCATGTTCAGTGCAGTCTTGTAGATAGTCCAGTCGTCATAGCAATTCTCAAGGGTAGATGATGCAGCTGTGGCACTCTTGTCGAAAGGGATATATCCAAGTCCGATATAATCTTTCAGATTATCATAGTACTCCACTTCTGATGTTTCTACCATGGCTTTCAGAAGATTATCTGTTCCTTTCACCACATTCTTTGTTACGGCATCGGCCAAAACAGATGTAGCATGATATCCGCTCATACACCAGTTTTCATTACCCATGTGACTCCATACCGGAAGCATTTTATGAACACTCTGATTCTGATGTGCAATCATAGATTTCACCATTCCGGCATTTTCCTTTGGCGCGATAATGTTTAGCAGAGGATGTTCGGCACGATATGTGTCCCATAATGAGAATATTGAATAATTATCAAAATCTTCGGCCTTATGTATATTATTGTCAAGACCTCTGTATGAACCGTCGACATCCATATAAACAGATGGATTAATCATGGTATGATATAAAGAAGTATAAAACATCTTCTTTTCAGAGTCTGTTCCCTCAACCTCAAACTGCGACAGCCTCCTGTTCCACAATTCCGAAGCCTGACCTGCCAACTGAGCAAATGTCTTGCCTTCGGTTTCTGCCTTAAGGTTCATCAATGCTCCTTCGGTACTTACTGCCGATAAGGCTACTCTTATCTCAAGTTCGGGATTGTGTTTTGTATCGAAATCAAAATATGCCACAATCTTCTTTCCTCCAATCTCAGGAAAATTGGATTCCATTTTGAAACGGCGCCAGAAACCATTGTATTTTACCGGCTCATGGTCTTTATATCCATAATTTGTTATGGGCTGGGAGAAAGATATGGCAAAATAAGTATAGTTGGTACGTGCCCATCCGTTGGTTATTCTGTATCCAGTGATAAGAGTGTCATTTTCAACCCTAAGATTTGCCCACAGCACCTTACCGTCATAATTATATATACCGTGATTCAAGTCAAGAATAAGATGTCCGCCTTCTTCCTTGGGAAATATATATTTATGTATTCCCACTCTTGGTGTAGCAGTAAGACGAGCTTTTATATTATGGTCTTTAAGAGTTACCTCATAATATCCCGGTGCGGCCGATTCGGTGCTGTGATCTACACGCGACCTGTATCCCTCGTCCGGAAAGTCCTCTCTTCCAGGGTTAAGCTGGTGTTTTCCCATAGCCGGCATCACAAGAATATCTCCAAGGTCGGAATGTCCTGTACCGCTGAGATGGGTATGACTGAATCCTACTATAGTAGGGTCTTTATGCTGATATCCGGCACAATATGCATATACATCTTTCTGATATACACCATTTAGATTATGAGGAATTGTATCTGTATCAGGACTCAACTGAACTATACCGAAAGGAACACAAGCACCGGGAAAAGTATGTCCCATTCCTTCTGTACCGATAAAGGGGTCAACGAATTTTGTGTAATCCTGAGCCGATATGTTAAGAAAAGACATACAGCCCAAAAACATTGATAGAATAGTAATTTTAGTCATAACGGTTAATAAAGTTTAGTTAGATCTTAATAGTGCAAAAATAGCATAAAAACAAGATTTAATAGTTATTTACTCATACTTTTTACAATATGGTTAGTATCAATCTGATAATCAAATTAAAAATTTCTGACATATAATAGTGAATCTACTCTTACAGTAACCGATAGGTCATATTATCCTTTTTCAGTAGGAGAGTTCATTATCTTATTTTTTTAATAAAATCGCATTATAAATTAATATTATTACCCTTATATATTATACAGCAATCGTCTGTATATATCTGTTTTATGCTTATTAAACAGATACCTATTTTATATATTAAAGTTTTCAAAAAGGTTGTATAGATACAACCTTTTTGAAAACTTTTTTTTGTATATTCGCATTACAGATAATAAATGTTCAGACGTATGAAATACCTAAATATCAAGAAAGCATTAGCTGCATGGCAGGAATTACAACCATTATCTGATAAAGACAGAGAAAGACTTAGCCGTCGTTTTACAGTGGACTTTAATTACAACAGCAATCACATAGAGGGTAATACACTAACCTATGGGCAAACGGAAATTTTGTTGCTCTTTGGTAAAGTGATTGGCGAAGCTGATGTACGTGATGTGCAAGAGATGACAGCAAGCAATATTGGCCTTCGTATGATGACTGAGGAAGCAAGAGTGAAAGAAACTCCTTTGACTCAGAATTTTATCAGAACTTTACATAAGACTCTACTTCGTGAAGATTATACAGTATATCGTAATCTTCCTGGTGGAGTACAGACAAGTTATATAATACACGCTGGTCAGTATAAGACAAGACCCAATAGTGTCATTACACGATACGGTGATAGGTTTGAGTATGCTTCGCCAGAAGAGACTCCCAGCCTAATGACTGACTTGGTAGATTGGTATAACGAAACTGAGAAAGAGGGAAAACTCTCACCAGTGGAGTTAGCTGCGTTATTCCATTACCGCTATATACGTATTCACCCCTTTGAAGATGGGAATGGTCGTATTGCCCGACTTATGGTAAACTTTATTCTAACTCGCCATAATTACCCGATGGTTGTTGTCCGCAGTCGCAAAAAGAGTGAATATTTAGAGGCTCTGCATCAAACCGACCTTGAAGTAGGTCCGATTCCAAGTGATGGTGCTCACGCTGAAATTAAGGATATTCTTCCGTTCTTGAAATATTTCAATGATTTGGTCGCAACAGAGGTTTATAACGATGTATTGTTTGTAAGCGAAAAGAATAAAAATGTATGGTGGTATGATGGAGAGCGCATATCTTTCAGAACCCCCAATTATACAAAGATTCTGAATGCGATGCGAACTGAACCGATACTTACCTTAGCTGATATGAAAGAAATCACAGGCATCAGCATAGCAGCAATTCAGAAACTGCTTGACCAACTCATACAGAAAAAATACGTTGAGCGAGGCGAGAAGGATGGCAGTTGGAGAGTATTTGTGACACAGTAACAATATATTATCCTATAAAATTCATACATGGAGAAATCTGTAAGGTTATCAAAAGAATATCTTACAAACAATATGTATATCCATTTTTTTGAATATCAGAACAAGATACAACAAGAACTAAAAAATAGGATTCTCAAGGAAATAGATAACAACAGGAAATCACAAAAAGGCAATTTATTCTTAAATAAAGATATATAAAAGAAACAAACAGATTACAATATAACATACAATATCTTAAATAAGCAATATTATATCAACAGAAAATATCAATATTATAAAGACGAAATAGAAAAAATCAGGGACAAAAATGCATAAAATATGATTCTAAACTATATTTTAAAGAGCATTACCAACCACTTAATAAGATATTTAGACACTAAAAAAAGTGTGAGCAAGCTTTAATTAAAACATGACCGCATTTTAATCAAAACTTGCCCACACTTTTTTCTTTGTCAGTATATCAATAAAAATGCATATGTAAATATTTATCTCAATATACTTAACAAAAAATGAAGTAAATCGGATTCTAATTTAACATTTCCGTATAATCAAAGCATTATTGCACAAACCTCAATATGACAAAGAGAAATTAAAATCCGATAAAACATATCATTAAGGTACTATAATCATTTAATTTATTAATTTCTATTATTTTACTTCACTATCCACTCTACCGGTATAGTAAGGAAATTCATTGAATAATGGTCGCTCATAGTACCGTCTTCATAATAAACGCCAATCTTTCCGTCGGTACACTTCACTAATGTTGAATAAGCGGCAGGAAGTTCATTTATAACAAACTTATAAGGCCATGTCTTACCCTTATCCTTGCTGGCATATATTGTAAGATTGCGGCGGTCGGCAGCATTTGGCATAGTATGGATATACAAATCATCAGAGTATACTAACATATCAGCATTACAGCTGTTGCCCCACAATTCCTTCTGCATATACGGATTCTCCCAAGTATTTCCACCATCGCGAGAAGAACTGAATCCGCGTTCGCCACTGCGTCGGGTAGACATGATAACAGTACCATCTGATTCTTCTACAAGCTTGGCCTCATCTCCACCATCGTATGCTTTTGTATCCGAAACCTTCCATGTAGCACCTTCATCATCAGAATATACTATATAGTTCTGGTAAAGTCCTGAAGTAAACTTACATACCATAACAAACAATATACGGCCGTTTAGTGACGAGTCTTTCTGATTCTTAAGGCATAATCCCTTACCGGATGTCACAAACACCCCCTGAAGTTTTGAAGGAGCGCCATTATATACGGCATCATAAATGAAATTTGAGATTTCGTGAGGTTTCTGCCATGTATCTCCACCATCGGCACTCGATGCCACATACATCTTGATGCGGTTTTCTTCTTCGTATGTAGAAGGCTGGAACTGGCGGTCGGCAGCCATCATACATATCACCTTGCCTGAGTTTGTTTCCACCAGGGCAGCATCTCCGTATCCATAGTCAGGTCCCTGATTATTGATACTGTCGGCATAAAGTCCTGCAATGGTAATACCTTTAGTCCATGTAGAGCCATTGTCATCACTGTGTTTTGCCACAAGATCGATTTTGTTTGGCAAATCATAATTATATTTGAAACGCCTGTCGGTAACAGTAAGAATACGTCCTTTTTTACCGTGAGATTCATTTTCGAGAGTCAGCATAGCAGGTATTCTGTAGAATTCCGAACCGTTATCCCATGGGCTGAACAGCATAGTCTGTTTTTCGTATATGCATGCCATACCTTTAGGATTTCCTTCAGGAACATTATAAAAAGTCCCATTTTCGCCTCCCACACAAATCAAGGAAGCATCAATAGAATTTCCAGGTACAGCTTCTTTTGCAATGTCGGCTGTAACCCACAGATAACCTCTTCTTCCAAGTGGAATATACTCTGAATTGAAAGCCATGGAGATATCTCCCGAAGCAGTTATCTGAGCCTTGTCTGTTGTTTCAGCCAAGAGACGTGCAAAAGCCTTCTTGTCTCCGTTCAGATAAGGGTCCTGTGTAGCATATACTCTCAGAGCAGAAATATCATTCAGGTTAGTTGTTCCCTGTAGATTGAATTTCACTCCTGTAAGTGGAAGAGCTTCTTTCTCAAGATCTCGTTCAAGATTGATTCTGAGAAGAATATGATCGGAATTTCCTTTTCCTGCAGTAAGGAAACCCTGGTCAACGGCAAGTCCTGTAAGACCAATTTCAGGCAACTTGACTTCTGCTGTTTGTGTAAATTCGCATGCCGGAACAGACTTCTGTTGCTGTACGTTACAAGAAGTCATAAAAGACGCAGACGCCGCTGTTGCACACATCATAACTGCCGACGACAGCATACTACCAAGAATGATTTTTTTCTGTTTTCTCATCTAACAATGTTCTTTAAACTGATTAACAATAAATATCAATAAATATAATCGAAGAGCCAATCCGTTGCCGCTAATTTACATGTATACAAGCAGATAAGCAATCCAATGCTCAAAGATAAAATAATTTATCAGAAAATGAAAATCAATTGAAAATTAAAGATATACTAAAGCCACGTAAGTTTCTTCCATATCCACTCAAGAGGCCCCTGTCTATGATTTGACAGCCAAACACGGCTGAAAATCAATAAAACGGAAAAGATTACAATTGCAATCAACAAGCAAGCCGTTGCACCTGTATATTTGTAAAGGCTTAAACCAAATCCATAAAACAATGTAACCCCTATTACCGACTGTGTTATGTAATTTGTAAGGCTCATTCTTCCAAAAGGTATAAAAAGTCGCTGAAACTTATATCCGTTTCCTTTATCATACCATAGAATTACAAAAACACCTACAAGGAAAGCCATAAAAAGGAAATTGCATATAGATGGTATCGCTATATCAAGTGGCATCAGAATTTCTTTATTACCATTGAATATTTCAGGATAAATCATACGTAAAATATTCATTGGTATAAAAAGTATTGCCGACCATATTGATATATTCTTCCATAAAACTATAGACTCTTTTTTATCGTTGAAAAGAGAAAGACGGCCCGATATCATTCCAAACAAGAATAATCCTCCTATCTGAAATATTCTTCCGTTTTCTATTTGCCAGAGATTTCCATATAACTGTCCGTGAGTTATATTAGAACGTACAACCTCCATAAAACTACCAGACTCCATAACCGGTTTGGCTAAAGCACCAAATTTCATCCAGTTGTCTCCATATTCTATAAAAGGGATGTTACATAGACTGCAAAAAACCCTTATCCACTCTATTGGCTGGATAATCATGAATGAAGCTATTATCAATATTGTCTTTGTTGACAAGTGAGAAACATATACAAGAAAAACACCCATTACGGCATACAGAAGTAGTATATCTCCGTTATAGAATAAAGAATGAAGCTGTGAAAATAAGAAAAGCAGAAACATTCTCCATACAAACCTTCCCTTAAATGGAATTCCTCTTTTTTCTGCATTACTGAATTGTATATAGAAACTTAGTCCGAAAAGAAGAGAAAAGGTTGAAAAAGCTTTTCCTGCCATCAAAAACCAGGTTGTATCCCATATACCTTTATCCAAAAAGGTTAGCCATTGTGGATATCCTTCTGGAATATAGTATAGATTATAATGTTCAAAACAGTGCAATATTACAATTGCAAACAAGGCGATGCCTCTCAAGGCATCAACAACTTCAATTCTATTCGTCTTTTTCTGATCCATATTATTATTTAGATTTAGTATTAAATTTCAGTACTTAACAAGAGATGATATAATCACCAAAATCTCTACAAAAGTAATGATTTATTCTCAATAATAACTACTTTCACAGGAATGTAGATACTGCAACTCATATTCAAAATGTTTGCAATAGTAATCAATCTGCATTATCTTTGTAGAAATCATAGAACTTTTTAATATTATTACACTGTATCATGGAAAAGCTTTATCCGGTAGGAATACAGAATTTTGAGGAAATAATAAAAGGAAATTATTCCTATGTAGATAAAACCGAACTGGTTTATAAACTGGTAAGTACCGGCAAATATTACTTCCTGAGCCGTCCAAGACGATTCGGGAAAAGCCTTCTGATATCAACACTCGAAGCTTATTTCCTTGGAAAGAAAGAGCTTTTCAAGGGACTGGCTATGGAAAATCTTGAAAAGGAATGGATAGAATATCCCATATTGCATCTTGACCTGAATACAAAGAAATACAATAATAACAATTCTATAGAGAATATTCTGAACCAGCATCTTGAGATATGGGAAGATCTATATGGCAACGAGAAAAAAGACAGATCTCCTGAAGAAAGATTCACATATATTATAAGAAAAGCATACGAAAAAACAGGCAGAAATGTAGTTATCCTGATAGATGAATACGACAAACCGATGTTGCAGGCAATTGGGAATGAGAAGCTACTAAATGATTACCGTGATACACTGAAAGCGTTCTACGGTACTTTAAAAAGCTGTGATAAATACATCAAGTTTGCATTGCTTACAGGGGTAACTAAGTTCAGTAAAGTCAGCGTTTTCAGCGACCTGAATAATCTCATGGATATATCTATAGACAGCAGATATGCAAATATATGCGGTATAACAGAAAAAGAACTTTATACATACTTTAAAGACGATATTAATATTCTGGCCGAGAAAAACGGTATTAATGAAGATGAAGCTAAAAAAGAACTGAAGGAATGGTATGACGGATATCATTTCGTTAAGGATGGCGATGACATTTATAATCCGTTCAGTATTCTGAATACATTTGCTAAAATGAGTTTCGACAGCTATTGGTTTGAAACCGGTACTCCAACATTCCTTGTGGAACTTCTGAAAACAAGCAATTACAATCTTAACAGACTGACGGAAGAAATGGCATCGGCAGATTCTCTTGGAGGAATAGATACCATGTATGCAAACCCTGTTCCAATATTATATCAAAGCGGATACCTTACTATAAAAGGATTCGACAAGGAATTCAAAGTATATCTTTTGGGATTTCCCAACAGAGAAGTAGAAGAAGGATTTACAAAATATCTTCTTCCAAATTATGCTCATCTGGATACAGGAAACACATCGTTTGAGATAACGAGTTTCGTCAAAGACGTGCGTCGTGGTGATATAGATTCATTTATGATGCGCCTGAAAAGTTTCTTTGCTGATACTACATACGAAATTGCGCGTGACTTGGAACGACATTATCAGAATGTAGTTTATATCGTATTTAAACTACTTGGGTTTTACTCACAAGTTGAATATCATACTTCAAACGGACGTATAGATATGGTAGTAAAAACAGAAAAGTTTATTTATGTAATGGAATTCAAAATGGACGGTAGTGCAGAAGATGCTATAAAACAAATCAACGAAAAGGGATATGCTTCACCTTTTGCTTCGGATAAAAGAAAATTATATAAGGTTGGAGTTAATTTCTGTAATAAAATTAAAGGTATTGAAAAATGGATTATAGAATGAATTCAGAAATAGAAAACTAACAAGCAATAATAACAAGAAAACATTATGATACATTTTGATACAGACTATATGAGGGGAGCACATCCCGAAATCATGAAACGCATGCTTGAAACAAACCTTGAGCAGACTACAGGATATGGAACCGATTCATATACTGAAAAGGCAAAAGAACTTATAAGAACAGCATGCAACAAACCTGAAGCTGGAGTTCATTTTCTTGTAGGAGGAACTCAGACTAATGCCACTGTTATAGATGCACTCCTAAAAAGATTCGAAGGAGTTCTCGCTGCCGAAACTGCTCATATTAATGTTCATGAAGCAGGAGCAATAGAAGCCTCAGGACATAAGGTGTTGACTCTGCCCCAATACGAAGGTAAAGTTAAAAAAGAGGATGTGGAAAAATACATATCTGATTTCTATCGTGACGAGACATACGAACACATGGTAGCTCCCGGTATGTTATATATCTCTCACCCAACAGAATACGGAACTCTCTATACAAAAGAGGAGTTGAAAGGATTAAGTGATGTATGTAAAAAAGCAAATATCCCGCTCTACATGGATGGTGCCAGATTGGGTTATGGACTGGCGGCCGAAAATACAGATGTTACACTCCAGGATATAGCAGATTTATGTGATGTATTTTATATTGGAGGAACCAAAGTGGGCGCATTGTTCGGAGAAGCCGTAGTAGCAAAGAATCCTGAGACTCTGCCTCATTTCTTTCCTATAGTAAAACAACACGGAGCTTTGTTGGCCAAAGGAAGATTATTGGGTATACAGTTTATGACTCTTTTCACAGATGACTTATACATAAAATCCGGGGCTCATGCTGTCAGAATGGCAATGAAGCTGAAAAAGGCCTTTATTGAAAAAGGCTATAAAATGCATATCGACTCTCCTACCAACCAACAGTTTGTTTGCCTTCCGAATGATGAAATAGACCGACTTTCGGAATATGCCAGCTTTGAACTTTGGGGGCCACGTGGTGAAACCGAAACTGTGGTAAGATTCGTTACAGACTGGGGTACTGTGGAAGAAGATGTTGATAAGTTTATAGAATTATTGTAATATTGGTACTTAAATTCTGAACTGTCAATTAATAATTCATCTAAGTAATTTATCTAAGTATATATAATATCATTAAACTAATGAGGCTGTCCCAATTTTAAATATCAGGACAGCCTCATCATTTTTTACTCTTTCTTTATTTTATCTTATTCTCGGCCAATGATTATTACTTGCCTGAAAGCATCTCTTTCACAGCTGTTTCAAGTTGCACATCCTTGCCTTTGAGAACATCTTCAGGAGCATTGTAAACCTTGATATCCGGTTCAAGCAACTGATTTTCGAGTACATTGCCTTTCATATCGTATGCACCTACCTGTGGAATACCAAATACCATTCCGCCCTCAAGGCCTTCCCACCATACGGCAGTCATTGTTCCTGGAACAGGTGCTCCGATCAGCTTGCCTATACCCTGTTCCTTATAATACCATGGGGTACCATGAGCATTCGAATAATTATCCTCACAAATAAGCATACATGACGGCTTAGTCCAACGGTCGAAAGGATCGTCGCCAATATACTGGCCTCTTGGCTTGAATATCATTGTTTTCTGACCGCTGAGAAGCATACATACATCATCGTGCAACCATCCGCCTCCATTGTGGCGTGTGTCAACTATAACAGCGTCTTTCTTACGGTTTTCATCGTTCATAAGCTCTTTATACAAGGTCTGGAAGCTGCCTGCATCCATAGCCTTGATATGAACATAAGCTACCTTACCACCAGAAAGTCTGTCTACCATATCACGGTTTCTCTTTACCCAACGCTTATACAGAAGTGCATTTTCTGTTCCTGCCGATACAGGTTTTACACTTACAGTAAATGTTTTCTTTCCATCCTTAACTGTAAGACGGGTTGTTCTTCCGGCCTTGCCTTCAAGCAATGGATAATAATCCATTCCAGCTTCAATCTTAACTCCGTCAATCTCTGTAATGATACATCCGGCTGTTACAGGTGTCTTGCCTGCTTCAAGCGGGCTGCCCTTTATCACTTCTTTTACCTTCAGACCATCACCTTTATATGTATCATCGTAGAAGGCTGCAAGAGAAGCTGTCTGCATAGCGCCGCCATATCCGCCGAAACGGCATCCGGTATGCGATACGTTAAGCTCACCAAGCATTTCACTTGCCATTTCTGCAAACTCATAGTTGTTGCTGATATATGGCAGATACTTCTTGTATGTGGTGTAGATAGCATCCCAGTCGGCACCGTTCATTCCCGGATCATACAACTTTTCTTTTGTCTGGTTCCAGATATGATTGAACAGATATTCTCTCTGTGCTTCAGGACGGTCGGTATAGAAGGCCTCGAAACCTATATTGCTTATCTTGCCACTTTCAATCTCAAGTTTCTTGATTGCACCGCCTGCAGCAAAGTATGCATTCTTGATATCATCATCAAGATCAAGTGCAGCCCAGTCCATTCCCTGCATCTTCAGCTTATTGCTGTATTCCTTAAGATCTTGTTCCCATAATGCAGGACGACCTTCGTGAGGAGCTATATAATAAAGCTTGGAACCTTCTTTATTCAGTACTACATCGCCAAGTGAAGTTGAGTAAGGTGTAAGACGTACTGTCCATTCTTCGAGATTGTCAAGATTGAACTTAAGTTCCTTGTCTTTATCATCTTTTTTCTTATCGTCTTTACTGTCTTTATCGGCATCATCGTCTTTATCAGAGGATTTCTTGCCGTCTTTCTTTTTCTTCTTGTCTTTTTTATCTTTCTTTTCGGCTTCTTCCTTTTCCTTTGCTTCTTTTTCAGCCTTTTCCTGCTCTTCAAGCAAAGCAAGGTCTTCTTTATTCATACGGAATTTATCGTAAGCCTCACGGTCGAAGAACATCAGATATGCATCTCTTTCTGCTCCCCATGAGCCATGGCTACGGTATCCGGCACGGTCGCTCTGGAAAAGCATTGCCTTACCATCGAGTACCCACTTCGGACTTCCTTCGTTATATCCGCTGTTGGTCAGGTTGTGTATTTCACCTGAACCGTCGGCTTTAATCAAAGCTATATCCTTGTTGTTCCATCCGCCTGTTCCTATATATTCCGAAAGAATCCATTTTCCGTCCGGACTCCATGAGTAATCCTGGTCGCCATCTGTATACGAATACTGGTACTTGCCGTCCATTACTGTACGTACCTTCTTGTTCTTCAACTTCAATACACATATTTCGGTACGGTTCTTCAGGAAGGCAACTTCTTCTCCTTTAGGATTATAAGAAGGTTGGAAAGCTGTATATGTACCATCGGTAAGACGTTCTTCCTTGATTTCAGAGCAGTATGTAAAATTCTTTTCGTCTTTATCGGCAATAGTGGCCTGATATATCTGCCACAATCCTCCGCGTTCTGATGCGTATACAATAGAACGTCCGTCGGGTGCAAAATCAACGGTTCTTTCGCGTTCGGGCGTGTCTGTTATCTGTTTTGTAGTCTTATAGTCGAGTGATGTTACATAAACATCGCCATTCATTATGAATGCTATTTCCTTATTCTTAGGAGAAACAGATACTTGCGATGCTCCATATGAGCGCAACTGGCGGATAACTTCTCTCTGCATTTCATCGCGCACGATTTCCACATTAACCTTAACAGGTTTCTTTCCCGGCACAAGTGTATACAGCTCACCATCGAAACTGTAACACAATGTTCCGTCTTCGGATGAGCTGAGGAATCTCACCGGATTGTTTTTATGGAATGTAAGCTGTTCGGCTTTTGAACCTGGCTCAAGACCACGTTTAAAGACATTGAATGAACCGCTTTCCTCACACAGGTAGTAGAAACTGTTGCCGTCGGCAGCCCATACCGGGTTACGGTCTTCACCTACATAGTCGGTTATTTTTCTGTATGTATTTGCCTTTGTGTCAAATAGCCATATATCTTTGGCGATACTTGATGTCTGATGCTTACGCCAGTAATCTTCATATCCTTTTATATCTTCAAACAAGACTCCCTTAGGACCGATATTAGGATTTCCCATCGACCAGTCGGAATACAATTCCGGGCGTCCGCCTTTGGTACTTACCTTATATATATGTGTAAATGTACCTGAAGGGAACTGGATATTTTCTGCTGTAGGTGTTCCTGCACTCGAATACAGCACATGGTCGGCATCAAGGAAGGCTACAGGTATTTCTGTTCCTGAATGTGTGGTTATTCTACGTGGAGCACCTCCGGATATAGAAGTGATATATACGTCCATGCTACCTTCACGGGCACTTGCAAATGCTATATGCTTGCTGTCGGGACTCCATACAGGAGCATAATCGTAAGAAGTATTTGCTGTTAGCTGACGCGCAACTCCTCCACCTGTGGGTACTGTATAGATATCACCCGAATAAGTAAAGGCAATGTTTTTTCCGTCGGGCGAGATAGAGCACCAGCGGAGCCATTTAGGTGAGTCGGATTCACCCGCATGAAGGCCTGTCTGAACTGTGGCTGCCAGAGCCAAAGTAATAAGAAGATTCCTTTTCATAGTTGTTTTTTCTTTTTGTTAATAAATTTGCTTGTAAAGATAAGCACTTTTTGTTGTTTTATCCGTATTCGTTTAGAAATATTAAAAAAGGCGGACCTAAGCCCGCCTTTTTCTCACAAACAATTTTTTCAAAAGCTGTTTAGACATAATCAGCTTCTCACTCAGCCGAAATACGTAATTTGTATCCGAATGGCATCTGAGCAATCTTATAAGTATTCAATGTTTCCGGACCGCAACTTGCATTTCCAAGTCCTCTTATCTGTGCGTCGAGGTGCAAAATAATGCAAGGACGTTTCTGCATTTCCCAAATATGGTTTGCATTCATAAGGTCGGCATCTGTATAACGGAGTGCTGAGAATGACACAGCTCCTTCTGTTTCGATACGTATACCATGGCCTTCTTTATTGGTAAGCTTCAACTCACGGAGTCCTTCACGGTTACCCATAGACTGTGGTTTAACATAACGTTCTACCATATCATCTACAGTTGTTGTGTAACGGCCTATCATACATCCATCTTTACGGTCGATATAGTTTTCCCAAGGACCATATGCATAATAGTCAACATTATCGAGTCCGGCATTAACAGAGCATACAAGTCCGATACGGCGGAGATCTTTTGCCTTAGGAGTAAGTTTTACATCCATATCCATGATTCCGTTTGGAAGGAATGTGTAGATAATTTCTGTATCACAAAGGCTTCCACCTCTTACTGTTGTAACAGTTACCTTACCGTCTTTTTCTTCTTTTACAGAGCATGTGCCTGTTGGATTGAGTCCGTTTTCAGTCTTTTCGAATCTGTCGTTCTCAATATATCGGTGGTTGTCATAGATGAAACCTTCTTTTCCGTATATTACGTCAAGACCGTTCATTCTAAGTTCTGTCATCTGACCTGTTTCGGCATTAAATGCAGCATATATAAAGCTGTTTCCTACAGTGATTGACTTATCGTTCTGTGAAACTTCAAGTTTGCCTACCTTACTGTTGGCACGCAATACAGGAAGAGCACTGCGTGAAGCAAGTTCAAACTGCTTCTGAGCCACTACATGTCCGGCTGCCGACCATACAGTTGGTTTTGTCTGGCGTACATAGAAGTTTATCATAACTTCGCGTCCTTCTTTTTCTGCATCCTTAAGATCTGTTCCAGGAACCTCTACAGTGAAGTTCTGTGATTTTTCTGCAGCTACCGGAGCAAGAGCCATACTGTCTTTTCCAACAATATTTCCGTTTTCAACAGTTTCCCATACAAGTTCGAAATCCTTAAGCGAAATAAAATCGTATGTATTGTTTATTGTTACAGTTACTGTATTCTTATCGGCATCTTTGGCTGCAAGGGCAAACTTGACATACTGATATACCATCTTTACTTCCTTGAGTTTTGGTGACTCATGACGTGTAGCAGGTATGATACCGTTAGAACAGAAGTTACCCTGATGAGGACCAGGGAAATCATAACCAGTATGCAGACGGCCTTCATAATTTCCGTTCATGATATCTACCGGCTCGTAGATAGCCTGGTCAACCCAGTCCCATATTGCTCCACCGATAGTAGATGAACTGCTTTCGATGCTTTCCCAATATTCTTTCAAGTTACCGATGGCATTACCCATAGCATGAGCATACTCACAAATGAACATAGGTTTGTCGAACGAGTTTACATACTTGTCCATCCAGTCCATTCCTGGATACATCTTCGAATACATATCACTGAATCGGTTACCTCCATATTCTTTTCCGTCGCGTGTACTTTCGTGATGAACAGGACGAGGGTCGAGACGTTTGGCTGCATCGTAACAAGCCTGGAAGTTATTACCGCCACCACACTCATTACCCAAGCTCCAGAAAATCACACTCGGATGATTGCGGTCGCGCAATACCATACGGTCGATACGGTCGACAAACGAAGGTATCCATGAAGGCATATCACTTATAGACTGGTTGGCATGGTCTTCAAGATCGGCCTCATCCATAGTATATAATCCGTAGTAGTCAAACATTGCATACATCTTGGCAGCATTAGGATAGTGTGATGTACGGATTGTATTGATATTGTTTCTCTTCATCAGAAGAATATCCTCAAGCATTGACTCTGTAGTAACAGCACGTCCGTAAAGAGGATGCGAATCATGACGGTTTACTCCCTTGAAGAAGACTCTCTGTCCGTTGATATATACCAGCGGTCCGCGTACCTCTATTTCACGGAAACCGTATTTTGTAGAGAAGGCCATTTCGTCCTTATCTCCATTACGCTGGATTACGCTTACAGTATAAAGATTAGGAGTTTCGGCAGTCCAAGGCATAAGATTCTTAAGATCGAAACGTGCCTTAACCTTGCTTGTAGCACTATTATTGGTATACTTCACTGTAAGTTCTTCTTCTGTAAGAAGCTTACCTGAAGGGTCTGTAAGTTTTACAACAATATTCTTTGTTCCTGAAAGACGGTCACGGTTATCGAGTGTAAGCTCTACTTCCATAGCACCTTCCTTATAGTTGGATTCAGGAGTAAGTTTTGAAGTAATATAATGGTCGCGGACACTTACCTTAGGAGTATTGTAGATATACACATCACGGAAAATACCGCTCATACGGAACATATCCTGGCACTCAAGATAAGAACCGTCGCTCCAGCGGAATACCTGAACAGCAAGCTTGTTGTCTTTTTCGCGAAGATATTTTGTTATATCAAATTCTGCGATATTATTCGCTCCCTGAGTGTAGCCCACATATTCACCGTTAAGATAAACAAATGCAGCACTGTATATACCTCCAAACTGGATGAATGTACGCTGTTTGTCCCAACCTTCGGGAAGGTCGAAGAAACGTACATAAGAACCTACCGGGTTAATTCCATAGTTCTTGCCGCCATCGTTGAAACCTTTACGGGCATCGATATATGGAGGAGTATTTGAGTGAGGATATTCTACATTACAGTAAATAGGGCGGTCGTATCCGTGCATTTCCCAGTTGGACGGAACTGGAATAGTAGCCCAGGAACTAACGTCATAGTCTTCCTTATAGAAGTCTAAAGGACGTTCAGAAGGTTGTGGAACAAAATTAAAATACCAGTCACCGTTAAGAAGTTTGGCAGCCTTACTTTTTGTATACACCCAAGGAGTATCGAAGAATTCCTTATCGGCAACCATCTCTTCTTCACTGAAATATGGAGTATAAGTAGCATGTCCTACCTCCTTATTTTCGGCAAACATGGTTTCATCTTCCCAATAAACCTTTTCACGCTGTGCTGTTTCGCCTGCAGAAGGAGCAGCTACCTTGGTTTCCTTTATAGTGAAGAAAGTAGATTCGTCTTTTGCAGCCTTTGCTGCATCTACAAGCACTACACTTCCGTCTTCCTTGCACGAAGCAATCCACTGAGCTTTGTTTGAAGGAATGAGTTGTACATATTTACCTGCAGGTTTGATAAGCCAAAGCTGCATTTCGTCAGAACCGTTGGTTTCTACAGCCTGAACAAACTGGTTGGCTCCTGCCTGAATAGCGAGATTATCGAAAGGATTGATCAGACGGTAACTGCCTGAAAGATCGGCAATACCCCAAAGTTGTGCCTTATCGGCTTCGTTTGCAGCAACCAGCTTAACCTTTGGTGCTGACCCCGCATAACTCCAGGCTTTACCGGGATACTTCACTGAGCACACCGAATAAAGTTTCTTCTTGTCGTAACGTGCCTGAGCATAAAGACTCTGGACACCCAGAACGACAATGAAACATGTTAAGATAAACAATAATCGACGTTTCATAAAATTTATAGTTTTGAGAAATTAATAATTAACAAAACAATTTGATGTTATTTTATCAATTGAGCTATTGTTTTTGCTTCAGAAAAATTGTTTTTTCCGCAAAACAGTTCCAGTTATTATAAAATATCCACTCAACAAGGTAAAAAAGTGAATAATTTCTGTAAAGATACTACATTTTTCGGAAAAACCTATTAAAACACAAAGATGTACAGAAATTTTAGTACAAATACACAGGAAGAGACTTCTTTATAGCACAAAATGTTGATTAACTGCACGAAAATACGTATTTTTGTACTCTGAAATAAAATTACGTAATTTTACCAACATGAATCAAGAATTCGAGCTGATAGCCAAAACATTCCAGGGACTGGAAGAAGTGTTGGCACAAGAACTCACAGAGCTGGGAACCAGCAATATTGAAATCGGACGCCGTATGGTTTCATTCACAGGCGACAAGGCAATGATGTATAAGGCAAATTTCTGCCTGCGTACCGCCATCCGTATCCTGAAACCTATCAAACATTTTACAGCACGCACTGCCGATGAAGTTTATGATGCAGTAAAGAGTATTGCATGGGATGAATATCTCGATAACATGAGCAGCTTCAGTGTGGATGCTGTGGTTTTCTCTAATGAATTCCGTCACTCTAAATTCGTGGCTTACAAAGTAAAGGATGCGATTGTTGACTTCTTCCGTGAAAAAACCGGAAGCCGTCCTTCTGTACGCATTAATAATCCTGACCTTGCAATTAACATTCACGTGGCAGAAGACCAGTGTACTTTGTCGCTCGACAGTTCGGGTGAGTCTCTGCACAGACGCGGTTACCGTCAGGAACAAGTAGAAGCTCCTCTTAATGAAGTGCTTGCCGCAGGTATGATTCTTATGACAGGATGGAGAGGCGAATGCGACCTTATCGACCCTATGTGTGGTTCTGGAACAATTCCTATCGAAGCTGCACTGATTGCAAGAAACATTGCTCCAGGAGTGTTCCGCAAAGAGTTCGGATTTGAAAAATGGAAGGATTTCGACCAGAATCTTTTTGACTCAATATATAATGATGATTCTCAGGAACGTGAATTCGAGCATAAGATTTATGGATTCGACAATAATCCTCGCGCAAATGAAATTGCAATGCATAATGTCAAGGCTGCAGGAGTCAGCAAGGATGTAATTCTCAGAATACAGCCATTCCAGCAGTTTGAACAGCCTAAGAATAAGAGTATTATCATTACTAACCCTCCTTATGGTGAAAGAATTTCATCGGAAGACTTATTGGGTCTTTATAAGATGATTGGTGAACGACTTAAACACGCGTTTACCGGCAATGACGCATGGATTCTAAGCTATAGGGATGAATGTTTCGACCAGATTGGATTGAAACCTACAGTAAAAATCCCATTGTTCAACGGTGCTTTGGAATGCCAGTTCAGACAATATCAGTTGTTCGACGGTAAATACAAAGCTTTCAGAAGCGGTGAAGAGGGCAAGGATTTCAAAAACAAGCGTGATTCAAAATCAGGAAAAGACGGAGAAAAACGCGAAAGAAAATCCAATGGCGACAAACCGGAAAAAGGAAACTTTAAAGGTGACAGAAAGAATGGAGATTTCAAATCTGAGCGCAGAAACGAAAAGGCCGGTTATGGAAAAGGTTCTGATAAAGGTAACGACAGATTTGGTTCCAAAGACTTCGGTAAAGGCAACCGTAACGACGAGAAGGCTCCTTTCAGAGGAAGAAAAGCTGGCGACGGTAAAGAGTTTACACGCTCTTTGAAAAACAGTTCACGACCTTCGACAGATGACGGTCGTCCAAAACCAGCTCCTAGACCAAGGTATATGCACACCCGAAGACGTCCTGAGGATTTGATGGAGGATAATAACTCTGAAAAACTTGATTGATTATAATGTGACATATCCGCAACTTAGGGGTTGGGTATGCCGCCCTGAATAAAGTTTCATGTTGTTTAGGGAGGCTTGCCTTACCCCTAAGTGTTTTTTACAGGATATATTTTCTTTAATAATATAATTGAAATGAGACTGAAAAATAATCTTTTAACTTTATTTTGTATGATGGCTTTAGGTTCTGTTGCCCAGAATCCTGAATCTAACAATAGTGCTCAGGATAAGACATCATTTACTTTGCAGGATGTTATTCCTGGAGGTGACAATTATTTTAATCTTGTACCTAAAAATATGCCAGGACTTAAATGGTGGGGTGATGTCTGTATTCAGACCGGTGTTGAGGAAATTAAGTCTTTCAATAATAAAAACGGAAAAGAGAATGGCATTATTGTGTCTTTAGATGATGTTAATGCCGGTCTCTCTGCATGCAACGATACTAAAAATCTGAAACCTCTCCGCTCTCTTATGGGTGTTTCTATGCCTTGGGCTGAGGAAAAGACTTTGGTATTTTCACATGAGAACAGACTTATTGCATTTGATGCTGAAAAGAAGGAAGTTAAGTCGGTTGTAGAGCTTAACAAAGCAGCTGCCAATGTTGACCTCTGTACAGAAAATATGACTATAGCATATACAGTTGGCGATAACCTTCATATAGCCGGAATAAATATTAAGGATACTCAAATTAATCCTGATATTGATGTGAAAAAAGCTGCCTGCGGTGGAAATGACATTCACGATATTGTTTACGGTCAGGCTGTACATCGTATGGAGTTTGGTATTTATAAGGGAACTTTCTGGAGTCCTAAAGGTAATATGCTGGCCTTCTATAAGATGGACCAGAGTATGGTTGCCGACTATCCACAGGTTAATACAACAAGCAGAATAGCTTCTCTTGAACCCGACAAATATCCTATGGCAGGAATGACAAGCCATAAGGTTTATGTTGGAGTATATAATGTGGCAAGCGGAAAGACTGTATATCTTAATACAGGAGATCCAACCGACATGTATTATACCAACATATCATGGTCGCCTGATGAAAAGAGTGTATATGTAATAGAAGTCAACCGCGACCAGAATCATGCTGAACTTGTAAAGTATAATGCTTCTACAGGCGAAAAGGAAGGTGTGCTTTATGAAGAGTCTCATCCTAAGTATGTTGAGCCTCAGCATACTTTGTCTTTCTTACCATGGGATGACAGCAAATTTATTTATCAGAGCCAGAAAGACGGATTCAACCATTTGTATCTGTTTGATACAAAAACAAATGAAATGACTCAGATAACCAAGGGTGAGTGGCTGGTTCAGGATATTTTAGGATTCAACGAGAAGAAGAAAGAAATAATAATAGCCTCTACAGAGGTATCTCCTCTTCAGACCAATATTTATAGTCTGAACATGAAAAACGGCAAACGTACGCTGATAGGAAAGGAAGATGGTACTCACAGTGCACGTCTCTCTGGAAGCGGAGAGTATGTAATCGACAATTTCAGTTCGTTTACCGTTGCCCGTGAAATAAGCATTCTTCCTACCAGCGGCAAGAAGGGTGTATGCCTGTTCACTGCTACCGACCCTATGATGGAGAAATTCAAGATGCCGGAAATTACTGTCGGTACTATAAAGGCAGCCGATGGAAAGACAGATCTTTATTATCGTCTTATAAAACCGGTTGACTTTGATCCAAACAAGAAATATCCTGCTATTATATACGTATATGGAGGTCCGCATGCACAACTCATTCACAACAACCGTTTCTATGATGCAAGAGGATGGGATTTGTATATGGCTCAGAAAGGGTATGTAATGCTAACTGTCGACAGCAGGGGAAGTGATAACCGCGGAAGAGATTTTGAGAACTGTACATTCAGACAACTTGGTGTTGAAGAAATGAAGGACCAGGTGGAAGGAGCTAAAATGTTACAGTCCCTGCCTTATGTTGACGCCGATAAGATTGGAGTTCACGGATGGAGCTTCGGAGGATTTATGACAACAAATCTGATGCTTTCTTATCCTGAAATATTTAAGGTTGGTGTTGCCGGAGGACCGGTTATCGACTGGAAATATTATGAAGTGATGTATGGCGAAAGATATATGGATACACCGGAACAAAATCCGGAGGGTTACAAGAATTCAAACCTGAACCTGAAGGCTGGAAACCTGAAAGGCAGACTCATGATTATACATGGTGGTATGGACCCTACTTGTGTACCACAGCATAGCTACACATTCCTCAGAGCATGTATTGAAGCCGGAACACATCCTGACTTTTATATCTATCCTGAATCGGGACATAATATGATAGGAACAGAAAGAGTTCACCTGCACGAACATATCTCAAGATATTTTGATGATTTCTTGAAATAAGTGTTTTAATTGAGGTTGGTTTAAAATATTAAAATTCACATAACTTAAAAACTTACATAACATGAAGCTTTTACTACTTGGATCGGGTGGTCGTGAACATGCTCTTGCATGGAAAATCGCTCAAAGCCCTAAAATCGAGAAATTATACATTGCTCCCGGAAATGCCGGAACTCGTGAAGTTGGTGAAAACGTGGCTATCAAAGCCGATGACTTTAATGCTATCAAGAAGTTCGTCGTAGAAAATGGTATCAATATGGTGGTTGTAGGACCGGAAGACCCATTGGTGAAAGGTGTATACGACTTTTTCCGCAACGATGAAGAACTGAAAAATATACCTGTTATCGGTCCTTCCAAGGCTGGTGCTGTTCTTGAAGGAAGCAAGGAATTTGCAAAAGGTTTTATGCAGCGTCATAATATTCCTACTGCAGGCTATAAGAGCATTACCGCTGAAAATCTTCAGGAAGGTCTCGACTTCCTTGAAACTCTTGAAGCTCCATACGTACTTAAGGCCGACGGCTTATGCGCCGGTAAGGGAGTTCTGATACTTCCTACATTGGAAGAAGCTAAAAAAGAACTTCAGGAGATGCTTGGAGGTATGTTTGGAAGCGCTTCGGCAACAGTTGTTATTGAAGAATTCCTCAGTGGTATAGAATGTTCTGTATTTGTTCTTACAGACGGCAAGAACTATAAAATCCTTCCTGAAGCTAAAGACTATAAACGTATCGGCGAAGGTGATAAGGGACTTAATACCGGTGGTATGGGTTCTGTTTCTCCTGTTCCGTTTGCTGACGCAGAATGGATGAAGAAGGTGGAAGACAGAATAATCCGTCCAACTGTAAACGGCCTTGCAGAAGAAGGTATCGACTATAAGGGCTTTATTTTCTTCGGCCTTATAAATGTTAAGGGTGAACCTATGGTTATAGAATATAACGTTCGTATGGGAGACCCTGAAACAGAAAGTGTTATGCTACGTATAAAGAGCGACTTGGTTGACCTGTTTGAAGGTGTGGCCAATGGAAATCTTGATGAAAAGACTCTTGAGATAGACCCTCGCTCGGCTGTTTGCGTAATGCTTGTATCAGGCGGATATCCTGAAGCTTACGAAAAAGGATTTGTAATGACAGGTATAGAAGAAGCAAAAGTCGGAGGTAGTATAGTTTTCCATGCAGGTACAGCTGTTAAAGATGGTAATGTGGTTACAGCAGGAGGTAGAGTAATAGCTGTTAGCTCTTACGGCGCAAATAAGGAAGAAGCTTTGGCTATGTCTTTCCGTAATGCAGGAAAAATACAATTCGAAAAGAAGTATTTCCGTTCTGATATCGGATTCGACCTGTAACAGCGATTGTCATCATATAGGGAAACATACCCTTGATGATTGTTTAAACTTTTAATTGCTATAGTTAGACTTTTATAAGTTCAACTTATATCTGAAAATATGCGTAACCGCTTTCAATATGAAGTAGCGACGGGAAGAACCACTCTTCCCGCCGCTGTTATTATTTCCCTGATAATATGGGCAGTAACCTATTCGGACAAATGGGAACTGGTGCCTTTTATAATTGGGGGACTAACAACTTATTCCCTTATAGAACTGAATACTACATTTGCTCTTATACGCACAAGAACTTCGCTACCGGCTTGTTTCTTCGTTCTGTTTTATTCAGTTTCTCTGTTTCTGCATAATTATGGAAATGGAGAATGTTGGGTTTTACTTCTGCTTACCACACTTATGTTCGGTCTGCTAAGAAGTTACGACTCACGATTTGCATCAACAAATATCTTCCACTCTTTCCTTTGTATAGGAATTAGTTGCCTGATAGAACCATCTATATGTCTGTTGGTTCCAGTAATCTATATCTGTATGGCAATGTTAAGATCCCTAAGCCTGAAAACATTCTTCGCCGGTATTATCGGTTTCGGATTACCTTTTTGGTTTATAATAGGATATGATAGTATAAACTGGCATGAATTAGGATTTAATGTTTCATCAGCCAATAATACAGATATGTTCCGTTCACTTTATGGATTTAAAGAAGTATTCAACTGGAGTGTTGCGCAATATTCAGATGTAAGCATTGCTCAATGGCTTTCATTGGGTTGTGTAAGCTTTCTTTCGTTATTCTCGGGTGTAATGGCTTTTGCTCACTCATATAAAGACAAGGTTCGCACAAGGATAATTATCAGAGTAGTTATCCTTATGGGAACATATATTACACTGATAATGTTAGTAAAGCCTGTAACTATCAACTCATTGCTGCCAACACAGATAGCTTTGGGCGGTGTATTATACGGATATATCATGGCTTTGATATCAAATAGGTTTACTTTTGTATTCATGATATTGTCTTTTATTTTAATAGCGTCAATAGCTATACTCAATTTCTTGATTTAGCTCTTTATACAACTTATGATGGATAGCTTGATACAATTTCTTATTGATTGGGGATACCTTGGAATGTTTATTTCCGCTTTTCTTGCAGGAACCGTTCTTCCTTTCAGTTCGGAGGCTGTATTACTTGCATGCGTAGGATTAGGACTTGATCCTGTATTATCAACATTATCTACTACTGCCGGCAATGCTTTAGGAGGATTTACATGCTACTGGATAGGAAGATTAGGTAAGATTGAATGGATTGAGAAGTATTTGGGTGTAAGCAGCAAGCAAATGAATAAAGCCGAAAAATTCATTCAGGGCAAAGGGTCGTGGATTGCATTCTTGTCTTTCCTCCCTGTAATAGGTGATGCTATTCTCGTGGTATTAGGACTAATGAGAGCTAATGTATGGATTGTTTCTGTTTCAATGACAGCAGGCAAACTGGCAAGATATGCCATATTAGTGGCCACAACCCTGAAAATAATTTCCCTTTAAATATTTTAAATATAATCGTTCTTATATCAGTTTCAGTAAATTATGATAGAAATAGAAAAAACTGCCGACGGAAGTAATACTCTCTTTGTTCCAGAACTCGATGAGCATTATCATTCTGTAAAAGGAGCTCAAACAGAGTCGGAACATATATTCATCAATATGGGATTCAAATATTCTAATGCAGATGAGCCTAAGATTCTTGAAATAGGTTTCGGTACAGGTCTTAATGCTTTTCTAACATTATTGGAGTCGGAAAAGATGAAAAGAAAAGTATTTTATACTTCTATCGAAAAGTATCCATTATCAGAGGATACAGTACATTCTTTAGGTTATCCCGAAAAAATCTCACCGGGAAACAGTAATGCCGCAGATGAGTTTTATTCTCTTCATACGGCTCAATGGAATGTACCTGTATCTGTGAACAGTTTTTTTACCCTCGAAAAAATAGAAGGTGATTATACTACATATAATTTCAGAAACGGATATGATATAATATATTTTGATGCTTTTGCTCCAGAAAAACAACCGGAAATGTGGAGTCAGGACCTTTTCAACAATCTTTTCAATATTCTGAATAATGGTGGTATTCTTACAACTTATTGTGCCAAAGGTATAGTAAGACGTATGCTTCAGGCAGCCGGATTTATTGTTGAAAGGCTTCCGGGACCTCCTGGGGGTAAAAGGGAAATATTAAGAGCTACAAAAAATATTGTTTGATGCCTGGACACAAATAATTTATTGTAACACAATTGATACTGCATATGAGTTTTTTTTGTATGTTTGTCAAAGGAAACACTAAAAAGTATATGAAAAAGAACATTTTACCTATATTATTCTTACTTATATTGACAGCATGCAATGAAGTAAAACAAGAAAGCAGACCAACTATAACTGTAACAATAGAACCCTTGAGATATTTTACAGAGGTTATTGCAGGAGACAAATTTAAAGTTGTAAGTATGGTTCCCGAAGGCAGCAGTCCAGAGACATACGATCCTACACCGCAGCAACTGGTCGACTTAAGCAAAAGTGTAGCTTATCTTAGAATCGGGCATATAGGTTTTGAACAATCATGGATAAAGAAACTCCAGGACAATACTCCCAAACTTCCGTTCTATGATACATCAATAGGAGTAAACCTCATTCATCAGCAATGCTCACATAATTATAAGGAAGAATCGCAAGCCTCTCATAATCATGGTGTAGAGCCTCATATATGGAATTCACCCGACAATGCAAAAATAATCGCTGAGAACATTTGCAAGGCTTTGTGTGAGATTGATGAGAAAAACTCTGAATTCTACACACACAGGACCGACAGCCTGTATGATATTATCAATAAGACCGGACAGGAAATACAAGTTCTGATGCCAAATGCAGACAAGACTTTTCTTATATATCATCCGGCTCTAACATATTTTGCAAGAGATTACGGGTTAGAACAAATAAGTATTGAAGAAGGAGGCAAGGAACCTTCTCCTGCTCATTTACAGAACCTTATAAGAACCTGCAAAGAGAAAAAAGCAAGAATCATATTTGTACAGGAAGAATTTGACAAAAGAAATGCTGAACTTATAGCCGATGAGTTGAATGTTAAAGTCATTCCAATAAACCCGTTGAACTACAACTGGCAAGAAGAAATGATAAAAACAGCCAAAGCTTTATGTTCAGGGAATGACAGATAAACCGCTGAGCGGCAACTTGCGTCACACATATATTTTTAGATATAAGATATTATAACACAGCCAACAAAGGTGTAATATCATATATATGTTTGTCCCCTATTATATAAACCATTATATAAACTATTATTAATATACCCCCAATATAACCCATAATAAAAAAGAGAGCTTTAAAAATGAATAGCAATCCTATTATTAAACTTGAAAATGTTTCTGCCGGATACGATAATAAAACCGTTCTTGAGAATGTAAATCTTATGGTTTACGAAAGAGATTTTTTAGGTATTATTGGCCCTAACGGTGGAGGAAAAACTACACTTATAAAAGTTATATTAGGTTTGCTGAAGCCATATTCAGGTGAAATACTCTTCCCTGAGGGTAATTTTAATATAGGATATCTGCCTCAATATAATTCCATAGACAAGAAGTTTCCTATTTCTGTTTATGAGGTTATAGAATCTGGACTCAACAGCAATAAGTGTTTTTGGCAGAAGCCACAAAAGCAACATCGCGACAAGGTTATGCAAGTGGTATCGCAAATGGGACTTGAAGGTTTGGAAAACAGGGCTATAGGTCAGTTGAGCGGAGGCCAGCTGCAAAGAGCCTTACTGGGAAGAGCTATAGTATCCGACCCCAAGCTGTTAATACTCGACGAGCCAAATACTTATATTGACAAAAGATTTGAAGCCAAATTATACTCTTTGTTGGAGGATATCAACAAAGAAAGAGCTATTATGTTAGTAAGTCATGACATAGGTACCGTACTACAGAATGTAAAAAATATAGCATGTGTAAACGGAAGTCTGGATTATCACCCTCAAAATGAAGTTTCTGCACAATGGCTTGAAGAAAAGTTTGAATGTCCGATAGAGTTGCTCGGACATGGAGCACTGCCTCACAGGGTACTGAAATGCCATAACCACAATCATTCTCACTGATTTCTTGTTTATATATGCATAACTCCTTACAATAAGAAAATCATTCTCATTAATAAAGAAACTTTAAGACTGACAAACTGTTATCATTGTTTTTTCTTTATTATCTTTGCGCTTGCATTATAAACCAGCCTGTTTACAAGTTGGTTAAAAGATGAATTCCACAAAATTTCGTACATAAGTATATATTAGTAATATTGGTATATCTATTTATGTAGTTTTTAACAGACAAGATAATAACAGAAATAAATATTTTCATGAAACAGTACAACAAGATTAACAACCTGGTTGGATGGCTTGCTTTTGTAATCGCAGCTTTCACTTACTGTATGACTATAGAGCCAACAGCCAGTTTCTGGGATTGCCCGGAATTTATCACTACCGGTTATAAACTGGAAGTCGGTCACCCGCCTGGTGCACCTTTCTTCATGCTTACAGCCAATCTTTTCAGTTTATTTGCTTCAGACCCTTCACAGGTGGCTCTTATGGTAAATATCATGAGTGCGCTTATGAGTGCGGCGTGTATTCTTTTCCTTTTCTGGAGTATAACTCATCTTACCAAAAAACTTGTATGTCCTGATATCAAGGATATGACAACAGGCAAGCTCATTACTATCATGGCTTCCGGTCTTGTTGGTGCCCTTGCATATACATGGAGCGACACATTCTGGTTCAGTGCCGTAGAAGGTGAAGTGTATGCTTATTCAAGCTTGTTCACCGCACTGGTTTTCTGGCTGATTCTGAAATGGGAAAACAGGGCAGACGAACCACATAGCGACAGATGGCTGATTCTTATTGCATACCTTACCGGATTGTCAATCGGTGTACACTTGCTTAATCTTCTATGTATACCGGCTATCGTTCTTGTTTATTACTACAAGAAGAATCCTCAGGCCAACTTAAAAGGAAGTTTGCTTGCATTGTGCGGTTCTATGGTTATTATCGCTGCCGTTCTTTATGGTATAGTACCAGGTATCGTTAAGGTAGGAGGATGGTTCGAACTGTTCTTCGTAAACGACTTAGGAATGCCTTTCAACACTGGTCTTATTGTGTATATCATTATCATGGCTGCTGCTCTGATATGGGGTGTATATGAGTCTTATACCGTAAGAAGCCAGAAACTTATGAATATTTCATTCTTACTCACTCTCGGACTTCTTGGTATTCCTTTCTATGGTCATGGATGGGGAAGTGTGATTATCGGTATCATTGTACTGGCAATTATAGGTATCTACCTGTTTGCAAATATCAATGAAAAATTCAAGGTAAGCGCACGAACTCTTAACACTACACTTCTGGCGTTGATGATGATTGTGGTAGGATATTCTTCTTATGCAGTTATTGTAATACGTTCTTCCGCCAATACTCCTATGGACCAGAACTCTCCTGAGGATATATTTACACTTGGTGAGTATCTTGGACGTGAACAGTATGGAACACGACCACTCTTCTATGGCCAGACATACGCGTCTAAACCGGCTCTGAAAGAAACTCCGGACGGATGTATGTATGATGTAGAGGAAGGTGCTCCTGTATATCAGCGTAAAGAAAAGGAAACTCCAGACGAAAAAGACAGCTATGAAGTGGTAAGACACAGAACTGAGTATAAGTATGCCCAGAATATGTTGTTCCCGCGTATGTATAGTGATGCTCCAGAACATGTACAGGCATACGAATCATGGCTGGGAGGTATAAAAGGAAAACAGGTTCCTTACGACCAGTGTGGAGAAATGATTATGGTAAAAATCCCTACTCAATGGGAAAACATAAAGTTCTTCTTTATTTATCAGGTAAATTACATGTATTGGAGATACTTTATGTGGAATTTTGCCGGCCGACAGAATGATATTCAGGGACAAGGTGAAATAGAACATGGAAACTGGATTACAGGTATTCCGTTTATCGACAAGATGCTTGTAGGCGACCAGACTCTGCTTCCTGACAGTCTAAAGAACAACAAAGGACATAATGTTTTCTACTGTCTGCCTCTTATCCTCGGTCTTATCGGTTTGTTCTGGCAGGCATACAAGGGAGATAAAGGTATCCAACAGTTCTGGATAGTATTCTTCCTGTTCTTTATGACAGGTCTTGCTATTGTGCTTTATCTGAACCAGACTCCTTTACAGGTACGCGAACGTGACTATGCTTATGCAGGTTCATTCTATGCATTTGCTATATGGATTGGACTTGGTGTAGCTGCTATAACAGAGTATCTGAGCAAGAAGATGAAAGAAACTCCTGCTTCAGTTATTACTGCAGTGGTGTGTCTATTCGTACCGCTTCAGATGGTTAGCCAGACTTGGGATGATCACGACCGTAGCGGACGTTATACTTGCCGTGATTTCGGACAGAATTATCTGAAATCTGTTCAGGATGAAGGTTGCCCTATCATATTTACAAACGGAGATAATGATACATTCCCTCTATGGTATAATCAGGAAACCGAAGGATTCCGCACAGATGTCAGGGTTTGTAATTTAAGTTATCTGCAAACCGACTGGTATATTGACCAGATGAAGCGTCCTGCATACGATTCTCCTTCTGTTCCTATCAACTGGGAACGTATTGACTACGTATCAGGTCACAACGAAGCTGTTTATGTGCGTCCTGATGCCATGGAAGCTATAAACAATTACTATAAGCAGAATCCTGAAGAAGCAAAGAAGGATTTTGGAGATAATCCGTATGAACTGAAGAATATCCTTGCTCATTGGGTTCGTTCTCCTAAAGAAGGACTTCAGATTATACCAACCGACAGTATTGTTATCACACTTGACAAGGAAGCAATAAAACGTTCGGGCATGTATATACCAAAGACATCCGACTCTGCCGATGCTACAGACTCTATACCTGATTATATGAATATTTCACTGAAAGGTAAAAGAGTGTTATATAAGAGTGAACTTATGATGCTTGAAATGCTTGCCAACACAAATTGGGAACGACCATTGTATATGGCCATTACCGTGGGAACAAGCAATCATCTTAACCTTACCAATAACTTCATTCAGGAAGGATTGGCATACAGAATCACTCCATTCGACAATACCAAGACCGGTATAAGTATGGATAGTGAAAAGATGTATGACAACCTGATGAACAAATTTAAGTTTGGTGGCATAGACAACCCGGATATTTATATCGATGAAACAGTATTGCGTATGTGTGATACACACCGACGTCTGTTTGTCCAGCTGAGTTCACAACTTATAAAAGAAGGCAAGAAAGATAAAGCTAAAGAAGTTCTTGATTACTGCGAGAAAGTGATTCCAAGCTTTAATGTGCCACACGATTATGCTTACAGCAGTTCCAAGGAAATGGCTGATAATTACATAAAATTGGGAGAACCCGAAAAGGCTATCAATATCTTTGAGCAAATGGCCAACGATAACGTGCAGTATGTAGCATGGTATCTAAGCTTGGACGACTCAAGATTTGCAATGTCGTATGATAACTGCGTACGTAATATCATCTACCTTGATGAAATATGCAAGAGTCTTGAAACTATTAAAGATGAAAAGACAGGTGATGTATGCGAGGCTGCAGCCCATTATAATCAGAAATTCCAGGAACTTTATTCTCTTCTTGAGAAAAGAGTTGGGAAAAAATAAGATGTAACGACTTAGATGCAACAACTTTAATTAATTAATTAAGACTGCATACCTTCACTTTATAATTATATCGTGAAAAGTCAACAAAGACGGAAAGACTGAATGAAGAATTATCACATTTGTTTTTATTCATTTATTCAGACTTTCCGTCTTTTCATTTATCATCAGTCTTACTGAAACAATTAGAATTAGAACTATAATTAGAATTATTATTATCATTAAACCATCAGCACTGTGTTTATAGAACAACCACCGCAGTTTCTCCGTATCTTATATCCTAAGGCTATATGGAGAATGAATAAAAACGAAAAGGCTGTTTATTTGACTTTCGATGACGGCCCTATTCCTGTGGTTACACCATGGGTACTCGATTTACTTGATAAATACAAGATTAAAGCTACTTTTTTCATGGTTGGTGACAATGTGAGAAAGCATCCGGAGGAGTTCCAAATGGTAGTAAACAGAGGACATAGGATAGGAAACCACACATTCAATCATATAAGAGGACTTGACTATAAAGGAGATTCTTATCTCGAAAATACAGATAAAGCCAACGCTTACCTGAAAACAAACCTTTTCAGACCACCACACGGGTACATGAGCCCCAAACAGTACCGGACTCTAAAGGATAAATACAAGATTATAATGTGGGATTTGGTAACAAGAGACTATAACCGTAAGCTTAACGGGAAACAGGTTTTGGGAAAAGTGAAAAAGTATGTAAGAAACGGGTCAATAATAACATTTCACGATTCTATAAAATCGGAAGAAAACCTTAAATATGCACTCCCAAGAGCAATAGAATGGCTTCAGGAGCAAGGTTATGAGTTCAAGGTATTCGACTAAATGATTATTATTTTACCCGTATTATGTTTATAAAAGTTTATTTATAATGTCTCTATTACCTATTATAAACATAACCATAACGGACATTTAGCACGAATACCCTGAAAACTAAATTCCGGTTGTAGCCAAGATTTCACAAACCGAATCCTGAAACCTGCGGGCTGCACCGGCTTTAATAACATTCTGGTTTATTATAACGAAAGCTAATGTATGACCTGATACATTATTGACATATCCGGCAAGCGAACTTACCCCTGTCAAAGTACCAGTTTTGGCTCTTACATTGCGGAATGATTTTCCCTTCCGCATTCTGTATTTCAATGTTCCGTCTATTCCGGCTATAGGCAAACTGTCATAAAAGGGATGAAAAATAAACGGAGAACTGAATGCATATTTAAGATAACTGAGTATCAGTTCTGGAGATATATAGTTATATCCGGATACTCCACTGCCGTCTACAATATTATAGTTGGAACTTTTCATTCCTATCTCTGTATCAAGAAATCTGTAAATGGCTTTCTGTCCGTCTTTATGACTAAGATATTTCCTGCCTCCACAAATATTTCTTGTGGCATGAAAGAAGAGAGCCTCTGCCGACAAATTATCGCTTTCCTTAAGAGCCTGTTTAAGCACTTCTTTTATATCTCTTCCAACAGTATAAATGTTTTTGGCTTCTAAAGGAACTGTTCCAAAATCAATACTGTCGGCCGATGCATAAACTCCTCTCTGCTGGAGTTGATAACGGAATGTTCTGAGGAAATAATCTTTCGAATCGAAAACATTCAATAAAGTGCTTTCTTTTGACTTTACATTGCCTGATACAATAATGGTATTGTCATTATACATCCAATTGCGGGTTATTCTTGCCGCACCTTTCGAAGGAACACCACAAATACTATGATTGTCAACAGTAAAGAAATCTGTTTCAGGACTTAATGTTACTTCAGGCCTGCTTCCTTTAGCTGTAGGAGATATAGTTACACCTATACAGCCTCTGTTCAGCATAAGTGGAGAAAGATATGGCTGGAAAGATTCCGGAGAGTCATCCCAAGCCCATCCAGGTCCCCAATAAACAGAGTCCATCATAGACACATCTCCTACTACACGTCCTTTTACATATTTTATTCCAGAAGATACTACAGACTCAACCATAGTCTTCATGTCTTCTTCCATAAACTCTGGATCGAAATCTCCTTTTACATACAAATTACCATGTAAAGTATCTCCCTCTAAATGCCCGGAATAAGATAAACTTGTATTTATTTTATAATCCTTGCCCAATACAGACAATGCAGTAACTGTAGTAATAACCTTTTCTACAGAAGCCGGACGATAGAGCTTTTCTGCCTGATATCTGAAAATATCCGACTTAGCTGTAAGATCATAAACGATAACTCCGACTTCTGTGTTTTTAAGAACACTGGAAGAGTTTATCAACGAATCTAATCTTTCAGCAATATTATCAGATTTTCCTTTGTCAGGCATTTGTGAATACACTCTTCCTGTGGTAAACAAAGAAAAAAAGATGAATAAGAATATTGATAAAGGATCTTGTATTAGCTTTCTCATATAATAATTTTACATTACAGTTCCCTGAAAATCTCTCCTACAGTAGGATGAGGGAAAATATAGTTTTTCCATTCTTCAACTTTTCTCTTATCTTGTATCATCATTCCTGCCATAACAATAAGTTCTGATGCGGGATTGCCTAAAATATGTACTCCTATAATATGGCCTTGCTTGTCGGTTATAACCTTACATACTCCGTTTACTCCCTCATTCTCGGCTACAAATCTTCCTGCGTATGACAACGGCAATTTTATTATCTTATAGTTTTCCTGATATTGGCTTTCATCTGTACAACCCAGCTTAAGCATATCTTCTGTTAATCCTACGCTGGCAATTTCAGGATTGGTATAAACTACACCTGGAACAACACCATAGGATATACCTTTATCAGGTTTTCCACATATATGATTTACAGCCACTTCTGCTTCACGGACAGCTGTATGGGCAAGCATGGAGAATCCTGTTAAATCTCCGCATACATAAACACCTTCAACAGATGTCATCATATTCTTGTCTATTTTAATTCTATTATGCTCAGATGTTTCTAATCCAAGATTCTCAAGTCCAAAGCCTTTCATTACTGGTCTTCGGCCAACACTGAGCAGAACTTTATCGGCAACAATGCTTGTCTCTTCTGAAATACAGGTCTCTTCTGATAAGGAATTACCCTCAGCCTTAACAGAAGTATAAAATACCTCTATCTTATTATTTTCCTCAACAGACTTTACTTTAGTAACACGAGTATCAGTCATAAAACAGATACCTCTTTTAGTGTATTCGGCTCTAAGCATGGAAGCAAGCTCACTGTCGAGACCGCCAAGAATCTCTGGTGTCATTTCTATAACAGTAACCTTAGTGCCTAAACTGTTAAAATAAGAAGCGAATTCCATACCAATAACTCCACCTCCTATAATAATAAGTGATTCAGGCAGTTCCTTGCATTCAAGAGCATTACGGTGAGTCCAATAACTAATGCCACCAATACCTTCAATAGGCGGAATCACAGTTTCACTTCCCGTACATATAATCATCTTGTCACATTCGTATATCTCATCACCACATTTAATGGTATTCTTATCCTGAATAAAAGCTTCACCATTTACTACACAAACACCGGCTTCACTCATCTTGGCCTTAATTCCAAGAACCAGTTTTCGTACAACTTTCTGCTTTCGGCTGATAATCTTCGGCAAATCATAAGAAGAGTTATCTACCTTAACAGCATATTTTGATGCATGTTTGGTATAATCGAAAATCTTTGCCGAATAAAGTAATGTTTTTGTAGGAATACAACCCTCGTTAAGACATACACCACCCAATGATGATTTCTCAAACAATACTACACTTAAGCCAGCCTTTCCTGCAGCTTCGGCAGCAGAGTATCCGGCAGGACCTCCACCTATAACAGCCAATTGAAATTTCATACGAAAATTAGTTTAAAAGTTAAGTTACAAAGTATTTATTTCCAGATTTTATATAAATCTTATATTTCCATTTACCGATTTAAGACGAGAAATAAAAGCTTCTCTGTTTTTGGGAGAAATCTGTACTTTTACATCCTTCTTTTTACCACGGTAAGTGATTTCCAGACGGTAGAAAGACAATGCCGGAGCCCAGAAAATCATGGAACGAACTTCTCTTACAGATTCTATTTTATCTATTTCCAAAGAGAAACTTCTTACAAACCTGCCGGTTTCAACCCGCAGAATATTATCCGAAGTAATTATATATTTGGTATGTATAAGCATTTCTATTTCATGTATCACCAGAATGGCCATAATAATGGCAAGAATTGAATCATGTTGCCAGAAAAAGAAAAATAACAGCACCGAAGATACTAAAATCAATAACCAGTACCACCATCCTACCACAGTCTTGAAAGTTCTGTTCATAAGCCTATAATTTGATTATTCGTTTGTGAAGATAATGAGATTTTACGATTTATAGAAGTAAAAATCAATTTAAATTGCCTGCAACCGGAATAATGTTATAACTTTTTTGTAGTTTTGCGCTATATGACAATATAACAATATGGTAAGGAAATTCGATTTTCTCGTTATCGGTTCAGGATTAGCCGGAATGAGCTTTGCGCTGAAAGTTGCGCATAAAGGTTCGGTAGCACTTATCTGCAAAGCCGAACTGGAAGAAGCCAATACATATTTCGCTCAGGGAGGTATTGCTTCTGTAACAAATCTCAAAGTGGATAATTTTGAGAAACACATCCACGATACTATGGTAGCAGGCGATTGGATAAGTGATCCGGCTGCAGTAGAAAAAGTTATAACCAATGCTCCAAAACAAATTGAAGAGCTTATAAAATGGGGAGTTGATTTCGATAAAAATGAAAACGGAGAATTCGACCTCCATAAAGAAGGAGGACACTCAGAGTTCCGTATTTTGCACCATAAAGACAATACAGGCGCAGAAATACAGACAAGTCTGATTGAAGCTGTAAAAAAACATCCTAATATTACTATCTTTAAGAAATTCTATGCTGTAGAACTTATTACCCAGCATCATTTGGGTATAATAGTAACACGTCATACTCCTAACATCAAATGTTTTGGTGCATATATTCTGAATGAGTCAACCGGAGAGGTAGATACATTCCTTTCTAAAGTTACTGTAATGGCTACCGGAGGATGTGAGGCTGTATATCGTCACACCACCAATCCTCTTGTGGCAACAGGCGATGGTATAGCAATGGTTTACCGTGCAAAAGGTGCAGTAAAAGATATGGAATTTATTCAGTTCCATCCTACTGCGTTATATCATCCAGGCGACCGTCCAAGTTTCCTGATTACTGAAGCTATGCGTGGCTACGGAGGTGTGCTCAGAAATATGGCCGGTGAAGAATTTATGCAGAAATATGATCCAAGGCTTTCGCTTGCACCACGCGACATAGTGGCAAGAGCTATTGACAGCGAAATGAAGCAGAGAGGTGAAGACCACGTATTCCTTGACGTAACCCATAAAGATCCGGAAGAAACCAAAAAGCACTTCCCTAACATCTATAAAAAATGTCTCAGCCTTGGCATTGATATTACTAAAGACTATATTCCGGTTGCTCCGGCAGCGCATTATTTATGTGGCGGTATAAAAGTCGACTTAAACGGACAGTCAAGTATCCGCCGTCTGTATGCAATAGGTGAATGTTCATGTACAGGCTTACATGGTGGTAATCGTCTTGCATCAAACTCACTAATCGAAGCAATTGTATATGCCGAAGCTGCGGCACAACATGCATTAAGTGTATTCGAAAGATATGAGTTCAATGACAGCATACCAGAATGGAATGACGAAGGAACCATAAGCACTGAGGAAAGAATACTTATCACTCAAAGCATGAATGAAGTTAATCAGATAATGGAATCATACGTTGGTATTGTCAGAAGTAACCTTCGTCTGGTTAGAGCATGGAACAGACTTGATATATTATATGAAGAAACAGAAAGGCTGTTCAAGCGTGTTAAAGCTTCAAGAGAAATATGCGAGTTGAGAAATATGATAAATGTAGGATATCTTATAACTCGCCAGGCTATGGAAAGAAAAGAAAGTAGAGGACTTCACTATACTATCGACTATCCAAAGCACGCAGAAGATAATAAATGATTGATTAATACTGATTAAACAAAAAGCATATTGATGTAATTGCCGTTCAAAAAATAAACTTATGAACATAATTTCCATCAATATGCTTTTTATTTTTTTTATAAGCGTAATGTACAGGCATGTCATTCAATACAGGACATCTATTACATATAAAGGGGATGAATGGATAATTTTTTATAATAATGATATATATCCAGTAGTCAAATATTTATTTCCTGATACATTACTCTTAAGTTTTCCATTCACCCAAACCTTAATTGTTATTAAAGTATTGCCATCTTTGCATCTTGCTTCTATTGAAAAGCCATCATATAAAAGATCATCTTTTCCCAACTCAAATGTTGTATCATAATTCTTTTTTATAACAACTCCGGTTTCTCCACTGTTTTTAATTCCATAAATTCTTACGGGTTCATCAGAATTAGCTTCTATTTGCACGTGAATGATATTTAAATCAGGATTGTCTTTCGAACATGCATGACATATAAGAAATCCCAAAAATATGATTAAATATACTGATATTCTCTTGCATGATATTTCATTTCTTTTCATCTTACAGTGATTTTAAACGTTAATACTTAAGTTGTTATATATTCACTTAATACGACATTTATCAGATTTATATTCAAAAATAAATATATGATGCATAACAGTGATTAATATCACTTTACCTATATGTTTATTCCATAATTAAAGTAATTCCATCTCCAAAAAACTGTTCTTTTTCATAAGGACCAATGATAGAAAAATTAGCATTGTCTATTCTATCATTTTTCAGATAACCGATAAAACTATAAATATAGCTATCGGTCGTTTCATTGGGCTCAAGTCTTTTTCCATAAGGACTTTTTATAACAATTGTATCATTATGAATCTCATATTTTGATTTTCCTTCCAAAATATATAAAGTATTTTTTGTTCGGAAAGTCACTGAATCACTACTTGTAAAGTTTAAAGACAGACTCTGAGTACTAAAGGTTTTCCCAATTATTTTTGTATAATCCAATTTATTTTCAGGGAAATCCTTAGAACAAGAGAATGTTAATGTACATAGTGAAATAATTAATAAAAATCTTCTCATAATAAACATAAAAATAAAATATATAAAATAAGATAGCTATAGCATCTTTTTTTTGCCACCTCCAAATGTATAACCTATAGAAATACCACAATTATTATATCCTCTATAGCCTAATTTAGAATAGATACCTATTCTAAAATGATTAAACATCTCTATACCGAAGCGTGGCGTAAAGATTGCTTTTACAGCATCTGTTCCATAATATCCTTGAACAACTTTGTATGATGCAACACCAACTCCAATTCCGATGAATGGAGAGAAATTCTTTCCTCTTCCAATATTATAATCAGAATAAACTGATAATGATACTATTCTGTTTGAAAGATTTGTATCTTCGTATTTTCTTGAAGTACTTCCGGTATATATTTCCAATCCAATATCCATAGGACTATTGTAGAAATTATATCTTCCTTCTAAAGCAAAAGCGGGACCAATCTGTTTTTTACCTACATACTTATCGATACCATAGGTTCCACCTATTGATATTTCAAGTTCGAAAGGTTTTAAAGGAACATTAGCTTTTGTTTCTGCTATTATAAATAAAGAACATAGAATAATAATATAAAGATACTTCATATTTATATATTTAAAATTTAGAGTAAAACCTTTGAAATACATCTTGGAAAATTAATCAATATTATATCTGTATTATCATCAAAACATATATACACAAGAGTCTTCAAGACTTTTGTTTTTATAATCCATAGGATACAATTTTGTCTTTAGGTTATTCAAGCCCCATTCATATCCTACTGATAATTGTATATGTTTGGCATATTCACTGAAACGCCAAGCCTGAAATCTTGTGCATTTACTGGTAAAATGTCACAAAAGAATAAACCTAATACTGAAAATCCTAATATATCTAAATAGGATAATTTCATTTTTCTTACGTGCTTCATTTCTTACTAATTTATTGTTTTCATTTGATGCAAATTTAATATGAAATATGTGATTTTAAATTTGTAAGGAATATGTTTTTTCTTGTAATATCAATTCACAAAGCGCTTATAATCAATGCATTTACTATATAATAATTTGTAATGCATCCAAAAACTGTTATAATACCAGTCACACTATAGATAATTATCATGAAATTAGAGATTTTCGGAAACTGCACAGAAGCAAGAGTGATAAGGTAGCCAAAAACAGGGAAACAGTATTTCAGAGGCACCTATGTATTGTTCAAATGAACAACCCCAAATGGTGGAAATCACCGGACAGACAGACGGTCGCTGCAGACAACTTGAGCTACGACAAAGTACCCTGAATATAATCTTCTGGCTCCGTAACCTGACATATGAAAGTGAAGAACAGCAGCTCATACTGAACGAGATCTGCAGGTATTTTTTTATTGAATAGTTGTACGAAATAATGATAAATAAATAGATAGAACAAGACATTATTCCACAACCATAGAAAATATGATTGTGGAAAGCCTATTTTTCGGTAAGAAAAACTATAATATCAGCCCCTTCGGGAGCATTAATTTTCTTTCTGACATTAGTTTTGTATTTGTGAACTGAGAAAACACTATTCATCCAAATGGCTGCTATTTCTTCAGTCTTGAATCCCGATACAAGCATACAGCATAGCTGAATTTCCTTTTCATTAAGAGTAGGGTATTCATTTGTCAGTCTTGAATAAAAACCGTCAAAAGAAAGATCTATATGTTTGTAAAACTGTTCCCAGTGTGTAGACAATAAATCGTTGCTTTTTACAATATGATGCTTTTCCAAGTCTTTCAAGAACTTGGCACTTTGTGTCTGTTGGGTAGCTCTGAGCATAGCTATCTTTTTTGCTACCTCAAAATCACGCAATATAAAACTCTTTACTTCATCTTTCATATTACGCAGATTTTCCAAAGAATCTATCTGCTGCTGCAAAGCAAGAATTTTATAAACCTGTTTTTTGCGTATTCTTATATATACTATCAGAAAAATACATAATACTAAAAGGAATCCAATCAGAGCACATCTATATAATGCAATCTGTTTGTGATGCATCTTTTTCTCATACATACGCGTATAGGCTTGTATTGCTTCATCAAGCGACTGTCCACTTATATTATCAAGAGCTGCCGAATACCTTTCTCTAATATTATTTAAATACTCTATTTCTTCTTCCTTATTATGATTGGTCTTTGCTAATTCAGCACATAATGTATAAAACTCTATCCCTGTCAGTCCGGTCTCTGTATTTGTATCATACTCTATTGCCATTTTTTTATGCCTATCTGCATTTTCAATATCATTCTTATGGTAATAACAATAAGTCAGTAATGAGTGGCAAATAAACTTATGAACCGATGATTTTTCTGTAATCAATGATTCACTAAGTTCCTCAATACAAGAATCCCATTTATGTGTTTTATAAAGTGTAATTCCCATTAAACGCTTAATATCATTATAATAGGTATTGTTTTTACTGATAGTGGCCTCAATATACTTCAGTTTATTATATGAGTCTTCATATTGTTGGGTATATAAAAGATTCTTTGCAACTTGAACTTTGGTAGAAATACTCATATCCTGAAAATCTATATCTTTTATACACTGATTTGCCAAAGTTTGATATTTTATGAACTTAAGTGTATTATACTTGCTCATATACATATCACCAAGATAACTATAAAGATAGAACAACCATTCCTTATCATCGATCCTGGCTGCTGCATTAATTGCTTCTTCAATAGTATATACTTCATTAGTTAAATCTTTCTCACTCCTGTATATTCCTGCAAGAAGGTATTGGGCTTCAAGTTGTTGCTGTGTCATTTTTTCCTTTTTAAAAACTTGAATACATTTCAATAACAATCCTTTCTGCGGATATGAGTCATTATTGATATAGTTTATTGTCAAAGCTGATAATAGAAAATCTGTTGCTTCCTTACTATTGCTTATATTATTCTGCTTAATTGTATCAAGTTTTGAAAGATAAAGTTGCGGATTATTCTCGATAAGAAATATCTTATCGTCGAAAGAACTTTCTGACAATTGCTTGTACTGACAAGAACATAGTAAACATAACAGTAGCAATATAAGGTATATTTTAGAATACATAATTTTTTTGGGGAAGAGTTATATTAAGAGTAATATCGAGTAAAATAATGACATTCAAATAACAATATAACATTTCTTATAGTGTCATTATTTTCACGACCACAATAAAATCAAATCCTACTTATTCTATACAGGTCTGTTTATCATTATAGACTTTGAGAAATTATATTTTTCAGAATTGGTTCTACTCCACCTACAAAACACTCAACTGCAATAACCATAAGGATTAATCCCATAAGACGCATCATTACGTTATTACCTGTTTCACCTATAATCTTAACAAGACGCGTGGAAAGACGCAGAATAATATATGTCAGAATATATACAAAAGCTATAACTGCAACTAAGGTTACTTTAAGCGACCAGCTATCGGCATCATCCATGAGAATAATTCCATTTGCTATGGCACCTGGTCCGCAAAGCATAGGAATAGACAATGGAGTTATAGAGATATCATTCGCATATGCCTTTATTTCCTCATCCTTAAGCTTTGTATTCGTATATCTTGCCTGAAGCATATCATAACCTATCTTAAGAATAATAATGCCTGCAGCGATTCTAAAACCGTTTGTAGAGATACCAAAGAACTTAAATAGAAACTGCCCACAAAAGGTAAAAGTAATCAATATCAAAAAAGATATTATTGTAGCACGCTGAACAATATGTTTTCTTTCGCTTTCATCAAGGCCATTAGTCATTGTAAGAAACACAGGCATTGTACCTAATGGATTGGTAAGAGTAAAAAACGATGTAAAACATAACAGAGCAAAAGGAATTAATGTGTCCATAATGATTTAATTGATTGTTTTCACAAAGATAGAAATTTTGAGAATAAATGATATTCTATTTCTCGTATATTTTAAGGTTTATCATTACTGTCACCAGTAATAACTCAAAGACGATATTTAATCAGTTTACTCTATACTGGTTTGCAAATAATCATCAAGGACAACAAACAAATTACATTACATCATTCCGGACATTCCGGACAACAGCAATCATGACAGCAGAAGCAGTCCGGACAAGACTGTAATCCGGACAAAAAAACAAAGCCCCGAAGTATTTCTACCTCGAGGCTTCTTCTCTTAAAACGGCGACTACCTACTCTCCCACTGTTGCGCAGTACCATCGGCGTGACGAAGCTTAACTTCTCTGTTCGGAATGGGAAGAGG
>JAXEBI010000043.1:0-4237 GCA_034094155.1 Phocaeicola sp.
ATTGTTTGCCGCACGCACATAATTCTTTAAAAGCAGAAAAAATCTGCCTGTAGTATTCTACTTTTCCCATATTTAAATTTTATGGCAAAGTTAGAAATACTACAGGCAGACTACAAGACGCTATCGCGGACGGTTATACAAATAAACTTGAGATGGCCTCTTATATTTTTTTATCTCAATTGCAGTCATTGTGATTTTTCTAGAAATAGGAGTTCTCCAACTTACTTTTGAAGATTTTATTCCTATCACACTATTTTTTCATTGCTATAAGCCTCCTAAGAGGCTACTTTTGCAAGATTATGTGCTATGGCCAGCAGTCCGAACTCGATTTCGACTTTCTTAAGTCCACGAAGGTGGAACCTCTTGAAGTGCTTGTTGTTCTTGAGGTTTCCAAATACGGCTTCCACATCCTGCGGTCGCTGGCTGCGATATTTCAGACCTTCGTCAGATAGCAGCTTTTTACGTTCCCTTTCCTTGATTTTCCTCAGTCGGTGATTAACCTGTACAATCCTTTCCGACCTGCTTGTGTGACACCGGCATCTTAACGGGCATCCCTTGCAGTTACGGGCCCTGTATCTTGATATGGTCTGTACAAAACCGTTGGCTGTAACCCGACTTGCATCGGGGAGTCTTTCCATTCTCTGTCCCATAGGACAATACATGCCGTCGGTTTCTTCGTTATAATAAAAGTTGGCAGACAGGAACGGATTGCTTCTGAAGCTCCTTTTCTGCTCCTTGTGAAAATAGTTGTATTTTATAAAGGTCTCAATGCCATGTCCGGAAGCATACAGGTAGTTCTCTTCACTTCCGTATCCGGCATCACAGACAGATATGTCAGGATATCTGCCGTAAAGGGAATGGAAATCCTCCATGTGCAGGGCATAGGTGGATGTGTCACCAGCACACTGGTGGATGGTATAGTTCAGAATGAACTGACTGTTGGTACTGATCTGGGTATTATATCCGGGTTTGAGCTGACCGTTCCTCATATGGTCTTCTTTCATGCGCATGAAAGTGGCGTCTTCGTCTGTCTTGGAGTAGCTGTTACGTCCATCAAGGACCTTTCCCTGTGATTCATATTTCCTGAGCTGTCCGGGCCATGCCTTCCTTACACGCCTCACCTTCGCTTTCACCTTCCTGTCTGCGTCCACTCCCTTCAGGGCGTCATCTATCTGCCCGAGTGCCTTTTCAACTTTTTCAGTGGTGATATCCTGATATGTAACCGGAGCAGAATCACGCAGTTCCTCTTTGGTGACGGACTCGGCATACTGCCATATCTCCTCGAGCTGTTCAGCTATTTTGGATATGCGGGTATGTATGGACCTGCCCCAGACGAACGTATAGCGGTTGGCATTAGCCTCCATCTTCGTACCGTCGGTACAGGCCACATCCAGACTCACGAAACCTTCCGAGACGAGGAACTTTACAATGGTGGCAAATATTGTCTTGAGTACATCTTTCAGACGGCTGCTGCGGAAGCGGTTGATGGTGTTGTGGTCCGGAGTAACATTGCCCGTAAGCCACATGAAGCGGATGTCATTGCGGCAGAACTCCTCTATGCGGCGGCTGGAATAGATATTACGCAGATAGGCATAGACAAGAATCTGAAGCATCATGCGGGGGTGGTACGCGGAACAGCCTCTGGGGGAGTACTTGCGGTAAAGTTCTTTCAGGTTTATCTGTTCGATGATACGGTGAACAACCCGGACAGGATCGTTCTGGGGGATAAAATCGCCTAAACACGGTGGTAAAAGCAGATTGTCGTTGGATATGTAACTCTTAAACATTATCTTTGGGATAGCATTACTTTATATCCCTAAGATACAAAAAAATAGGGAGACGGGCAAGTTCTGACTGAGCGAAGTTGAGACTTGCCCGTTTTTTTGTATACACACAAAAAAGGCCATCTCAAAAATAATTTTGAGACAGCCTCTTTTCTGCTTTTTATTTTTTGAGTTTTCTTTCTTTGTTTATTGTTTTTTTATGGCTTATTTGTACCGCAACAAATTAGTAGATAATGTGCAACAAACAATCATATAAATCATTCAATTACAGCATATTAAGATTTTAATTAGACACCGTATTTTAATGGCATATTCTTTACGCCTTCTTAGTAAAGAATAGCTGAATAAAGTTAGATTGTTTTCCAAATTCTAATTAATTTTACTCTTTCTCTTGCTTAATTATTTCATATATCATTTGATAAGCCTATATTGTATATTAATTTACACTTATAACTATTTTATATTCAATTATTTATTAGGTAACTTTACATTTTACGCAGTGAATTGAGTATTTTTACGCAGTGGAATTTTTTATTGCTTTTACAATGAGATCATAATTTTCGATAAAAACGAAAGGTTTCTTAGCACAAAACACTTCATAATACCCTAATAATCGTCTTCTTGTAAAGAACTAATAGCAGACAAACTGTAAAGAATAGAGGATAGTAAGCATTGTATGTCGCTTTATTTTTCCCTCTGTTTTGCCTAACTGCTACCATCTTTATATTTCTGTCATGGATGCAACAAAGAACAACCAAGTAAAGCTGAACGGAAAAATACGTTAATCGCTTACAATAGAGAGGAATATTTTTCAGTTCATCCCTATGACTGTCAACCGGCATTATCAGAATTGTGACGGGCAGGTATTTCCGCAATAAAACAACTCTGCCGAGGTTGTACAGCTGAATGGTGAAACATGGGATAAAAGAGTTCTGTTTATAACAGGAAAGTGATATGCAATATAGAAAGAAACGAGAAAAGCTGATGATTTTTTTGTAGAACAGAAAAAATGTGTTATTTTTGCAGCAACATGCTTACCCCGCTTCCCATAAGAACAGCGCGCTCAGGGTGAGCTTTTTATTTTATATACTCATGGAGACGAAAACGAATAAAATTCCTTATCCCAAGCATCTCATATCTTTTACCGACCAGATAAACCTGCTCAAACAAAGAGGAATGGTTTTCGGAGATGAGCCAAAAGCCCTACATTTGTTGCAGAATATCAGTTATTATCGTCTGAGCGGTTATTGGTATCCTCTTCTGGCTGACAAACAACAACATATTTTCAAACCGGGCAGTACATTTGAAACAGCCTATAATATTTATAAGTTTGACAGTGAACTCCGAAAACTGATTATTGCAGAGATTGAAAAGATAGAGGTAGCAGTACGTACGCAGACAGCATATATTCTTTCTTCGCAGTACGGTGCATATTGGTTTGAAGATTCCTCGCTTTTCTCAAGCCCCGTTCGCCATGCAAAGTTATTGTCAAAAATTGACGAAGAATACAGCCGCAGCGATGAAGAGTTCATAAAAGCGTTCAAGACGAAATATTCCAACCATTTCCCACCAAGCTGGATAACAATGGAAATAACCTCATTCGGAACACTCTCCATATTGTACGAAAATTTGTTACCAGGAAAGACCAAGCGTTCCATAGCCGCATACTTTGGGCTGGCTGATAAGGTTTTCGCATCATGGTTGCATAGTGTTGTGTACGTACGGAATATCTGTGCGCACCACAGCCGTTTGTGGAACAAAACTTTAAGTATCCGTCCATTGATGCCACGCTCTCCGCGCAATACTTTCATCAAATTGCCAGCTAACGGCACACCGCAGATCTATTTTGTATTAAGCATGATTATATACTTGCTGAATACGATCAATCCAAACCATTCGTTTGTTTCGAGGTTCAAAGATCTTTTGAACCGTTATCCGTCAATTGACATCCATGCCATGGGATTTCCAGACGATTGGAAGAACGAGAGTCTTTGGAAAGACTGAAAGTGAGATAACTTTCATAACACCCTGACAATTGAGTAAGCCCGGTGTCGTTTCATCTTATCTATTATTCAATGTAATTGGTAGTAGCCTAATTATCAAAAAAATCCCATAATTTCGCCATGCCTTATTTTGAGATTCAAAATCCATTTTTATAGTGCTTTTTACCCCATTTTTTATCTCTAAATAGTTACGGTATAAAATTACCATATTTGTACCATGATGTTTGTAACTTTCTGATAATCAGCCAAAGTTGTTTTAGAGGAAGTAAAATAAAATTGATTTATTAAGTTAATATAAAAGAGGTGTGATTGTACAACCGTCCGCGATAGCGTTCACCACATAAAAAGATAGCCGCCCAGATTTTTGGGTGGCTATCTTTGTGTTTTCTTCCATCTGTCAGGAAGCAAATCACGATATCTATCTATAGGGGTATTAGGAGGCCATGCGGC
>JAXEBI010000044.1:0-11763 GCA_034094155.1 Phocaeicola sp.
AGTCGCTTTATGGGGTAAGGGGAAGATATGCTTAAAAAATATCAAACAGACTCTCATGTTATATATGGAACATTAAGATTGGAGATTTTTATAAAATATCCATTAATAACACGAGAGTCGAGATTATTTGCGGAAATTAGGTTTATGATATTCTTGTAAAAATTTAAAAGAATATCATTGCTACCAAGTTACTAAATATCCTTGATTTTGCAACACCTTTCAAAAAAATAATTTAACGTGAGTTCGAAATAAGAATTAATATATTTTACTGGTAATTAGGGATATAGCGATAAAAGTATTAAATTTATAGTGCTTAATTATAACATTTAAACTATTACCTCAATGTTTCCAAAGTCTAAAGTTACAGAAATATATTGTATGGCTGATGATTTTTGCAAAGAATTTGCGTTGCAATAGGAAAAATATATGATTGATGATAAGAAGACCAGGCATCGTAACAAACCCAACCGTATGAGTGATGCTAAGATTATGGTTATTCTAATCCTGTTTCCCTCCGGTGGTTTCCGTTGTTTCAAGCATTACTACAAGGAATATGTCTGCAAACATCTGAAGCACTTTTTTCACGTCAGGTTTCCTATAACCGTTTTGTGGAACTGGAGAAGGAAGTATTGCTTCCCATGCCCATCTTTATCAAAAAAGTACTGCTGGGAACCTGTACCGGCATCAGTTTCGTCGACTCCACTCCCTTGCGTGAATTTTGTAACCAAAGAATCCTGATTCATAAGACATTTTAAGAGCTTGCCGAGCGTGGAAAATGTTCTATGGGATGGTCTTCGGATTCAAACTGCATCTGATAATCAATGACAAGGGAGAGACCCTCAATTTCATATTCACATCTGGAAACGTGGATGACTGGGAACCATTGAAACAGGGTAAGTTCGTGGAAAATATTAAGAAACTATGTGCAGATAAAGGATATATTGGACAGACTTTGTTTGAAAATCTCTTCAATCACAGGCACGCTTTTCATCGTTATCTTTCGGAAAACAGTCTATCATGGAACACACAGAGTCGGTAAGCACTTTCTTCTGACGTTTGCTGTCGTCCTTATATCTCGGCGCACTGTTCGGTCTTCAACGGACTGACAGTGGTATACTTTTAAGTTATTATATATACATATTAGGATAAAAGTTGCGGTGTAATACTGAGTAACATTAAATTCTTCTTTTAGTCTGAGGACTTCATAAGGTTTTGTTTTCATCAAAAGTTTGATGCAGGTTCTTCAGATGAGTGACATTGTTGAACTTAACCTCCTGCGAAAATTGATAATGACAAGTTTTGTTACAGAAACATCCGCAAAAAATTTGGCGGAATAGAATTGTTGTTGTACTTTTGTAATACCAGAACCCCCAAGCCTCTCAACGATGCTCAAATCGGGGGTCGTTTTATTTTTATACCTCTATGAGTATTCAATTTGACAAAACTTATACATGCCCTAATGAGATAGTCACTCTGTTGAAAGACAGAGGTTTGGATGTTGGAAATTTCCAACGTACGGAACATTATATCCAGAATATTGGCTATTACAGACTCAGCGCATATCTATATCCTCTGTTGCAAATGCCCAAGGAGGCTCATCGATACAATGCCGGTGTTTATTTCATGGCTGACTGTTATTGCGTTAACAAGAAATACTTGTTGCCATCATGCAAGAGTGTGGAACAAGGAAAATTCTATTACTCCCATGATTGCCAGGAAACTTTCACGTCCATGGATAAGTCCTTCAGTACCAACTAACAGAACTTTCTTTGATATTTGCATTATTAAGTGGTTTGTTGACATCGTGTCTCCGCACAACGATATGAAAAGCCATCTGCAACAACTATTGTCTGATTTCCCGATGGTAGATATTAAGGCTATGGGGTTCCCTATAAATTGGCAAGAGGAACCGCTGTGGAAAGAATAACCTCCGGCAAGTTACCACGCCGGAGGCTATAAATATTACAAATACAGGGTTTTCAGAAAAAAAATTTTGGATTTATCCTACATGTTCTATTGCTTGACTTAGGTCGGCTATTATATCATCTACATTTTCAATACCTACAGAGAGGCGAATCAAGTCTGGAGCTACTCCGGCTTCGATTAACTGTTCGTCGCTCAACTGACGGTGTGTATGGCTTGCCGGGTGAAGTACACAAGTACGTGCATCGGCAACATGAGTAACTATACATGCAAGTTTCAGACTGTCCATGAATTTGATTGCCTCTTCGCGGCTGCCATTGAGTCCGAAAGCTATAACCCCACAAGAACCGTTAGGCATGTATTTCTGTGCAAGCTCGTAATACTTGTTGCTCTTAAGACCGCAATAGTTTACCCATTTAACTTTAGGATGAGCCTCAAGCCATTCTGCTATTTTCTGTGCATTTTCGCAGTGGCGCGGAACACGCAGATGAAGTGTCTCAAGACCCAAATTCAACAGGAATGCATTTTCAGGCGACTGTATTGAACCGAGGTCTCTCATTAACTGTACAGTAGCTTTGGTGATGTAAGCCATCTTTCCGAATGCCTTGGTGTATATAAGTCCGTGGTATGACTCGTCGGGCTGAGTAAGTCCCGGAAATTTGTCGGCATGAGCTTCCCAGTCGAAATTACCGCTGTCTACTACTGCGCCGCCCACACATGTAGCATGTCCGTCCATATATTTTGTAGTAGAATGTGTAACAATATCAGCACCCCATTCAAAAGGACGGCAGTTGATAGGAGTGGCAAAAGTATTGTCAACCACCAATGGAACTCCATGACTGTGAGCTATACGCGCAAACTTTTCTATATCAAGAACATTAATACCCGGATTTGAAATAGTTTCGCCAAACAGACATTTTGTGTTAGGGCGGAAAGCCTTCGAAATTTCCTCTTCGCTTGCGTCTGCATCAACAAAAGTACAGTCTATTCCTAATTTCTTCATTGTAACAGCAAACAGATTGAATGTTCCTCCATAGATGGTAGAAGAACATACAAAATGGTCGCCTGCTTCACAGATATTAAAAATAGCATAGAAATTGGCTGCCTGACCTGAAGATGTCAGCATTGCGCCTATACCACCTTCAAGAGCGGCAATTTTTGAGGCTACAGCATCATTTGTAGGATTCTGAAGGCGAGTATAGAAATAACCGGATTCTTCAAGGTCGAAAAGACGGGCCATCTGTTCGCTTGTTTCGTACTTGAAGGTTGTAGACTGATATATAGGCAAAACTCTTGGTTCACCCTTCTTAGGCTGCCATCCGGCCTGTACACAAAGAGTCTCTCTGCTAAACTTGTTATTTTCCATAATGATTATGTTTTTGTTGTTATATTGTTTGATTGTCGGCAAAATTACTAAATATTCCATCATCTTGTTGTTAACTTGGCAAAAAAGACTTATATTTGAGTTGTTAAACTTTGAATTAAGCATTAAGATGTTAAACCAAACAACAATATTAATTTATGGCAGAAATGGCAGATGAAATTAAGTTTAAGCATGTAATACCGGCCCAGATCCGGTTCAGTGATGTAGATCGCTTCGGTCACATGAACAACTCTGTGTATTTTTCTTTGTATGACTTGGCGAAAACCACTTACTTTAAAGATGTATTTGGCGACACTCATGACTGGAACAAGTTTGGTGTGGTTGTAGCCAATATCAATGCAGATTTTATGGCACCTGTTTTCTTCTCGGACGATCTTATAATTGAGACTACTGTAGTTCATCTTGGCAACAAGAGTCTTACACTTCTTCAACGTGCCATAAACAAGGCAAGCGGAGTCTTGAAGTGTCAGTGCCGTACTGTCCTGGTAGGATATGATGTGGTTACCAAGGAGCCAATTCCTATACCAATGCAGTACAAGCATGCTATATGTGAGTATGAAGGAAAAACTCTTGAAGAACTTACTGCCGGAATCTGAATGGTGAATATCTGATATATTTGTAAGGAATATAATATACAATACCGGAAACAATTAAGCCTAAAAAGACAGAATCTTATGAACTCTGTCCTTTTAGGCTTATCTGTTTTATAGTGGTTTAGAAATTAATTTCTGTATTCTTCTTTCTTGTATAATATATGTTGTATGGTATGTTGTACGGTGTATAGAACACTGTGTATTACACTTGCTGAGATTGTTATTTGTACGACTTTCTGTAAATTCCGAGAATTTCGTCATCAGTAAGAGGTCGAGGATCGAGAGTGAACAGTCCGCCCATTGTATCTTTGGCGTTACGAACCATTTCAGGCAAGTCTTCTTCCTTTATACCCCAGTCGCTCAGTTTGATATCTCTCACTCCACATTCCTTCTGCATAAGGATCAAAGCTTCGATAAAATCACTTGGACGGTTACTCTTCTGCTGGGTCATAGCTTCCGACATTTTCATATATCTCTTCATGCAGTCATTTCTGAATGTTTCGAAATAAGCTTCACTGAGAGCGATAAGTCCCGCACCGTGAGGAAGTTCCGGATAAATGGCACTCATGGCATGTTCCATAGAATGTTCGGATGTGCAGCTTGATGTAGACTCTACAAGTCCTGCCAATGTACTTGCCCAGGCAACCTTTGCTCTTGCCTTAAGATTGCGTCCGTCTTTTACTGCAACGGGCAGATACTTGTAAAGCAGACGTATAGCTTCCAGCGCGTACAGGTCACTTATAGGTGTAGCACAGTTGGCAATGAACCCTTCTGCCGCATGGAAGAAAGCATCAAATCCCTGATAGGCTGTGAGATGTGGAGGAATAGATACCATCAGCTCAGGGTCGATGATAGACAGTGCAGGGAAAGTATATTTACATCCGAATCCTATTTTTTCTTTCTTTTCTGTATTTGTAATAACAGTCCACGGATCGGCTTCGGTACCGGTTCCGGCAGTTGTAGGAATAGCAATGATAGGCAGAGCCTTGTTTACCGGACGTCCTTTACCGCTACCTCCCTGAATGTAGTTCCAGTAGTCGCCATCATTACAAGCCATCACGGCAATAGCTTTTGCAGAGTCTATGGAGCTGCCTCCGCCGAGTCCCACAATCATGTCGCATCCCATTTCGCGGCAAATTGCGGCCCCTTCCATTACATGGTCTTTTATAGGATTAGGCAGAATCTTATCATATACTATAGAATCAACCTCATTTTCCTTAAGCAATTCTATAACTTTATCGAGATATCCATATTTTCTCATCGATGTTCCGGCTGATATTACTATCATGGCTTTTTTACCCGGCAGAACTTCTGTGGCCAATTTCTTGATTTCACCACATCCGAACAGGATTCTTGTAGGGATGTTCAAGCTAAAAACAGGATTTGTATTCATAATGTACTATGTTTTAAAGTTATATACTATGTTTTTAGAGTTATATGTTATGCTCCTTAAAGTTCATATACCCAAAATTAGGAAATAAAATGGAAAAACGATAGATGTATGAGTTAAAAAATGCCAATTATGTATTGAAGTGTGATGTTTGAAGGAATACAGTGAAGGTGTACTATATTATTGTTATAAGATAACTTGCTATAATTTACTCTGATTTACTCTGATTTACTCTGATTTCTATAAGTTTATTTTCTCCGTTTAGTCGTGTAAAAATACGGCCTCATTTTTATAAGATTGTATAGACAAACTAAACAGAATGACTATACATTTTTTTTATTTGTCGAGGACGTATTTTGACGTGTTTTGACGTGTCAAGTTTTTACTGTCCCACTTAAGTCGTACGCCCGTCCCATTTAAGTCGTACAGGCGTCCCACTTTAGTCGTACGCCCTTACTATTATAGTCGGATGGCTACCGTGACTATAACAGGTTGATGATGGATTTTAATTAAACCATAGAAACTATCAGAAAATTATCTGAAAAGTGCATGTTTCTTTGGTTCTCAAAAACAGAATTTCACAATTTGGGATTTAAGGCTTGAAGTAATGGAATTTGTTTCATTTGTTTCAAAAATTTCACTTGTCTCACTATAGATATTTTTGTGAGACAAATCGTTTTTCTTTATTTTTATGTTTTGATATTTTAAGGTTGAATATGTTATTTCTTAGTCTTATTCTTATCTTTCTTTCTTATGTGGTCATGTTTGGCGCTTTACTGTGTAATCACTTGATTATTATTTATATATATTATATATTTATAGTATGTATATGCGCGTTTACTCTATACTTATCTTGAGATTTCTTTATTTATGGTCTTTTTAATAGTTACTTTTCTGTTTAGTTATTTTATTATGTGATTACAAAGTGGCATATTTTTGTCTGTACAGTCAAAGGAACGTGAAATACCTTCATTTTTTTAGAATCTCAAATTATCACTCAATTTCAAGGTCATTTCATGATTGATAGTCTTGAATGTGCTTGTCGTTGAATCTCTTTGTAAATCTTTAATACATAGTGTATTAGGTTTTGTCTTAAGGGGGTTGTTTCAAAAAAATATCTATAGTGAGACAAGTGGAATTTTTGAAACAAATTGAAATAAACTTTCGCATTTTCACTTGGTGGTTGTGCTTATCGAATGGAGGAGGTCAATAAAAGTTTTTAGTTGGGTAAGTCTGTTGTCAGTTGCTTAAATCTTATAAGTCTAAGGAATAATATTTATTTTTATTGCAAATCAATTAGTTAAAAAATAATTAAATTTAATTTGTAGCTATTATTTCTATTAATAAATGAAAAAATATCTTTATTTTTTGTTTTGTAATGAATAATATATATATTTGTAGCGAAAAACATATAAATTATATTTATATCCTATGAAGACACATTTAAAACTGGGGGGAGTATTTGTCGCTAGTGCATTATGTTCAATCTTCCCGACAATCGCTAATGATTACACCGTGAGTTCTGTAGAAAACACAGTTGTAAATCGAGTTACTGAGACACTGAAAGGTATAGTTATTGACAAGAAGACCGGCGATCCGGTAATTGGAGCCAATGTTGTTGTAAAAGGTACAACCAATGGTACTATTACTGACGTAGACGGTAAGTTTATTCTTGATGCTCCTGTTGGTTCAGTGTTGGAAATATCTTATATCGGTTATAAGACTATAGAAATGAAGGCAACAGCAAATATGAATATTTCGTTGTCTGAAGATTCGGAAACCCTTGATGAGGTTGTAGTAGTCGGTTACGGTACCCAAAAGAAAGAAAGTTTGACTGGAGCTATGTCTACAGTAAAGGAAGGCAGATTGAAAGATATCACTACTCCTAATGTAGAAAATATGCTTAATGGTAAAGTCTCCGGTGTTTATGTTTCACCAGGCTCAGGAAAACCGGGATCAAGTGGTGCCGTTCAGATCCGAGGTCGTGCTACATTGAGCGGTAGTACTACTCCGCTATGGGTTATTGACGGTGTTATCGTTGGTTCAGATCCGGGATCTATAAACCCTTCTGATATTGAGAATATGACAATTTTGAAAGATGCTGCCTCTACTGCAATCTACGGTTCTCAGGGTGCTAACGGTGTAATTATCGTAACCACAAAATCTGGAAAGGGAGATAAAATGTCGGTCAACGTGTCTGCAAAACTTGGTGTAAGTACATTGACAAACGGTAATATGGAGGTGATGAACGGTGCTGAATTGTACGACTACTTTGCTTCATTCCCTAACGCATCTTCCATCTCGTTCCCAAGATGGACTCCTGAGTTGAGAAACGACAATTTCGATTGGGGAAAACTTGCACAGCAGAATGGTTTTACGCAAGATTATAGCATATCTCTTACCGGAGGTGGGGAGAAAATCAACTCGTATCTTTCTTTAGGATACTATAGTGAAGAGGGTACAGTGAAAGGTTATAAATATGAGAGATATACATTGCGCTACCGTTCCAGCTACAAGCCATTCTCATGGCTTACTATAAAGCCCAACGTTTATGGCGCGATAAAAGATACCAATGATGCATCTTATGATTATTCAGCACGTTATTATATGTTACCATGGGATAGCCCATATGATGAAAATGGAGAACTCGTACCGGACAGATATAGTGGTTGGGTGAATTCTACGCAGAATAACTATCTTCACGACATAGAATATGGTAACCGTACTAAGGCTCGTACATACGAGTTTAGCGGAAATCTTGATTTTGATGTCAAGATAACAGACTGGTTAAAATTTACTTCGGTAAACAGTTTCAGATGGAATGGAAGATCTACTAATTCTTATACAGATCCTCGTACAGAGAGTGCATCGGGAGTAATGGGACGTATATCAGAAGAACAGACAAATTATGTTCAGAGATATACAAACCAGTATCTTACATTCAACAAGATGTTTGGAAATCACTCTGTACAGGCTTTGCTTGCTTATGAGTTCATGGATACTCAGAGTAAGGTAATAAGTGCTCAAGGTACTGGTATAGTTTCTGGCTTTGAGGTACTTGATGCAACTGCTACTCCAGAGAAAACAAAGGGCTCTTTAGTAGAATGGGCTAAGCAGTCTGTATTTGCTAAAGTTAACTATACTTACGACAACAGATACCTTGCAGAAGCTTCTGTACGTCGAGATGGTGCTTCAAACTTCGGTGATGACAAAAAATATGGTAACTTCTTCTCTGTAAGTGCCGGATGGAATATCAATAAGGAAAAATGGTTTAAGGCAGACTGGGTAGATGTATTGAAACTTCGTGCATCTTACGGTTCTGTTGGTAATATCCCTTATGCAAAATATCCTCAATATTCTCTTTACTCTGTATCTTCAAATTACAATGGAATACCTACTGTTCTGATTAGCCAGGTTGGTAATAAGAAATTAACTTGGGAGCAGACTTATACCGGAGGTATAGGTATTGATGCTAATTTGTTTGACAACCGTTTGCGTATTATATTTGACTATTATAACAAGTATACATCAAATGTTTTGTATGCTGTACCGGTTTCTGGTTTGGTTGGTGTAACTAGCCGCTGGAAAAATGTTGGAGAGATGCGTAATAAGGGTGTTGAATTTACAATCGGTGGAGACATTATACGTACTAAAGACTGGTTGTGGAGTTTGGATTTCAATATGGGACATAATATCAACAAGATTGAAAAACTTTATGGTGATGACCCAAATATGATGATTATTGGTGGTGGCGGTAATGATACAAATATTGCAGGTGCTGCTCAAAAAGTTCTTAAAGTAGGATATGGTGCCGACAGATATTACTTGAGAGAATGGGCTGGTGTGGACACAGAAACAGGAGCGCCGTTGTGGTATAAGAACGATAAAGAGGGTAGTCGTGAAACTACTTCTAACTATAGCGAGGCTAAAGAGGTGATGACAGAAGCTACTTCTCCAAAACTCTTTGGTGGTTTCAATACATTTGTGTCATGGAAGAACATTGATTTGGCCGCTTCATTTGGTTTTGCTGTCGGTGGAAAAATATACAACTACTCTCGTTTGGAATATGACTCTGACGGAGCGTACACAGACCGTAACCAGATGAAACTTCAGGACGGATGGACAAGATGGGAGAAACCTGGTGATATAGCTACTCATCCAGTCGCTCTTTATGGAAACAAAAGTAACTCAAACAAGGCTTCTACAAGATTCCTTGAAGATGGCGACTATTTGAAACTGAGATCTTTGTCTGTTGGTTATAACTTGAGATTACCTAAATATTATATTGAAAACATGAGAATATACTTTACTGCAGAAAATCTGTTTACAGTAACCAAATTCTCAGGAATAGATCCTGAAATTCCTGCTAGTTATGACGCAGCAACAGGTTCATACAAGAATATCGGTACAGCAGGTGCGGACTTGTATCCTTCCACACGTAAATTTATGTTTGGTATTAACTTAACTTTCTAATGTTTCAATAAGAGTATGAAAAAATCAACTTTAAATATATTTATAGCTTCGGCATTGTCGGGGCTGATGTTTACTTCCTGCGATATAGAACGTTTTCCTACTGGAAGTATGAGTGAGGAGCAGATAAAGGGTAATCCGGAGGCAATTGTAAGTAATCTTGTGGATGGTATGTATGCCCAGTTGAAGACATGGTCGGATCCTATGCACAGACTTGGCGAATATGCCGGTGACAATATTATGAAAGATAAGCATTCTACAGATGACTTTTTTAGTTTTATAACTTATAATAGAACTCCGAATAACGGTAGACTTCAGCAATTCTGGGATTATGGTTACAAGGCTATAGCTCAGGCATCGAATGCAATCCAAATGCTTGATGATATAAATGAAGAAAAGTATAGCAACAGTAAAGGGGAGTGCTATTATGTAAGAGGTATGATGTATTTTTACCTTACACGTGCTTTTGGTAGACCATATTATCAGGCTCCAACCAAAAATCTTGGTGTTCCTATTGTGAACGGTACACCTAGTGAAGAAGAATTGGACAATCTTCATTTGCCTGACCGATCTACAGTGGAGGAGTCATACAAACAGGCTATTAATGACCTTAGAATAGCAGAAAGTCTTCTTACTGAGGATAAGGGACCTGCTTATGCTTCTAAAAAAGCAGCTCAGGCTATGCTTTCAAAAGTATACTTGTTTATGAGTGGAACTTACGAAAATCCCAATATTGAATTCGCAGATTCTGCAAGATGGTATGCAAATGAGGTTATTAATGCAATGCCTGATGCTTGGGCTACAAGGGAGGATTACATGAAGTCTGAAAGAACTACTCCTGAAAACTATAAGGAGTCTATTTTTGTAGTGAAGCGACTTGCTGCTGAATTCCCTGGTTTTGACTACTATTATGGTATCGGTGGTATGTATTCTAATATCGGCGGTATGGGCTGGGGAGAAATGTATGCCAGTGCGAAATATCTTGACATGCTGAATGAAACAGGACTTAACGATTGGCGTCCGGACAGCAAAATTATTGTTGATGCTAGAGCACATTTTATCGAACCTAAGTATAGCAAAGATGATAAAGATAATTATATACCAGTTTTGAGATTTATTGTCAAGAATGATTATGGATATGTTTATAGGCAGTTAAAGGTAGACATTGATGATAATATTTGTTGGGTAGGTGATAGAGAAAAAAAGGATGAATCATATAAGGAATATACGATACGACAGGAAACTGATTTGAGTAAAGTTTCGTATGAAAATGAAAGGTATTATACTATTGATTACGAAGGTACTAAATATACGAATGCCGTGTTGGATTATCAAATGGATACGTCAGAAGGTCACCCTATGTTCTACATTGTGAAATGTTCTCGTGAAGACGGTCTTGAATCACAGTTGCATTCTCCAATCATTTCTCGTCTTGACGAAATGTATCTCAACCGTGCAGAAGCATATGTGAAGTTGGGAAAAATTTCCGAAGCTATGGCGGATGTAAATCTTGTCAGAGGTCGTGCTATTGTTAATGGAGGATATAGTGATACTGAATTTACAGCAGTGACTGCTCCTGAACTTGTTGATAAGGAACGTCAGCTTGAACTTGCTTATCAGGCAGAAAGAAGTTATGATGTTTTCAGAAATGGAAAATCATTGACTCGTGAATATCCTGGACCTCACAATGCTTTTGAGGAAGTGAAAGCTACAGATTACCGTGTAACATACTATATACCTCAGACTGCTATAAACTCTTATCCTTCTGGTTCTACTTTGACACAGAATCCTACAGATAATAGCGGTGTTATTTTGAATTGATAAATTTCTTAACATTATAAGAAAGTGTATTTGACTTATATAGGTACAACCGTCCGCGATAGCGTTCACCACATAAAAAGATAGCCGCCCAGATTTTTGGGTGGCTATCTTTGTGTTTTCTTCCATCTGTCAGGAAGCAAATCACGATATCTATCTATAGGGGTATTAGGAGGCCATGCGGC
>JAXEBI010000045.1:0-2384 GCA_034094155.1 Phocaeicola sp.
ATTTAAATTAAATTCCAGACGAATTGAAGGGTAAAAAACTCTTTTTGCCATAGACCATAGTTTACGAGAGGCTTTTTCTTTCATATTCATAATATGATATTCTGGAAGAGTTAATTCGGAAATGGAATATAGTTCATTTAAGTTTAAAAGACTGTCAGTTATATCCATCCTACTCTCTGTGATGACAATAGACAATGTATCAGTCTCTTTAATGTTCATAAGTTCTTTCAGAGTTAATAGAGAAAAATTGCAATTATTAGATTTCACCGTTTCTTGATAAACATCGGATTGTAAGCGTGCTTTTACTTCTTGTAAGTCGGAAAGGGAACGTATTCCTAAATCAGCATATTCCATCATCTGCCTGCAATAATATTCACTTAGTTTCCGTTGTTCAACTGCAAGTTTGTGCATTTCTTTATCAAAAGAATAACGATAAAATGCTTCTAAAACTTCAAAAGCCAAATTATTTTCTTCCACTTTACTTGACAACACATTAATTTTTTTGTTCATTTTATAAAACAACAATTTATCAATACGCGAAAAGCCTTCAAATACTGGAAGAGAAATATTTAGCCCGATTGTATTTTCTAAAAAAGACTCAGAAGTATATTGGTTGGTTAATGGATCTATGGAATGTCCAAATTGCTTTCGCAATACACTGACAGTACTAATTGAAGGTAAAAAATTACCATAAGCAGCTATAATATCTGTATTGGCAATTTTAGTATCTAACTTTTTATTTTGTATCCGTAAATTATGCTCAATTGCATATCGTATACATTCAGATTCAGTCCATTCGGATTGTGCATTACTAATTTCAGGCAAAACGAAATAACAAATCGATAAAAATATCAACAAACATTGCCTAATAGATGTTTCAAAACTCATATCGGTTACTTTATATTATTCTATTTGCATTATATGAGACAAATTGCGTGCCATCGATTTAATATATTGATAATTAGGGATTTATAAAATTAAAACAAGACTAAACGTCCAATTTGTTGACGTATAAACGTCTATCTTTTTGACACTAAAATGATGTATGTACATATCGCTCTTATCTTAAACTCCACAAATCCCAGAAAACTTACATTTTGATTGAATTTCAGTTAAAAACTTATATTTATTATAGGATTTTTGGTTTAGTCTTTTCTTAAGAAACAATTTTTGTACACAAAGAATAATTCCACTTGTGTTATTTTAGTTGTTCTTCCACAAAAACATCATTATAATTATAAAAATTAAGAAAGGGGCATAAATAAAATTTCTGAAGTGTCAAATATTTAGGCGTTTTTTTGTTCGAAATCTGTAAAATAGGTATTTTTACCTTTAAAAAAAGAACATATGCAAACTGGTACTATTCTAATTGTCGATGACAACAAAAGCGTATTAACTTCTCTAGAGCTTCTCTTGGAAAGAGAATTTGAGAAAATAGAGACTGTATCTGATCCCAATAAGATATTTTCTATTTTAGATGAATTCATAATTGATTTAGTCATTTTAGATATGAATTTTTCTGTTGGTTTTAATACAGGTAATGAAGGCTTGTTTTGGCTCCAGCGCATACATGAAATTAGACCTGAACTACCAGTTATTATGCTAACGGCTTATGGAGATATTGATCTTGCTGTAAAATCATTAAAAAGTGGAGCAGCAGATTTTGTATTAAAACCTTGGAATAATGACAACTTGATATCAAAAATAAAAACTACATTACAAGAAGCAAAACATAAATTACCTGCTAATTCTATTAAAGGAGCTAGTGAACCAGGAATGATTATTGGCCATTCTCCAGCGATGATGAAAATAATAAGACTTGTAACTAAAGTAGCCAAAACAGATGCAAACATCTTAATTTTTGGTGAAAATGGTACAGGCAAAGAAGTATTAGCTCGAGAGATTCATCGTTTGTCTCTTCGCAGTCAGTATGAAATGTTTAATATCGATATGGGATCTATCAGTGAAACATTATTTGAAAGTGAATTGTTTGGACATGAAAAAGGAGCTTTTACGGATGCATACGAGAGTAGAATAGGTAAATTTGAAGCGGCAAATGGAAGTACACTTTTTCTTGATGAAATTGGGAACTTATCTTTAGGATTGCAAGCAAAGTTATTAGTTGCTTTACAGAATAGAGAAATAACCAGACTTGGTAGTAATAAAAAGATTCCAATTGACATACGATTAATTGCCGCTACTAATCGAAATTTACTTGAAATGGTAAAGCAAGCTCATTTCCGTGAGGATTTATTTTATCGTATAAACACTATACAAATAGAAATTCCTCCTTTACGACACCGTAAAGAAGACATAGCGACATTTGCAGAATATTTCTTAAAAAAATACGCTAATTTGTATAAACGGACAGGATTATCCTTACA
>JAXEBI010000046.1:0-64083 GCA_034094155.1 Phocaeicola sp.
ACGCGGCCAAAAAACGTATACAATAAATTGTCAGATAAGTTGAGTGACCGCGACAGGATTCAAACCTGTAACCGGCTGATCCGTAGTCAGCTACTCTATTCAGTTGAGCTACGCGGCCAAACACTATACAATAAATGTCAAATCAAGTTGAGTGACCGCGACAGGATTCAAACCTGTAACCGGCTGATCCGTAGTCAGCTACTCTATTCAGTTGAGCTACGCGGCCATCTCTTTTTGTTTAACGGGTGCAAAGGTATGGAGTTTTTTTTATATATGCAAATTTTCTCCTGTTTTTTTTTCAATTAATTTTATAAATCTGTAAGAATCTGCCTGAAATATACTTTAAAAGATAACACATACAGTTATTGCATAAACCTTTCTCCAAAAATCTGCCATCCTAATGAAATACCGATATTCCAGTTGTTTTTAGGTGAACTATAATAATTGGCATAAGCACATACAGAGCCGAACGGAAGTCTTAACACCAAAGACAAATCAGTGATATACTCAATTTTGCTTAAAGTTTTGCCATACTTTGCCTTATTCGTTTCATCAGGTTCGATAGGGAAGAAAGGCATAAATCCATAAACTCCCAGGCGAGCATGAAACATCGAGCTGAACTCATAAATAGGCATCACACCAAGTCCGATAAACTGATTGGCTCTGAAAGCCTCATTATATGTAATCTTACTATGCACGGTAGGCGAGAATTCTCCGGCCTGCATCATAGTAGCCCTATAATTATTACTGAAATTTCTTGAAGAATAATACGCATGAACATACGAACCCATTCTGAATTTGTTCTTCAATCTGAAATATTTCTCCATTTCATATGAAATCTGCAGCCATGCCTGAGTATAATTATATTCCCCATTATACGGGTCGGTACCTATTCCCTGTTTATATTTCTCAGTGCCCGAATATATATGAGCGGCCAGCCTGTCTTTTTTCCCTTCAGTGGCATAAAGCTTCCCGTTCAGAGTATTTCCTTCGAGAGCCACACTACCTCCGAGGATAGAATAATTACTTCTGTCTTTTACGGCATTCGAGAAATCGATGATATTTGTCTGGTAATACTGGTCCACCAGTCCGGCCACTCCGATACTGAACTCAGCCTTATGTTTGCTCAAGAACGGCATGTTGAAATATAATTTCACAAACTGCTCCTTCTTATTGTTGAAGATAGGGCTGTTTCTCTGGTTGCTCAACCTTTCCTGTTTCAGATAGTCGAATGAAGAAAGTGAAGCCACAAGTTTATACGAAGTAGGAATAGTAGTAGGCAAGTCTATTCTGCCCGACAACTGAAGGTTATTATAAATCTGCCCCTGTTGACCATCTATTGAAAACTCCTTAGAGTAGCTCCCAAGATCATGATACGTAGCACCAAGATAAATCTGGTTGGCACCATTGGAGCCTACATTACCTCCCACTTTAAGCCACAGTTTGTCGGCCATGGTAACCTTAAGATGCAAAGTAAAAGTCTTGTCAATATAATCGTACTCTACCTTAGGTATAATCTCAGAAATCATATTGTCAGAAAGCAGTCTGAAATACCCTTTTCTAAGATCCTCCATGGTAAAAATCTCATCATCTGAAGTATGGAATCCTCTTCGGATATACCTTTTCTGCTGGTCATCGGCGCCATGAATAATAATTTTCCTGAATTTCATTTCCGGAAGCGACATCTTATAATCAACACGCTTTCTTTCAAGAGTCCTGAAATTGTTTCTTCTTGAAATTCTCTGTTTGATAGAATCCATAAGTTGTATGGTTCTGTTATATCCAATATCATGCAGTTCATCAAACCTGTCGAAATCCATCAGACTCACGTCGGTATACTTGAAAGTCATTAAAATCCCCATTGAGTCGGGTATTGAATAGTCTGTTTTCTGCATAACCATATTTTCAAGCTGGCTCATTATGTCCCCCTCTTTAGGCTTGCTTGGGTTTGAACTTACCACACTACCTATAATAATATCCGGATGAAAATCTTCAATCATGGTTGTTACCGGGAAATTGTCATAAATACCTCCATCATAAGCCAGAACAGAATCAATCTCTATAGGCTTGAACATACCCGGAAAACTCATTGAGGCTCTTACGGCATCACCAAGGTCACCACTACTCATTATCAGAGCCTTTTTGTTGTACACATCAGATGCGATACATCTGAACGGAACAAAAAGCTTGTCGAAGTTTCCGCGGCACTGCGCTGTAGCCTGACCGAAAAGCTCCACAAACACGATATTCATCTGGATAGGGTCGACAAAGCTTGTAGGTAAAAACTGTGTCTTTACCTTATTCATCATATTTCCCTTTGACACTTTTATGTTAATGAATTCAGGTGTAGGAGGATTCATCTTGAAATAATACATGTAATTTTCCTCAATTCCTCCCGAGTACCATCTCTTGAAACTTGGCGACTTGATAAGCTTCTCCATATCATCGGGCGAATACCCCATGGCATACAGAGAACCCACTATAGCTCCCATAGACGTACCTGTAATATAGTCGATAGGTATATTATTTTCCTCCAAAGCCCTGATAATACCTATATGAGTCATACCCTTTGCTCCGCCACCACTGAGCACAAGTCCTACTTTCTGAGCATAAAGTGTATTGAGTCCGATGCCGTTATAGCCAAAGGAAATGATTATTGAAGTCAATAGAAAAAAGAAAAATTTTTTCATGTAGTGTGAGTGTTTTAATAAATGCCTGTATAATATGTTTTTTCAATAACCAAAGTTACAAAAAATATATTTATAACCAATTAATGCCCAAGTAATATTTAAATAAAATAAAAGCCTGCCGGCATAAAAACACCGGCAGGCTTAAACCCTTGATTAATATCTTTAATAATTAGTATCTTAAATTAGTATCTTAAATTTAAAACCCTAATTAATATCCAAATAAAATAGAATTTAAATCATATCAATACTTCTCTTCACGAAGTTTATAAGAGCTTCACCCTTAAGCATTCCGTTCTGAAGAAGAGCAAGGTCAATAAGCTGGTGAACCACCTTGTTGCCCGCAGCATATTCATTAAGAATATCATTCTTCTTGTTCTTCTGCTCTTCGAGTTTCTTTTCCACATCCTTCAGCTCATCTTTTTCGGCAACAGGAATTTCCTCGTCCTTCTTGCCTTCATGAGCCTTGTTGAGTTCATTCTCTCTCAGTGTAAGCATTGCTATTTCAGATTCTACAGGAATGAGCTTTTCAGCACATGATGATTCAGTATCCTCAAGAACCTGTTTAACCAACTTATGGTCGCTGTTGAGTACAAGGCTGTACATATCAGGCATTTCACCATAGAAACTCATACCCGGCTGGATATTAGCCATATCCTTCATACGACGCATATATTCTGCCTGAGTAATGATGATAGGCGATGCGTTTTCACCCATAGCCTGAGTCTCAACATGGAATTCAGTCTTCAGCAATTTAGGCAACTGTCCGTTGAATACAGTCGACAACAGACTGCGTTTATCTTCTTTCAGTTCGTCACCTTTCTTGTCTTCCTTCACTATAAGTCGGTCTATAACATCACTGTCCACACGTGTGAAACGAGTCTTCTCGAGTTTCTGCTCAAGCATATTAATCATTGGCACATCGAGCTGTCCGTCCATCATAAGGACATTGTAGCCCTTGCTTGTAGCAGCATCAATATAAGCATACTGTTCATCACGGTTGTTGGCGTACAGATATATAAGATTACCGTCCTTATCTGTCTGATTTCCGGAAACAAGAGTCTTATATTCTTCTTGAGTATAGAACTTGCTGTCTGTATCTTTCAACAATGCGAACTTTTCAGCCTTGCTGTAGAAATCTTCCTGAGTAAGCATACCGTAGTTGATGAAAATCTTCAGGTCGTCCCATTTAGATTCAAACTCATTACGGTCGTTCTTGAAGATAGACTGAAGTCTGTCGGCTACCTTCTTGGTGATATAAGTAGAAATCTTCTTCACGTTAGAATCGCTCTGCAAGTAAGAACGCGATACGTTAAGAGGAATATCCGGAGAGTCGATTACACCATGAAGCAGAGTAAGGAAGTCAGGAACTATACCTTCTACAGAGTCGGTTACATATACCTGATTGCAGTACAACTGAATCTTGTTTTTCTGCAAGTCGATATTACTCTTAATCTTAGGGAAGTACAATACACCTGTAAGATTGAACGGGAAGTCCACATTCAGATGAATCCAGAACAGAGGTTCGTCCGACATAGGGTAGAGGTCGCGATAGAACTTCTTATAGTCTTCATCCTTCAGTTCGCTTGGTTTCTTGGTCCAGATAGGGCAAGTATCATTGATAACATTATCCTCATCTGTATCAACCTGTTTACCGTCTTTCCATTCTTTCTTCTTTCCGAAAGCGACAGGAACAGCAAGGAATCTGCAATATTTTCTCAGCAATCCCATCAATCTTCCTTCTTCGAGGAATTCCTTACAGTCATCGTCTACATAAAGGATGATATCAGTACCTCTGTCGTCTTTTTCTATATTCTCAATAGTAAACTCAGGACTTCCGTCGCAAGTCCATTTTACAGCCTGGGCACCTTCCTGATATGATTTTGTAACGATTTCCACTTTCTTTGCCACCATAAATGCAGAGTAGAAACCAAGACCGAAATGTCCTATAATGGCATTTGCGTCGTCTTTATATTTTTCGAGGAAGTCGTTAGCACCAGAGAAAGCTATCTGATTAATATATTTGTCTATTTCTTCGGCAGTAAGACCAAGACCACGGTCGGAGATAACTATAGTACCGTTTTCTGATTTTACCTTTATGGTAAGATCGCCCAACTCACCTTTGAATTCACCTTTCGAAGCAAGAGTCTTAAGTTTCTGTGTAGCATCTACCGCATTTGAGACTAACTCACGAAGAAAAATTTCATGGTCACTGTATAAGAATTTCTTGATGATGGTGAATATGTTTTCTGTTGTAACCCCGATATTACCTTTTTGCATAGTTTTATATTTTAATTTTTTTATTGTCTGATTTATTATTCAAAATATTTTTTGATTCAATTCATACAAAATGAATGCCATATACTATACAGTGTCATAAAATGCCAAAATGGCAGACCAACAGTGCTGTTATAACACTATGGTCTGCCATTTTATGCTTTTTAAAATCTATCTATACTTTAAAATCTATCTATGCTTTAAAAATTATCTGATAGAATCCAAGTACAGATTATTCCACATTAAAACCGGTAATATTCACCACAGGATTGTTACCTCTTGTATCCACATCCTTCCATCTGATATTTACCGATTTCTTTTCACCCGGCAACAGAGCAAAATAATTGTCAGAATAGAATACCGGCAAGAACTGGTCGCCATCCTTGTCGCCTGTAACATTCAGCCTTACCATAAGAGCAGGAACATTGCTGGTGTTTTCAAGCTGCACCTTAGCGGTCCAGTTTCCGTTCTCATCTTTCGATGATTCCACTTCAGAAACAAGTTTCACTTTTCCTAATTTGTTCAGATCCTGGTAATTGTTCTCCTCAAGACTTCTGTGATAGAAATTGTCGGAAATAACCTTACCGTCTTCCATAAGCCACATCTTAATGAAATGTACTTTTGAAATGTTTTCAGGGAACTCTAATTTAATACACTTGTTTGTGGTATCTTCGTCACTGTCTATATTCACTTCCTTTTCCCATGCTACAGTAGCATCCATATTAAGAACCTGCACCTTGGCGGTGAGATTCTTTCTCGAGCCGGCACTATAGTTCACCACCTCAACCTCATCCGAAGCCGGATTCCACTGTATGTGAAGCGGTTCGGACGCTTTCTTTATGGCAAAATATGCGGCAGTAGGCTCAAAATAGTAGTCGTAAGTCTGCCATACCATAGAAGGCCAGCACGAGTGACTCATCCACATAAGCAGTCCCATTCGGTTTTTGCTGCGCGATTCGAACAGACTTCTGTGTCCGTCGTAATTTACCCACTGTGCTTTTTCTGTAAATTCCCTGGCATTATTCGCCTCTCCATAACCTTTGGCTATTATCTCATTAAAGGAAGTTGCCCCCTGAGCACCCTCCAAGGTATAATCGTGCATACCCCATTCGTGCGACTGCGGCCACATGCCTTCAGGCGAATAAGTACGTTTGAATCCTTCGTATGTAAGCACGTTAGGCATACCACGTTCGCTGTGGAACTTGTCGTTTCCTGTTTCAAGAGTGAAGTAAGTCTTGGCAGGCAGCATACGGTAAGGACCGTGTCCGCTCACCACATCATCGGCCGAGCTTGGAATATAATGCAATCCAGGGTGCTCATCCTTGACAATTCTTCTCAGAGCCTTGTCGATAGTCTCAGGAGGGAATCCTTCGTTACGTCCGCAGTATATTCCTATAGAAGCATGGCTGCGAATACGTCTTACATAATCTTCGGCATTGGCAATAAACATTTCCGGATAATAAGGGTCTGGTCCGTCGGCAGGGTTTGCCAGCCAGAAGTCCTGCCATACCATGATACCATACTTGTCGCAGGCTTCATAAAGTTCCTCATCGCCAATCATGCCCACCCAGTTGCGCAGAATGGTGAAATTCATGTCAGCATGATAAGCCACAGCAATATCATATTCACGTTTGCGGTAATTCATGTTAGATTCGCTGAATCCCCAGTTACCACCTCTTCCTATAAAGCGGCGGCCGTTGATATACATATTCAGAATATGATTGTCTTCATTGAAAGTCATCTGTCGGAGTCCCACCTTGAAATCCTTAGAGTCGGATATACCTTCGGCACCGTCGACCTTGAAGTTGAAGTTGGCATCATACAGATACGGTTCTCCGTATCCCTTAGGCCACCACAGGCGCGGGTTTCTGATATTCAGCTGTTCGAAGCTGTCGGCATCGAATTTCACAGCCTTTTCCTCTCCGGCGGCAAGTTCCACACTCTGGCTGAATGTGATGTCGCCTATCTTACCTTCAAGAACACCCTTCACATTCTTGTTGTCGTGGTTTTTTACAATAACCTCTGCAGAAACCTTTGCAGATGTAGTATCAGGCAGAGGAAGCACGGTTTCCACAAGAGGGTCGGCCACTGTAACCATTCCGGTAGTAGTAAGCTTCACATCATTCCAGATACCAATGTTTCTTCCTCTCATAGTAGGAATCCAGTCCCATCCTATAGTAGCATGGAATGTAGGATTATCGGCTCCGAGAATACCACCGTTGAAGTCGGTACTCTGTTTGTTCTTCTCCTTAATGGCACCTATATGATTATTCTTGATTATTTCCACGGCCACCACGTTACGTCCGGCCACAATATTCTCTGTCACATCAAATTTGCCGCGAATAAATGCACCTTCCAGTCGTCCCACCTTCTTGCCGTTGAGATACACATTGGCTTTCCAGTTAATTCCGTCGAAATTAAGGAACACACGGTCTTTCTTGAAATCGGCAGGCACATCAAATTCATTGCGATACCAGAAGTTGGAATAGAAGAACGATTCCGAAATACACAACTGATTATCAGCATAGTTAGGATTAGGAACAGCACCTATATTCTTGTAGCTTGTAAGCACGGTACCCGGAACAGTAGCCACAATCCAGTTTTCGGGGTTGAATTCCGGAGTGGAAATCTCTTCACCCTTTGCCGAAACTTCAGAGGCACGCTGCAACCTCCAGTTTCCACCAGAAAGCATTATTTCGCCATTTACGGCCGAAGGCTGGGCAGCCTGTTGCGGCTTCAGTCCGCCTTTACCCATCACTTCAATTTCACTTAAAATATAATGAGAGTTGTTGCCACTGCCTTTTTCCATCAGAACCCTTACATAGCGGGCATTACCTTTCACACTGATTTCGTCTGTAAGAGAATCTCCTCCAGGAAGCTCTGCAAGGTCGGTCCACTGTACCGCATCATCCGATGTCTGTATCTTTCCTCCGGCAGCTTTATTCACCCAGTGCAGTACCACCTTGTCGAACGAAGAGACAGTTCCAAGGTCAACATATACCCATTCCTCCTTATCGGAAGCACTCATCCATGCAGAGTTGAAGAATTGTGAAGGTTTCATTTCCACAATTTCACTTTGGTACATGAAATTCATGTCCATGATAGTCCAGTATGCGGCTCCGTCCATTCTGAAGCTTACTCTGTAGTAAGAATAGTCGCCTGTCTTGTCGAGAGAAATAGTCTGGTCGATGATACGTACCGGCAAGTCTCCCTTCTCACTCTGCTTGTTAGGGTCGGAGTGCATCATAAACGATGAAGCAGTACCCGGCAGTCCTTTTCCGGCCGATTTTCCAAGTACGTCCCATGTTTTGCCGTCGTTAGAGCCTTCACACACTATTTCATATCCGTTCTTAGCTTTATCGGCGTGATAAGCTACAGAACCTCTCATGTAAATCTGGTCGGCTTTCTTAGAGTAATTATTCAGCGAGAACAGGAAATATGTGTTTTCTCCCACAGTGACATTACGCGAATAAGGTCCCTGGTCAATCATCCATTCACGTTCCCTTTTAGGCTTGTCGCCGTCGGGTGTGCTGAGATTAAGGTACTGAGGCTGGGCATCAGTTATAATGCCGTCTGTTATCAGTTGGGCCACAAGGTTATAGTCGTAGCTCGACGACTGGTATGCTGTACGGTTCAAAGCGATGTTTCTGTAAGATGCGTCCGGAATAAGTTCAGGAGAAAAATCCTCCGAAGGATTTCCCGGATACTGTCCTATGCCTCTTGTGTAATAATTGGAGCGCACGAAATCCTCTGTCGATGCTCCGGCTCCTGCACAGCCCCACAGCATTGCCGCACTTACGGTTGCCAATCCGCAGAAAGTCAGTACATGAGCTTTACTTCTTTGGGTTTTAAATTTTGCCATTATTTATAAAATAGTTTATTTTAATAAGGTTAAATAAGTTCATTAAAAAAATGCGATGTATTCAGAATCTTATTTTATCTATATCTCATATTATGAGAATAAGAAATACTGCTACTGGTGTTCTATATAAATGGTTAGATTTCCTTGTTAACTTCCGGAACAGCCTTTTTCTTAATAATCGCACTCAATAATGCAAATATAATGCATTTTTCTGTATATCACAAACAACTACGCCCGTACGATATAAGTCGGAAGGCCGTACGACTTAAATGGTACGGGTTTCCCATTTATATCGTACGGCCTTCCGACTTATATCGAAATACCACGGCACCTGCCGCAATACTTCATTGGCTTATCATCATATACTTTATAATAAAATATACGCAGTAAAAAATATGTAGTAATATAGTATTATGTTACTATATGTCTGATATATGCAAGTAATATTACTTCATAGAGATGGCAATCTCCTTGCCGTCTTCACTTGTCCCAATAAGAATATCATGACAGTTTTCGGCCTCATCTTCCATAAGAATTTCTGCCAGTTTGTCTTCAATATTACTCTGGATGGCACGTTTAAGAGGGCGTGCACCATACTGCACATCTTCACCTTTCCTTGCAATAAGCTTCTTGGCATCATCAGTTATGGAAATGCTGTAACCCAAGGCTTCCACACGTTTGAACAAACCGCTCAATTCTATTTCCGTAATCTTGACCAAGGCATCCATATCCAACTGGCGGAAAGATATAATCTCATCTATACGGTTAATGAATTCCGGAGCAAAAGCCTTGTCGAGAGCCTTGCGGATAACTGTCTTTGAGTGGTCGGGATCATCCTGCTTTATCACAGCATTGAAACCTATGCCCTTACTGAAATCTTTCAACTGACGGCTGCCGACGTTGGATGTCATGATTATTACAGTATTCTTGAAATCCACAGTACGTCCGTTGCTGTCGGTAAGTCTGCCTTCGTCCATCACCTGAAGCAGGAGATTGAAAACATCGGAATGAGCTTTTTCAAGCTCGTCGAGCAGAATGATAGAGTAGGGCTTGCGGCGCACCTTTTCAGTGAGCTGTCCGCCTTCCTCATATCCCACATATCCCGGAGGCGCTCCCACCAGTCTCGACACTGCAAATTTTTCCATATACTCACTCATGTCTATTCTGATAAGAGAATCCTTCGAACCGAACATTTCTTCAGCCAGGGCTTTGGCAAGATGAGTCTTACCCACACCGGTAGGACCTGTGAAGAGGAATGTACCTATAGGCTTGTTAGGGTCCTTAAGTCCTACACGACTTCGCTTGATAGCCCTTACAAGAGTATCCACTGCCTCGTCCTGTCCAATAACCTTCGATGTAAGTACATCTTTCATTCTCTTTAGCTTGGCACCTTCCGAGTCGGCCATTTTCTGTACAGGAACTCCCGAAATCATGGAAACCACATCCTCTATCTGCTCCTTGTCGACTGTTACACGGTTTTCCTTCATCTTTTCAGTCCACTCTCGCTTCATCTCTTCAAGCTCGTTCTGCAGGAATTTCTCCTTGTCGCGCAGGCTTGCAGCCATCTCAAAGTTCTGCAGTCTGATGGCCTCATGCTTGTTCTCCTTAGCTTCTTCCACCAGTTTTTCCTGTTCTTCTATAGCTTTCGGCACAGATACATTATTAATATGCACTCTCGAACCGGCCTCGTCCATGGCATCAATAGCCTTGTCGGGGAACGCTCTGTCGGTAATATATCTTTCTGTGAGGCGGACACAAGCCTTAATGGCCTCGTCGGTATAGTTTACGTTGTGATGCTCTTCATACTGTTCCTTGATATTCATAAGAATCTGAAGAGTCTCATCGGCTGTGGTAGGCTCTACCATGACCTTCTGGAATCGTCTTTCCAGGGCACCGTCTTTCTCAACCGACTGTCTGTACTCATTAAGCGTAGTGGCACCTATACACTGAATCTCACCTCTTGCGAGTGCCGGTTTCAGAATATTTGCGGCATCCATTGAGCCCGCAGCCGAACCAGCACCTACTATGGTATGAATTTCATCGATGAAAAGAATTACATCAGGATTGTTTTTCGCTTCGTTAATAATACCGAGAATACGTTCTTCAAACTGTCCGCGGTATTTTGTGCCGGCCACTACCGATGTCATGTCGAGCATTACCACTCTCTTGTCGAAAAGCAGTCTTGAGACCTTCTTTTCGGCTATTCTGATGGCAAGTCCCTCAACTATAGCCGATTTTCCCACTCCCGGTTCTCCTATGAGCACAGGGTTGTTCTTCTTTCTACGGCTCAGGATTTGTGCTACACGCTCTATTTCTTTTTCGCGTCCCACCACCTTGTCGAGTTTGCCTTCTTCTGCGGCACGAGTAAGGTCGATACCATAATTGTCGAGTGCTGGAGTCTTGCTTTCCCTGTCGCCCTGCTGCTTGTCCTTCGAAGAATTCGAAGTATGAGTAGCCTGATTCCTTCCAAGTTCGTTTCCGGGATTATATTTGTTCATCCCGCTTCCTTTTCTTCCTATACCCTCATCTTCATCTTCGTCTTCATCGAAGCTCATCCCCGAAGTAGGATAGGATTTTGTATTGTCCGATAAAAGATTTCTCATTCTCTCTCTTATCTTGTTGTAGGTCACCTCGTTCTCATCGAGTGCCTTATTTGCATTATTGTAGTTATCTCTCATAATTCCTAAAAGAATGTGTTCGGCATCAAATTCGTTCTTGTTGTCTATTTTTGCTTCAAGTATGCCGAGTCTTAATATTTTAGTTGATAAATCGTTGAATCTTAAATCCCGCAGTTCTATGTCCGATTCGGGAAACTCGCCGAGAAGCTCTTCAAGTCGTTTCCTTAATCCTTTAATGTCTACATACAGACTTTTCAGAATGTCGAAAGCCTTGTTGTTGCCGTCTCTGATAATACCTAATAGCAGATGTTCCGGTCTGACACTGTCGGAGTGTGTCCTTCCGGCTTCTTCCTTGCTGTATCTTATTATATTATCCGCTTCTTTTGTGTATGTAAAGTCATTCATATTTTTCACTTCTTTCCTTTCATCTATCTTTCTTTTCACTTCCTTCTTCTTCAGTTTTTCTTCTTCTTCAGTTTTTCTTCTTCAGTTTTTTTCCTTTTCATCTCTTATTCAAGTTGCAAAGATATAAATAAAAAATGATTGGTGTATATGTTTACTTTTTTTGGAATATATGTTTATTCTTTTTAATAAAAATATATATATGTGTGAGTGTTTGCAATAAATATATCGTCTTTATGATAAATAGATAATGTGTGCTCTCTTTGTTTGATTATGGCATGCTTTATTTGCAGTTAATGTCCTATTAAGAGTAAAAAAGCTTAAAGATGTCCATATTTTTGTGTAAAAAGTTTCGTATATCGGCTAAAAGTAGTACTTTAGCATGGTTTTTCGTAAGCCTTTGAAATGGTTTGCGCAAACTGTGAGAGATGTATAATTAAATTTGTTTTAAATGCAAGAACAAGACAGAATTATAAAAATTAACATCGAAGAGGAAATGAAGTCGTCGTACATCGATTACTCCATGTCGGTAATCGTGGCGCGCGCCCTTCCTGATGTAAGAGATGGTTTCAAGCCTGTTCACCGCCGTATTCTTTACGGAATGATGGAACTTGGAAATACATCTGATAAACCGTATAAGAAATCTGCCAGAATTGTAGGTGAAGTGCTTGGTAAATATCACCCTCATGGTGACTCGTCCGTGTATGGAGCTCTGGTACGTATGGCTCAGGACTGGGCTATGCGATATCCGCTTGTCGACGGACAGGGTAACTTCGGATCGGTGGACGGTGACAGCCCTGCTGCCATGCGTTATACCGAAGCACGATTGAAGAAGATTGGTGAGGAAATGATGCAGGATCTTTACAAGGAAACTGTTGACTTCCAGAACAACTTCGATGATACCTTGCAGGAACCTACTGTTATGCCTACCCGTATACCTAACTTGCTGGTGAACGGTGCATCGGGTATCGCCGTAGGTATGGCTACAAATATGCCTACTCACAACTTGGCCGAGGTTATTGATGCCTGTATAGCCTATATCGATAATAATGACATTGATATAGACGGACTTATGCAGTATGTCAAGGCTCCTGATTTCCCTACCGGAGGTTATATCTATGGTATAAGCGGAGTGAAGGATGCTTACGAAACCGGTCGCGGACGTGTTGTAATGCGCGCAAAAACTGAAATTGAGACTCATACTAATCATGATAAAATCATTGTCAACGAGATTCCTTATAATGTCAACAAGAAGGAACTTATTGAAAGTATAGCTTCTCTCGTAAGCGACAAGAAAATAGAAGGTATCTCTTACGTGAACGACGAATCCGACAGAGAAGGTATGCGTATCGTCATCGATGTGAAACGTGATGCCAACGCGAGTGTGGTGCTCAACAAGCTTTTCAAGATGACTGCACTGCAGACTTCTTTCGGGGTTAACAATATCGCTCTTGTCAAGGGACGTCCTCGTCTGCTTAATCTTAAGGACCTTATCAGCCTGTTTGTAGAACATCGTCATGAGGTGGTTATACGCCGCACTAAGTATGATTTGCGCAAGGCTCAGGAACGTGCTCATATCCTCGAAGGCCTTATCATCGCTTCCGATAATATCGATGAGGTAATACGTATTATCCGTGCCGCCAAAACTCCTAACGAGGCTATTGCCAACCTTATGGAACGTTTCAGCCTGACTGAAATTCAGGCACGCGCCATCGTGGAAATGCGTCTGCGCCAGCTCACCGGTCTGATGCAGGATCAGCTTCATGCAGAATATGAGGAACTTATGAAGCAGATTGCATATTATCAGGAAATCCTTTCTAATGATGAACTCTGTATGAAGGTCATCAAGGACGAACTTATAGAGGTGAAGGAGAAATATGGTGACAAGCGCCGCTCTGAAATTGTATATGCTTCCGAAGAGTTTAATCCTGAAGATTTCTACGCCGATGATGAAATGGTTATCACTATTTCTCATATGGGATATATCAAGCGTACTCCTCTTGCCGACTTCCACGCTCAGAATCGCGGTGGGGTAGGTTCTAAGGGTAGTGAAACACGTGATGAGGACTTTATAGAACATATTTATCCTGCCACAATGCATAATACTATGCTCTTCTTTACTCAGAAGGGTAAGTGCTACTGGCTTAAGGTGTACGAAATTCCTGAAGGCAACAAGACCTCTAAAGGCCGCGCAATACAGAATCTGCTTAATATCGATGCCGATGATGCCGTTACTGCTTATCTGCGCGTGAAGAATCTTAACGATAAGGAGTTTATCAACAGTCATTATGTGCTGTTCTGTACTAAGCAGGGTGTTATCAAGAAGACTTTGCTCGAACAGTATTCCCGTCCGCGCCAGAATGGTGTCAATGCTATCACTATACGTGAAGACGACAGGGTTATCGAGGTGCGCATGACCAACGGAAATAATGAAATCGTTATAGCCAACCGTAATGGTCGTGCTATCCGATTCCACGAAAGTGCCGTTCGCGAAATGGGACGTACCGCTACAGGTGTACGTGGTATCACTCTCGATGAAGACGGACAGGATGAGGTTATAGGTATGATTTGTATCAAGGACGTGCAGAAGGAAACTATTATGGTGGTTTCTGAAAATGGCTATGGCAAGCGTTCTGAAATTGAAGACTACCGTAAGACCAACCGTGGCGGTAAGGGTGTGAAGACTCTCAACATCACAGAAAAGACCGGCTCACTTGTTGCTATCAAGTCGGTAACCGATGAAAACGACCTTATGATTATCAATAAATCGGGTATTACTATCCGTGTTAAGGTATCCGACTTCCGTATCATGGGACGTGCCACTCAGGGTGTGAAACTTATCGACCTCGAGAAACGTAACGATAGTATAGGTTCTGTTTGTAAGGTTACTTCACAGCCGGAAGAGGAGGAAAACGATGAGGAAACTGTATTGCCTGGCAATGCCGTAGATTCAGCCGATAACGATATAATATCTCCTGAAGATGAAAACTTGACTGAAGATGAGAACTTGTCAGATGATGAAAATGCATTTGATGGCGATAATTCATCTGATGAAGTTATTTCTCCTGAAGAATAAACAACCCAACAAGAAATTAATTATCAAGAATTTGACTTACTAAAAATTAAACGTTATGAAAAAAGTATTACTTACAGCTGCAGTGTTGTTTGCAACATGCGCAGTATCAGCACAGGAAAGTGTTGTGAAAGAAGCTAAATCAGCTAAGAGTGATCCTGTTAAGGCTGCTCAGATTATCGAACCAGCTTTGGCTGATCCTACTACAGGTGCCGATCCTGAAACATGGAAACTTGCAGGTGATTTCCAGAAAGCTATCTATGATGATGAAAATATGAAGCTTTACTTACCTGGCGGTCAGGCAGACACTGCAAAATTGTATAGCAGCTTGGGCAAAATGTTCGAATATTACACAAAATGTGATGAATTGGAACAGGAAAAGGTTGCTAAAGGTGAACTTAAGAAAGCTAAACTGAGAAAGAAACTTTCTAAAGATCTTCTTGCTGTACGTCCTAACCTGACAAATGCAGGGTCTGAAGCATATAATGCAGGAAACTATGCTAACGCATTGAAGTTCTTCGGATTGTATTGCGATGCAGTAAACGCTCCAATTTTCACAGACGTTGAGGCTGTTAAGAACGATACTCTTGTTCCACTTATCGCAAACTATGCTGTACTTGCAGCTAACTCACTTAAGAAGAATGACCTTGTATTGAAATATGCAGAACTTGGTAAAGCTCACAAAGAAGAAGGTTACAGATCTTTGATGTGTATGGCTGAAGTATACAAGTCAGAAGAAGCTAAGGATTCAGTTAAATGGCTTGCAACTATCAAGGAAGGTGTTGAACGTTTCCCATCACAGGAATATTTCGTAGGTAACCTTATGGACAACTATATCCAGAAAGGTCAGGTTAAGGAAGCTTTGGCAGAAATCGACAACATCATCGCAAATAACCCATCTGCTTACTTCATGTATGTAAAGGGTGTACTTCAGTATGAAAACAAGGATTACGAAAACGCTATCGCAACTCTTAACCAGATTATCGCTAAGAACGACGGTTTCGTAGCTGAAGCTAACGCTAAGATAGGTGACTGCTACTTCTTCCCAGGTCAGGACATCGAAGAAGAAAACTCTAAGCTTACAATGGATGATCCTAAATATGCAGAAGGTGAAGCTAAGGTAAAAGAACTTTATGCTAAGGCACAGCCATACTACGAAAAGGCTAAGGAACTTGCTCCAGACAACAAGGCTTTGTGGGGACAGTTCTTGTTGAGAATCTACTGGAAGCTCAATAAGGCTGATTACGAAGCTCTTGAAAAAGAACTTGGATATTAATTAATCCTTAAGTCTCTTATAAAATAATAATACATAATAGCATAAAAGCGGTTCTGATTTCATTGTTTACTTTTGAATCAGAACCGCATTTTTTTTACTTCTATACTTTTTTCTATATTTTTTTACATCTATTTCTTTTACATCTAATTTTTTGTACTTTTGTTCTTTTGTCGTAATTATATTACTATTTTTATTCTTCAACAAGATTACAAGATTATATTCTTTTATTTATGACCAAATATATTTCAATTTTAAGAAAAAAAAGAAATACTGCCAATTCAGATAAAGCTGATTATAAATCTGTAAATACCGGCAGTTTCTCTTCTTTGGATGATTTCAATATCGATGCCTTTATTGAAACCTTAGATGTGCCCCTTCTCATTAGAAATATTGAATACGACAGTGAGAGCGACTGTACATTCTATTATGTCTACCGTGATGGCTATTCTACAACCTGTTTTGTCATAGCCGATTATAATTCCGATAGTTTTGAAGTTGAAATAGATCTTATGTCATCTTTCGATGATTACAGATTCTTCCCTTATCTGGCCGATTGTCTGAATCAGTATATCAATGGAGAGCATCTGTACATAGAAGGAAAATCCGTATTCGAGGAATATGGTGAGAATTGGGCGGCCGACAGTATAGGGGAGGAGGTAGCATTACTGAAGTCCACTTTAAGCATCCTGCCCAAATATTATATTGATTTGCCACTCGTTCCCAATAGTTATATTTCGAAAGAAATCCTTGCCGAATTTGGAGTAAGCATATATTCATCTACTCCCCGCATACACGGATATATTCAGTACATAATAAAGAAAGGTATTGTTCCTGTATCTACACCCGAGGAAGCTGCATCCGAGTATGATTCATATTCAATGGCCTACGAGGCAAATCCGGATGCCTTTGAAGCAGACGTGCCGCAGCATGTCTCTATAGGTCGTGTAAAATCGTGGCAAGTCGACGGCTCTGAAACATGGGAAAGTTATTCGCGTGAGGATATAGAAATGCTTCTTGACCTTGCCGGCAGATACCTAAGAGGTCAGAATCCCGATTTGACAGGTGTAGTAATGAATGATTTGGGAACTATATATCAGGAAGGTATAGGAGTACCGGTGGACGGTTATAAGGCTGAATTCTGGTTTAGTGAAGCTGTATCCCACGGCGATACACTCTATGCAGCCAGCAATTTGGGCGACTTGTACCGCAAAGGGTGCGGAAGTCTTCCGGCATCACTTCCAAAGGCTTTTGAGGCGTATAGAAAATCTACAGATTATTATGCCATGTATCGCATAGGACAGGCGTATGAAGAAGGTTGGACAGGAAAAACAGATATGGATGAGGCTATAAAGTGGTACCGTAAGGCGGCATCATTTGGTCACCACCTTGCGGTAAAAAGGATTGAGAGAGGGTTCTGAAAAATAAATTGTGATTATATTAAACTCCACAATCACGCTTTATTTTCGTTTCTTCGATATCTTCAGTACTGGATATTTTCAATTTTTTGATGTTCTCAATTCTTTGATGTTCTCAATTTTTTGATATTTTCAGTACTGCTATATTCCCAATTCAACTTATCTATGTATTAATCCAGCTATATTTCCATTCCTATATTGAATTGCATGCTGTCAGCTGAAAGCAGATGAGCTTTGACATTATAACCGACATAAACATTATTTATAAAAGGCAAATAATATTTCAGACCTACAGTTTCATAATAAGGCTTGTCTAATAATACCCCCAATGCTCCCATTTCCCTTTTCAGATAATATCCTAAACTTAGGTCCAGGGACAAACTTTTATAATAAACATTGTGCTTTAGTGCAATTCCTAAAGAATGTCTGTTATATTCATATCCTTTTGCTCCTCTTTCCATATCCGCCTTTTTAATATCGTTAATGTAAGGAGTATAAACATAATCCAGTCCTATACCGGAAGCAAATTTTCTATTGTATCTATACATAGCCGCTGCTGAAACAGCTAAAGCGGAATATATCTTGTAGTCGGAACTTCTATATCTTGGATCAGTAGGCGGAAGTTCGTAATTGACCAGCCATTCCTGCATAATAGTTTTTAAATTCCATCCCGCATTAATGTCGAAAAAGAAATGTTTTATAAAATCTTTATCATGAAAATATAGATGGTAATTTTTTTTGCCCATTCCTTCTTTTGAATTATCATTTTCTTCGGGATAAAATCTCATACCAGCCATAAAATCTAAAGAATTTGCTCCTTTATTTGGTCTGTCTAATGCAGAATTTGAGAAATGTTTAAATCCGGCAGACAAAGTAAACTCCCATTGTGGAGAGATCATAAATCCCGTATATATATTAGCACCGAAATAAACAGACCATCTTGACCCTATGATGAGGTTGTCGTAATTGTTTGTTGCGGAGTATGGCCTTGAGCATATTCCTATACCGTTTTGCATACCATATCCTATTCTCCAAAAACCGTTATTAGCCAGATCACGATTAAATGAACCATATAATCCGGCCATTAACCCAATACCGGAAAAAGGCCCTTCTGAATTCTCACGTAATTTGATGCGGCTATAATCGCATAAAATAATTCCTGCTTCCAGTCCGGGAAAGCCGAACACCTTATCATATACGTTAGAATCATTAGGTAATGCTCTATACTGAATATTTATGTTATAGAAAGAAGCACCATTCGATTTAATGAGATTTTTTCCATATACGTCACCCGGAATCAGACAACCTGCTCCTCCGGAGACTCCATATGACAGTTTCTTATATAGTTTATTTTTTAAACCAGATTCTGTTTGAGCTTGTATCATTGAAAATGGGAATATATAGTATATTATTGGGCTAAGCAGGCAATAACATAAAGAATAACGAAGGAGTTTTATCATCTATAAAGTAATATTTTTATGAATTTAAAAATAAAATAACGGTCGCAAAGGTATATAAAAAAAGAGTAGCTGTGAATAAAACCATAGCTACTCTTTGAATTTTTACCAATATTATAATGTTATTTTTATTTCAGTAACATCTCACATTGTAATGAGTTATTGCTTCTACTAGTGTTGATTCTAATATAAATATTATTTAAATTTCCCATACCAAGCTTTATATCATTCGATGCTGTTACTGTATAATTACCTACATTAGTGCTGATAGTTGCAAAGGTTGTACCCTTTTTTATTGTCTGTGCTGGCACAACAGCTTTGAAAGATTTACTTCCGTTGGTACACATTACAATGTCAGCAATTTTGTTATTAATGGTAGTGATAGTACCATCATATAAGTCAAGGTCCGATTTATAAAAGAAATTTTTTAATGTAAAGTTATAAATTTCTATACCGGAGTATTCCAGATTGACAACTACTTTCGACAAGATATGAATAAATTTCAGTTCTATAGATTTTTCATTCGAAGAATAATCTGTATACGAAACCATTAAATCGCTCAGAGTATAGTTTGAATAGTCCGACTGGTCCTTTCTGCATTCAAATTCAAATTTATTGCTTAAATTAGAACTATAAGGGTATATAGCGTAATAGAAGAACTTGTCGTTATTATTTATCAACTCAATTCCTTCATTCATTGCGGTAAATTTACTACCATTGTAAATATACGGAACATTAGCTGCGTATGGATTATCTTCTAAAGATCCTGGTTTATTATATCCATTGTCAACCATAGCAAAAACGCCAATTTTATCATTATTGTCGAATTTTACATCGGTAGCTCTAGATTCTGAAATAACAGTACTGAAATCAACATATTCATGTGTAGCTTCAGGAAGGTTAATTTCAGAGCAGGCACATAACCCCATAACCGAAATTAAACCTATAAGTTTGTAAATTCTCATAATTACGATGGTTTAAGATAAAAAAATTATTTCGCTGAGCTAAATACGTTGTAGAAGTTATTATTGTTTACCTTAGGTTGGGTAGCTCTAGACCATGTAGTATTTACAGAAAGTCCATCCTTGTCTTTAAAGACTCTGAATATTCCTTCTTCCATAAGATCGTGGTTAGGGTCACTTCCTTTTTCTACCATAATAAATGCATAATATAGATTACTGATACCACTACTTAATTTGGTACCAGAAATTACTAAAGCAGTATTTGTATAAATTCCATCAGTCTGACCTTCTACATTGAAGAAAGCTGTAAAATTATTGCCAGATCCGCTGATAAACGCCCCTTTTCCTTCTCCTTCAGTTGTACCACCATCTGTTTTTTCTTCATAGTCTACTGTATTGTTTGTAGAGTTCTGGTTACTGAATCTGATAGTCATTGGTTTCATTATTTCTCCTGGATCATATCCTCCTTGACCTTCATCTTCACAATGAACAGTTTCAAATGGTTCAATATAGTATGCACCTACTACAGTTGGAGGCGTAACTCCTGTATAGATAGGAATATAGTCGTCAAGTTCATCTCTAATATCTGATGGAACTACATCGTCAAATCTGTTATCTTCTTCACCCCAAGGATAAATATCACCTGTAAATTCCACTATAACATTATTATTCTTATATGTAACAGATATCTCATATTGCATACCCGATTTCATTGTAATATTTTTATCTAATGTGATGGAATAATTCTTGCTACCTATAGAAAGAGTTGCAAAATTATCCATGTAAATAGTTTGTGGAGGAAGTATAGCCTTATAACTCATGTTGCCGTTGGAAGACATTGTGATATTCCCCTTTTTATTACCTTTTGCGAAACTCAAGGCGTTCAGGTCAACAGAAGCGTTTGTATATACATCGTTTAGTTTTATACTATAGTCTCCGCTTGGCCAATTACTACCTTCAAGGTTTATAATTAATTTTGATAATCTGTGGCTGAATTTCAAGTCTACTAATTGAGCCGAAGTTGCAGTAGAGTGAGCTGTACATAAATCACTTAAAGTATAATTATCGTTTCTCTGGTCTTCCTTTACACTAAAAGAAAACACATCACTGGCCTCCGGTGTATATGGATATACTGCATGATAATAGTATTTCGTACCGTCATTTTCAATTTCTATTCCGTTTGAAGATGTAAACTTTGAACCATTATAAGTATATTTAACATTATCAGCATAATTGCCTGAACTGAGAATTATACCTTTAGAATCATTGCCATTAGACTTTACAGCAAAAACCCCAATATTGTCATTTACATCAAATTTAGTATCAGATGCTCTTGATAATGAATTTATTTCTGCGCTGAATGAAACAAATTCTCCATTATTGCCCGAATCAGGTATATTGGCATCAGGATCTTCAGTAGAAACATCAGTTTTACCACATGAGTTAAAAAATAAAAAACCAGAACTTACAATAAGACCTAAAATAAAATTTAATTTTTTCATGTTGTATTGTTTTTAAGTTAATGTTATATTTATATAAATTGGATACTATTTGTTAATACAAAGTTAATAAATATATTATTATATAAAATAGTGAAAAAAATTCATGTGTACTATCTTGTAAGATTTAAGAATCAAGTGGTAAAAAATGACTACTATATAGCAAAAAAAAACTCGCTGACAAATACAGCGAGTTTAATAATAAGAATTATGGGTTTTATTGAAATTAATTCTGGTTTGATTTATAAATCCTAGAATTTTTCTAATTCCAGACGTGCATAATCAGACTCCAATATCATAGACTTCCCATTGCATTTTATAATCTCAAAAACAGTTTCTTCCGGATTGTTAATTCCGAATGGAAGCAATTTATCTACAGGTACATCCATTCCGTCATCGCCTGCACTACCACTTTTCGATCTGAAACTTTTAAGAACAATCTGTGTCTCATTATTTCTGAACTCAGTGAGTCCTACATAATGTCCATAATTGTTTGGTCCCTGACGTTCGGAAATCTCTGTTACAAATCTTCCAATACTATAATATAGTCTGTCACATTTATGTTCGACACCATCATCCAATGTCGTAAATTCCCGAAGAATCCAAAAGCCTTGAATATCGTCATTTATGGGAGCTTTTTTGCATCCACTTATCATAGTAACCAATAATATCAGAAAAGCAGATTTTCTGAAAAGATCTTTTATTTTTTCCATAACAAACCTTCTTTTTTAACAATTATCATACCACCAGTAGAATTTCCAAGATAGTTTCCATTATCCACTGCACCTGCAATGGTAAAACTCCAACCTTTCAACTTTTCCGGTCTATAACTAACTTCTGCCAGACTGCTGAAATGTTTTCTTACTTTATCTAAAGGAGCTGCATAAGTACCCCAGTATTTTGAAGATGTGATTAGCAGTCTCCATTTCCATTCTTTGTCGGGATCACCTTCCATTCCTAAATGTACAGTTTCTACCCTGTTGCTTAAGAAAGAAATAGTTTTATTGTCATTATAAGCAGGTGAAGGAATTAAAGGATTTCCCATCCCCATACCATAATGCTGCCACGCATTATACATGTAATGGTTGTAATAGTTATCGCATCCACTTGTCTGCATACCGGTAAGTGAACCCCAGTTTTCTTCATATTGAATAGGACCTGTCTGATCTTTAGTTGACATTAGTTCTATGGAAATTCCAGAAATAAATTTGTTTTTCTTCGGAGTAATTTCTAATCCGAGTTGTCCATCTTTCCATCTTCCGTACTCCCAAAACATCTGTGAGTGATCTTCAAAATAATGATCCAAATGCATTCTGAATTTCCATTCACCCCAATAATAATTAAGAGCAAAATTCCAGCTTCCTAACATATTACCTTCCACGTTATACTGCTCGTATTCCGATGTGTCGCTACCACCTTTTTGAGGAAGAAATGCCGACCAATATGCTCCCAAGTCATCTGGCATATCTATAAGTAATTCCGATGATCCGTCTGCATTAAGTTTCATTCTGTCACCCGCAAACTGAGTAGCCATTATAATACCAAACTCGAAGTCCAAAGGCAATTTGTTTTTATTTCCCAATCTGAACAATATTGATTTGCTGTGATACATTGTTCCTTTAGTATAAGTACTGCCAGGTTTTACAAAGTTTTCTTGCCATTTACTGTCCATAAATTTACCATAAGCAATATGTCCTTTTAATGCTAGCCAACCTTTTAATCCTGGAATTTCAAGAAAGTCTTTAATTTCCCCCCTAATCTGTGGAATAGGTCTTGTATTAATACCTTCAGTCATCCATCCGGTGGTCAGTCTGCTGTTTTTCTCAAGAGGAAATCCCATTCTTTCTTTTGCTCCTATACTTATGTTCAGCATTTTCCATGAAAAGTCAGCATAAGCCTGTTGAATCCAGAAGTTTGAGTTTACATTAAAACCGGATGCCATTTGAAAACCGGATTCAATTTTCCAGTTATGATTCAAAATCTTTTCAAAGTTAATTCCGGCCCTTAAATATCCATTGTTATTTTCAACACTTCCCATGCCAAACCGGTTAGAAGAAAGCCATACCGGAGCATATTTACCGTTTGATACTGTAGCAGAAGTTTCAACGTTATACGTTAAAACAGTTTCTGCTTGCTGCCCCCAAGCGGATGCAGCAAGCAGAACTGAAAATAGTGTAACATATAGTTTCATCGAATTGAATTTGTTTTTTTTCTTTTATCAATAATTTTATCGAACCATAGATTAAGCATTGTCCACACCAGTATATCTATCATGAAAACTAGTGTATTATCCATATATTGAACAGCGATAAATGAAAAAAGGCAAAACGATGCCGACATAATCTGGATGGATACAAGAGCTCTTCTTGGTGAAAATCCCATATCAAGAAATTTATGATGTATATGGGTTTTATCCGGCATAAATAAAGCCTTTTTGTTTCTTAATCTTTTTAATACAACTCTAACTACATCAAGTGAAGGAACAAGAAGCATGCTGAAAGCAACTACTACAGGCGAACCGTAAGATTGCATGTATACTCCATCTACAAACATACAATATTTCAGTACAAAAAAACTTAGGATAAATCCAAGTGTCAGACTTCCTGTATCACCCATGAAAATCTTTCTGCCTTTTTCAGCATTTCCAAAAACATTATATGCAAAAAATGGAATAATAACTCCAACACATATAAAGGCTAATAGGGCATAGTTCCAAAATTCATGTAGCATAAATATCACTCCAAAAATAACTAAGGCAACCATGCTAAGTCCTGAAGCCAGTCCGTCAATTCCGTCTATAAGATTGATGGCATTAGTTATAAAAACTACTAATAGAATTGTGAGCGGAACACCTATCCAAATTCCAATTTCATTTATACCAAATAATCCATATAAGTTATTTATATAAAGTCCCGAAATTGGGAATAGTACAGCTGACAAAATCTGAACAACAAATTTCTTTCTGTATCTTACACCTATCAAATCATCAGCAATACCTATAATATATAGAAGGGTTAGACCTGCTATTAGGAACAAAAATTCACATGCAACATTCGGAGAAAATAAATCATTTGGTATTTTCTCAAATAAAATTCTTAGGGCTGTAAATACTGTAAATGTAAAAACTATTACAGGGAAAAAAGTTACTCCACCTAATCGTGGAATAGGTCGGTTATGTATCTTCCTTTCATCAGGCTGGTCAAATAGCTTTTTTCTTATGGAAATAATAAGAATTTTGGGAATAATTGTTCTTCCCATAAAAATTGAAACTACAAAAGCTGCTATTAATATGTATATATTCTCCATAAATTGTATAATGATAAAAAAAGTCTCACAATTATACTTAATGTATCAATTGTGAGACAAAATTAAGGGAAAATATTCGAATTGCAAAATGTTTTCTAATATGAATATGATTATTTATCGAAAGAATGTTTATACAATGAAAGTTTAAATAACATTAGCTATTAGTTTATATAGCTCAAAATTAATGTAAGTATTAATTTATTGTCGTTTAATCCAAACTTCATATATTTTATAAAAATATCTTAGAGAGAGCAAAATTATATTCGTATAAACATTATTTTCTCTAAAAGCTCTTAAATGCTCTTTCATTATTGTTTTATGAGATGATATTCCTGAAGTACTTGCACCTCCGGTTCTCATGGTAACAATATCTAGCGGAATATATTTCGTTTTTATCTTATTTACATAAATGGCTCTTAATAGGAACTCGAAATCAGCGGCAATTTTATAATTAGTTTTATATAAACCAATTTCCAATAATTTATCTTTTTTGATATAGAATGATGGGTGAGCAGGCATAAAGCCTAATCTCATTAATTGCCGTTTGAAGATTTTAGATGAATAATATCTTACGCATTTATTTAGGTTATTAGAATCTACAAAATGAATATCGCCATAAATAGCATCAAGTTCTGTATTTTTTTCAAATTCATCAGCTATTCTAGATAGTATATTGTTATTAGTATAAAAATCATCTGAATTTAATATTCCAATAACATCTCCTGTTGCCATTTGGATTCCCTTATTCATAGCATCATAAATGCCATTGTCATTTTCGGAAATCCATAATAATTTATTACCGAATAAATTTTTGTATTTTTTTATAATAGAAATTGTATTATCTTTAGAACTACCATCAATAATAATGTATTCGTAATTTATATAGTTCTGATTTAAGATAGAATCTATGGTATCCGAAATTGTTTTTTCAGAATTATAGCATGTCGTAATAATTGAGATTTTCATTTAGTTATTGTATTGTATAAAGTTATATATTGAGAAATAGTTTTATTTATATCAAATTTTTCTTTAACATGATGTATGCAACTTTCTATATAAAATGCTTTACCTTTTGCTTTGACTTCATTGATAAATTCACAGGCACTATTTATATCATGAGGTTGTATACATTTTCCTACTTTATCGTTTATTAATTCTGGGGAGGCTGTTGATTTATATGCTAGAACAGGTGTTCCACAAGACATACTTTCTATGATTGTCATTCCAAAAGTCTCTTCAGTTGAAAAACTGATATATAAGTCAGCAGCAGAGTATATGTTAATTAATTCGTTAATATTATTTATATTTGGTATTCCAATTATATTTTGTGGTAGTTTTTTTATTTGTTGCTTGGTTAAGCCTATTAACATAATAATGTCCTTTTCACCTAAACTTTTTGACAATTCCAAAAAATCATCTAAACCTTTATTTTTTATCCATTGTGTTGCTACACTAATTATTAAAAATTTATCTCTTATATTATAATTAACTTTGACATTATTATCGCATGGATGGAAAATAGAAGTGTCAATACCATTATATATTTTTTTTATGTCAAACTTGTTTAAAAAAGATTGCTTAACCTCATTTTTTAACCATTCTGAAACAGTAACAATTGTAAGGTTGTTAATTGAAGTAAATGCCTTTTTCTTTTCTAAATAATTCTTTTGAGATCTGTCAACTAATGCTTTGGGGTAACTATACGAATAAGGACATTTATTACATAAAACTTTCCATTTGCAACAACCAATAGCGGTATAATGTACACAATGTCCAGTATATGCCCAACAATCATGCAAAGTCCAGATAATAGGCTTGTTGTATTGTTTGAGAAATTCGAATAATATTTTATAATTTATGTAATATCCATGTATATTGTGTAAGTGTATAATGTCTGGATTTATTTTAATAATTGTTTTGATTAATTTTTGTGTTGCTATCGATGAAGAAAGTCCATGTTTATCAAAGAGTATTGAATTTATTCCATGTAATATAATTTCGAATTTATTACCTATTTTAATTAGTTTTGAATCACTTTTATTAGCCCATCTACCATAAGCAATAAAGCTTTCCCAATTATTTGAAATTGCTAAAGAACCTATTCTTTCTGCTATTCTTCCTGTAGAACCGGAATTCGCAACTACATTAATTTGAAGTAACCTTTTCATTTTAATAGACTGTTATAATAAGCTTTTTATTTGTTAAATGGTAATATGCAAATTTGATTTTAGACATTAAATAGCCTTTATAAATATTATTTGACAACATTCTAATATTATTTTCATGGTATATTTATAGTTTTAAATAGTATTTTTTTAGTTGTGAAAAAAGAAATGAAAGAATAAATACTATTGGTATGATAATCCCAAAAAAACATACCAAATTCGGATTGGCTTTTGTTAAATTTGTTAATAATATAAGTTCGTAAATTTATTTGTTTAAAATATTATTAAATAAGCTAACCCATTTATTCATGATGTTTTCAATGGTATAGTCTTTAATAAATTCCCTTGCTGAAAAACCGGCTTCTTTTCTATTTTCGTAGTTATCTATCCATTTACTTAATTCAATTGATAAACCATTTAAGTCATTCATCTTTACAATTGAACTAAATTGTGGATTAAGAAAATCTTTAGGACCACAAGGAAAATTAAATGCAACAACAGGGACTCCATATGATAAAGACTCTAATAAAACCATTGGTAAACCTTCATATCTAGATGTCATTGCTAGAATGGAAGCATTAAGATATACATTTTCAATATTTGACGTAGGAGGACATATAAATGTATTTTTACTAATATTTAATTTCATAATTCTTTTTTCTAATTCTGTAGGATCTCCTCCGCCATATATCGTTAGATTCCAATCTGGGTATTGGGAAGCTATTAATGCCCAGGCATCAATTAGGCTTTCAAAATTTTTTTGATATGTTATTCTTCCAATGCTTATTATGTTTTTTGATTTTAATGAAGAATACTTTTCTGGGAACTTATTTATAGGATTAGATATGACTTCAATATTGCTTAAATTGCCCCAATAATCTTTATCTTCTTTTGTTAAAACAACAAACTTTTTGTATTTTTTTATAATGTTTTTCCAACTATTAATTCGTATATTTTGTATAATTCTTAATAGTATTGATTGGGCTTCTATTGTTTTTTGATATTTGCAAAAGTGTGATTCTAAGACTTTTATACTATTATCATTTATTTTAGGTAAAATATTAAACTCATAATCAAACATAGATATACATATATCTACTTTTATTTCTTTAAGAAGTTTTTCTAGTTTTGCTTTATGTAGTTTCTTTTTGTGATATTTTAATATCGTTCTAATAAAAATATTATATTTATCATATAAACAGTAGTTTATATCTAAATCGTGAAAATGTATAGCAGAAGAAAAATTGAAAAAATTCTCCTTCTTTTGTTGTTGTGTTCTAATAATATGAACTTCATGTTTTAAAATATCTGCTAAATAATTAGCTTTAAGCATTAAAACTCGTTCCATGCCAGCTGAATTATATGTAGCATTTATACAATAAGCAATTTTCATTTTTTTTTAATTAATGCGTTGAATGTATATTTGAATCTGAGAATAAATTATATTTATAAGGAATAAAATCTTTACTCCATTCAGAGAAAAATGATACTTGCCTGTAGAATCCTAACATAATAAAGAAGACTAGAAAGCTTAATTTTAAAATTTTATCCTTTTCAGAGTATAATAATCTTGATGCTATAATAACTTCAAAAAAATAGAAATATATACTTCCTCTACCACTTAGCTGCGGTAGAAAACCTAATCCTAAATAGATTAATAATGACATAAAATAAATATTTAGAAAATATATATTTTCTTTGTCTTTAAATAAATATTCTTTTCTCCACCATAATATGCAAAAGATGAAAATTTTCAATAACATGGCAAGATTTAATCCATACTTTGTTTCTTTTTCTACTACTGTATAATAATCTAGTTTGTCTTCTACAAATGTAGGCATTGAAGATATAAAATCCTTAAAAATATTACCTAACAATAAATTACTAATCAATGCAAAAAGTAGTAAAAGTACATATACTCTCCAATTGTATTCTTTCTCAGGAATAATTAAAAATAGTAATCCTAGAAATGCAGAAACATGAAATAATGATGCAATTAATATTATAAATATTGACAATGCCTTATGTTTCCTAAATTCAACAGCTATTAAACAAATACCAATAGCTAAAGCTTGCCTATATTGTCCCATCATCATTGGATATACATATGATCCAAGTAATAAAAATATTGAAATAAAAGGATAATTAGATTTTTTATAAATATAAATAAAATATATGCCAACAGTTAATGTTGCCATTATTATTAATAATTGTCTAAAACTAGTACAATAATAATTCAATAATGCATAACCTGTTTCAACGCCAAAATCTGATGCATTACTTTCCCAATAAACAGAATTTGTAATATAATTAAAGTAATGTTTATAATTATCGTAGTCAAATCCACAATCCCTAAATGCAACCATAAAAAATATCCATAAAGTAAAAAACAAATATGTGTATAATTTATGATATTTATTTATGTATTTTGTATAGACATCAAGGATACTAAATATACAAAGAAGTAAACTTAAATATAAATACATAGTTATGATTTTAAAAAATTATTTCTTAAATATTTCTATATATAGTTTCTTAAGAAATAATACCCATGCAGTAGAAATAAATAAACCTAAGAACGTAAAACCAAAAACTATTATCATTTTAGAAGGCTTAGAAGCTGATGTCGGAACAGAAGGTGATTGTATTATAGCATAAATAGGGATATTTTCTTGAACCTTTGCTTTTGCAACTTCTAATTGTTGTGCTGATTGGTTATAAACATTATATGCTAATTGCATTTCATTTTGTAGTCTTTCTTCCTGAGTTCTTACGCTCCTAAACATGACATTTTGGTTCTTATCAACGTATTCTGCGTATTTTTCTTGAGCTTCATAGTATTTGTTTTGATTCTCGTTAAATATCTTTTGAGCAAAATCTAAATCTATTCTAGCTTTACTTGTTCTATACCTTGTAAGATGTTCTTGAAGCTTCTTAGTTACTATATCTGCAATTGTTGCTGAAATTAGTGGGTCTTGCATAGTAACTTTTATTGTAATAACTGCAGTTTTAGTATCAACGTCAACTTTTATGCGTGATCTTAGTGCTCCAATTATTGACGATTCTTTTCTTGTTAGTCTGAAAGAATCTCGAATGGTATTATCGTTAACCTTTTCCTCTGCATTTGACTTAAATATAGATTTTGAAAAACTAATAACTTGTGATGGTAGTGATAAAATATAATTCCACCATGGCCTTTTTTGATAATCAGATAAGTAATTACATACAGAAGTATTTATTTCACCATCATTATCTTGTATTTTTAGATCAAATATCTCCAATAAAAAGGGAGTTGAGGAAACTACATCTGGATATACTAACGGAGATAATGCGTCTCTGGTATTTGATCCACCAAGGTTAATACCAGCCATGTTTGCTAAAGCTGTAAAACTGCTATTCATACTTGAACGTGTAACTTCCGAAGCTAAAGTTACAGTTGTTGTATACTCTTTGGGTGTACTATATGCTATAATTATTCCAAATGAAAAACAGATGATTAATACTTTAATTATATATTTTTTATTGTTCCATATTTTTTTTAGGATTATACCTAAATTTTCTTCTGTTGATGATTTCATGATTTGATTTTCTTCCATAATTCTTTTACTTATGATTTGATATTAAATTTATTAATACTTTAATTATATATTTCATAAATGTTAGGACATATACTGGAATGAAAGCATTTTGTTTAGCACATATATGTAATAAAATATTGTATTTTGAAGTTTGGAGATGCTTGTAATCATTAATAGCATCGGGCCAAAGATATTTCCATTTACAAATATCTATAAATTTAAATTCTGTGATTAATTCTTGTTTTGCTAAAAGTTTTCTTTTATTCAATGAATGTTCAAATTCGTCATAAACACCTTTTAATACAAATAGGGACTCTAAACAATCACATACTATAATTCGTTGTTCAATTTTTTTTTTATTTATTTTGCTTAATAGCGATGAATTGTTGGTTTGATTATAATAATATAAACCTTTATTTATATATTTAATTTTTTTAGAGAATATAAGTAGATTAATTGTAAATAATAAATCTTCCCACATTCTAATGTTTTCATTAAATCTTATTTGATTCGTTATGAGTATTTTTCTTTTAAATAACTTGTTCCATAAAGCTCCATGACATTTTGAGGATAATATGTTATGAATAAATTTTGTAGGATCTTCTTCAGAAATTTGAGACCTGTAAATTTTTTTTGTTTGATAAACATCTATAAAGTCGCACCAAACCATATCGCAATTATTGTCTTGTGCTGAGTCAATCATAACTTCATACATATTATTTTCTATCCAGTCATCACTATCGCAAAAGGTAATGTATTCACCTTTTGCGATATTTATTCCTATGTTTCTAGATTTGGAAGGACCAAGATTAGCCTTATTCTCAATTATTGTTACGTAACCTTTTCTTTCTGGATACTTTTTTATATATTCCTTAAGGCATTTTAGTGTATTGTCTGTGCTCTTATCGTCTATAAATATGTATTCTATATTATATAGACTTTGCTCCATTAAAGATTTCACACAATGCCCGATGAATTTTTCTACATTATAAACAGGAATTACAACTGACAAAATAGTTTTCATAATTATCGTTTATAAATAATGTGTTTTAATTTTGATAGTAGTAAAACACTTTGAGTTATTAATAAATATATTATCCTGGCTAATTTATAATGATTAAAAGCTAGACAAGTACACCATGAAGAAGGGTTTTTAAAGCGTATCTTTTTATTTTCTTCTTTAAATCTGTTATGAATATCTATATATAAATTATTTAATTCATTTATATTTAATATTCCAGAATTAAATCCTAAGCGTAATGTTTCAGTTTTTAGAAAATATAATTGAGATAATAAAATAGGATCTTTAGAAAATAATTTCTCAAAATGTTCAATAAATTTAATTTGCGAATAAAACCCTTTATTGTTTACTTTTCTAATGATACTATTTTCATTTGTGAAACAATCGTAGTGGTAAAATGCTTTACTTATATATGTGACTTTAATATTATTATATAATAACTCACAACACACATATAAATCTTCCCATCGTATTATATCTAGAGGAAAAATTATATTGTATTTTTTATAGCATGAATGTTTTATAAGTTTATTACAACAGCTTCCATGTAACGTACCATTTAATAATTGTATAAGAACATCCCTTGAAGAATTCGTTTCTATTTTTTGAGAAACATAAATTGTCTTATCTTTTCTTTCTATAAAGAAATCAGAAATAACTATGTCTGCGTTATTTTTTTTTATTTCATTATATAGTAATTCTAACATATTAGGCTCAACCCAATCATCAGGATCTACATGAATACTATACTCTCCTTTTGCATTATCTATACCTAATTGACGTGCTTCACTAACACCACCGTTTTTTTTGTGAAAAACATTTATTCTATAATCTTTTTTAGCATATTCATCGCATATATCACCACTTTTATCAGGACTGCCATCATCTATTAAGAGGATTTCAAAATCATGAAAAGTTTGTTTTAATAGACTATCAATACATCTGCTAATATAATTTTCTGCTCTGTAGACTGGTACTATTACAGAAATCAATGGAGTTGTCATTTTCTTAATTTAAGTGCTCTTAAAATCTTACCTATATAACGTCTAAATCTTATGTAAGGAGTATTGAAGAATGTATTATTTGTTTTACGTAGAGAATATTTTAATAAATAACTTATTGCGATATCTCTATCTTTGGGTAATATAGATGGTCTATAAAGTTGATGATTAGTAGTTAATGCTTCTTCCCATGACCTATATTCATAATATGCATTATTAGATACATTATTAAATAATAATTTTGCTTTGTCTGTATTTAATAATACTAATGAACATCCACTTTTAGTGTCATAATCAAAACTTGTTTTTTTACCTACATCCCAAAAATCAGCCAATGTAAAATCAGCTATTCTCTCTTGTGTGGTATATTTGCAGGAATAACAACACTTTCTACATAATCTAGATGATAGAAATAATTTCATATAAATATTATAATTATTTTCTATAAGTTCTCTTCTGCTATCATAAATGAAAGATGGCGTATATCCCCATTTTTCTAATTCTCTGAATCTAAAATCTTTAATGTTATTGACATTTATACCCTTCTCTTTAGCTAATTTCCCAATATAACTTTTAAACATTTTATTTGAAGGAGTTCCATGACATACTAAATCAATGGTATATAATTTATCAGTATCAACATTCTTTAGATAGTTCTTTAATCCAGCAATTTGGCATGGAGTCCCTGAATATAGTACTAATCTGTCATTTTTTAAGTCTTGTTTTACTTTTTTGAAAGTATATAGAGTATTGCTTTGTACATATTTAGATCCCCTCATCTTAGATAATTCCGAAAGGTTTTCTGCAGATGTGTGGTATACATTAAAGTTATCATCTAAGATTACACCATATATAATTCCGTTATTATCTAGAATCCAGTTTGAAATAAGTGAAAACATTCCTCCAGAGGTACTTTCCTTTAGAATATAATTGTCTTTATGAATTAACGCAATAGGTTTATCTACGCGATTGAATTTGTTAACTGGATTTATTTCTGGACATACTTTCTCACATAAATGACATTCTATACAAACTTTACTGTTGATTTTAGGAAAAAGAAATCCTTCGATATCCTCTTCCATTTTTATTGCATTTTTAGGACATATATTAAAACAAGCTCCGCATCCGGTACATTCTTTTATATTGCAAAGTTGAATCATTCTTCTATTGAATTCTTTAAATAATTGATACTTTTTTCTCTTTCTTTTTCAATACAGATATTTGAGGTTGAAAAATCACAATTATATGATATTAATGATTTTTCTTTTACATTATTTAAATTTATTACTCTATCAGTAAGACCTGTTTGGGAAAGAAATGTACACATTCTATTATCTTTATCACCATCTACTGCAAAAAAAGGAACTTCGAATATCTTAGAAAAAAGAACAGCGTGATAAGATCCACAAATGACAAGTCTTGCATTTTTTAAAATATTAAGAAACTCTATAGGTCCTGTATCGAGATGATATTTTAATTTCCAATATTTTATTTTATGATATATTATATGATTGGTTGTAATAACATTTAAATTTAATATTTTACCTAAATTCATGGCAATATCGTAGACATCCTTTTTAAAAATAGGAGTATATACTAATATATATTCAGATTTAATTATTGGCTCTGATGGGATTATTTTTTCCCATTCAGTTTTAGATAGCAATAATGTTGGATCTATATTTATAGATATTGGCTTATCAACTAATGATTCAACAATTTTTTTAGTTCCATTTTCTCTTACAGATATGTGAGAGAATGATTTAAGATAATTCTTAATTTTATCTTTATCAATTACTTCTTTTTCTCCCGCAGGGCCCATACTTACAGCATAAGAAATTTTTTTTCTATTGGTGAATGGAAGAAAAAAACTCCAATCGAAATCTAGAGGATATGTATTCCAAATTTGATCTCCACCTGCTATAAAACAGTCATAATCTAATTGAGCTTCTACTAGACTTTCATTAGAAGGGTATTCTTGAGTTGTTATAAGGAATTCATTGATGAAACTTTCAAATAATTCATATTTTTTTATAAGTTCATTCCTATAAATACTATTTTTCAGATTAATCATTTTTTTTAATAGAGTAGATGATTTACTTGAAAAAGGACAAGAATAGAACTCTTTCTGTATGCTCGTTCTTAAATTAATTATTGTATTTTCATAGCCCATTTTTTTTAATGAGTTTTGGAGTGCATAAGCTTGTAACATCGAACCATAATTGTGAGATGCATGGTATGTTATAGTAGCTGTTTTCATTATATATATTTTTTTATTTTATTTTGTATGATGATTTTTTCATTATCTTTTAGTCCTACAAAATAGATTACAATCAGAGATATTGTAATTGTAGAAATGATTGATAAAACTAATCCTAATACCCCGTTAATGTTATAAAAGATTATTGTTGGAATAGGAAAAGAAAATACTGTAACTAAAATACACTTTATAATTACATCTTTTATATAAATATATATGGGGAATTTATATAATTTATTTAAATATATAACTCTTACAAATGATGTTAGTAGGTTTATTAAAATACGTACACCAATGGCTAATTCTGGTATTTTAAAGAAAAGTAATACGGAATAAGATAATGGTATGTTTATTAATATGATTGAGCTCATTAATAACTGATAATTTTTTATCTTTCCAGTAGCTTGAGCTGAAACCCATAATGGACCTTGTAAAGCATCTATTAATGAAAAAATAATAATTAATCGACAAAAATTTACAGTATGTTCAGGAACATTAGTTAACCATAAACTCATTATTGATGGACAACATATTATTACTGGTAATGCTAGCACAAATAATAATAAATATGAATATCTTGATGTGTTAAGAATAATAGACAAGAAATATTCTTTATTTTTAGCAGCATATGATTTTATTATTTGTGGATTAAAAGCTGTTTGAAAATTACTAACAAATTGATATATTGCAGAGTTAACTTGATTTGCAATTCCTACGGCAGCGTTTACAGTAACTCCAAAAAAAATATTAAGGATAACATTTATTCCTTGATCTGCACTCATATTTGCAAAAGCACCAAACAAACTCCAACTGGAGAAACTTGTTATTTCTGAGCTTTTCTCTTTATCGAATTTAAAACTAAAATTACAGATTGTAAAATACTTTTTACAATAAATATAGTAAGAAATGAAAATTATAAATGAGACTACTGTTAATAATGATGAATATGCAATTAATCTATTTGTACAAACAGTAATAATATATGCAATAAAGAGTTTACACAATACTTCTATAATACTTATGTATGCATATACAGACATTTTTTCGTAGGCTATTACTGCTGCATTATAAGGTGCTTTAATGAAGTTTATTATAGTAGTGGCAATAGATAATTGGAATACGATACTTGCAGAGTAAATTTTTTCTTCAGGTATATTTATATAATTATTTAATAAAAATACTCCAAGGGTTTCTGCCAATAAGAAAAATATAATTGATATAATGATGTGTATATTTACTGTAGTAGAAAAGACTCTTTCTGCTTCATAATTATTGTTTCTTCCTAATTCATAATTTAAAAATCTTTGAGTTGAAGTAACCATTGCATTGTTTATAAATGTGAAAAATACAACTATACCTCCAACTATATTGTATATACCAAAATCTTCAAATCCTAAATTCTTGAGAATTATTCGAGAAGTATATAAACTAACACCCATTGTTAAAAACATCCTAAAATAGAGAATTAGAGTGTTCTTAACAATGAGTTTATTCTTGTTCATGTAGCTCATCAAATTATGCTGAGATATTATTACAAACTAATTTTATTGATTTTACATTATCATTTAAACAGATTATATAATGTTGCTGCCATAGTTCCTAATGAAGCTGCAGAGGAACCAATTGACATAATCTCAGCTAATGTAATAGGTCTACGTTCCTTTTTGCTAGGAACAATAATTTGACATCCTGGCTCAATTTCTGTCTTGCGCATACGCTTAACTCTACTTACTGTGCCATTCATATGTACAATATACACACTACTTTTTTTAGCTAATCTACTGTAACCACCTGCTTGTTCTATGTAATGTGATAGTTTTTTACCTTCAACATAAGCAACTGTATTTGGAAACTGAACTTCACCTGTAATTTTTACTGTACTTGTAAATTCAGGTATATATAAATAGTCTCCTTCTCGTAGTACCACATCATAACCACTTCCAGGGTTAGCTAATGCTTTATCTAGCTCTATTCCGACAACATAACTTTCAGAAAGCTGTATCTTATTTATTGATAATGAATCTGCTCCTGCATTCATCATCGCCATTTTTAAGGCAGCTTCTTGTTGGGCTTTTTCTTCATCATTCATTTTCCTAATTAACCTACCACCTCTTACATATGCTTCATTTGTTAATCCTCCTGCACGTCTTACGAGGTCGGATATCCTTTCATTTTTTTTAGTTAATGTATAGCCTCCTGTAAAGACGGCTTCACCTCCTATATCAACTCTTCTTTGTACTTGATATCCTGGACTACGACGAACTTCAACAATGTCGTATGGCTCGAGAGTAAAATTGTTCTTTCCGTCTACTATGAATCCGTCTTTTATAGCAAAAGTATATACTTTACTGATATCTTCTGTAGATTTAATACTTTTAGGGTCTTTAATACGTCTTGAAACATCTACCCTGACAGAAGAAGCTCCATCAAGTAGACCACCTGCCTTTAAAATAAGATCTTCTATTGTCGTTTTTTCTGCAAATGGTATTACACCTGGATTTGTTACTTCGCCATATATTGAAATACCACCTTGGGCTTGAATTTCCTTTTTACTTGATATAAAAAGTACGTCTTCTCTGCGCAATGGTACGTCGGGACTTGTGCCATTAATAATACCTGCAAGATCAATTGAGAGTACTTCGTTCGTCATGTCTTCCTTCTCACGTGTAAGTACAGCTCTACCGGTAAATGCATCTCCTGTCAGACCATTGGCTCTTTCAATTAAATCTTTTACAGTATTGATACCATTTCCTAACTCAAACATTCCTGGGCGGTAAACTGCTCCCTGTATTTCTACTCTATTTGAAAATCTGTCGAGGATAGGACTAACATTAATTGAGTCTCCGTCGGCCAGCTGCCATCCAGGATAGTTGGCTGCAGTTACACTGAATATGCGGTTTTCCTTTCCATTTCTTCTAAAAAGTTTTACTTCTTCTTTATATGCATCTCCGGTAAATCCACCTGCATAATTAATTAAAGACTCCATTGTTTCTCCCTGTTTCATCTCATAAAACATAGGACGCTTGATTTTACCTTCTACATTAACAAGCATTGAGTATGGAGGAACTACTATAACATCACCCTCTTGCAATCTTATGTCATTATTTATTTTGCCGTTTAGGATATAATCATACACATCAACTGTACCTACTTTGTTACCGGCACGCATAACCTTAATATCTCTTAATGAACCTATTCCAGATACACCACCTGCACGGTAAATTGCGTTAAAAACTGTAGAGAAAGAGGAAAGTCTATATGTTCCGGGAACTTCAACTTCGCCCATTACATGTACTTGTATGCTACGAATCTTACCTAATGTAATGCTAACTTGTGATTGTGGACTGTCACCGGTAATACCTGAATATATGCTTGAAAGTGTCTGACGTATTGCATCATTAGCTTGAGAAATTGTAAGTCCTGATAGATAGATAGGACCTACTTGGCTGATTATGATTTGTCCGTCTGGTGATATCGTTTGTTTTATGCTTGTCTCATTTGCTCCCCAAATATCTATAATGACCTCATCGCCTGGACCTAGTCTATAGTCGATAGGAGTAGCCATATTTTCGTTTGGTTCAAAACTTAACTCCTTGTTTTTGAAAATATTATGTCCGAATATTTCTATTGTCTTTTCTTCTTGTAATGAGTCATTTTTTTCTATAGACGTGCTATCATTTAAAATTAAATCATAGAAAGAATAATTCTGAGATGTTCTTAATCTGTTGTCTTCAGAATCCTGGATATTATAATTTTGGTTTTGAGTATTAGTGAGTTGTTTCTTTTCATATCGTTGTTTGATTTGTTCCAATTGCTCTCTTGAAACTCCTCGTGCAACAAGTTCACGTCCTAATTGTTCATCACTTTTTCCAGCTTTCTTCGCTTCTTTTACGTATGTAATAATTTGTTGATCACTCATTTGAGCGTTGGCATCAAATATTGCAAGACTGAATATTGATGTAAAAAGAACAGCTTTTCCGAAATGTCTCATTTTATAATTGATTATGTTTTATATTTTAATATGAATTTCGAGTGTAGGTACGCTTCGCTGCTGCCAGTCACATAGCAACTGGCAGATTTATTTGTACAAAAGTAGACAAAATTGTTTGGGTAAGCAAACTTTTATATTTTTTTGATATGAATTTTGACTTTATTCAATATATATAACGTGTAAATATCATTAATACTGCTTTGCTTGATGTAAAAATTATTTTTTTTGTCAGTTTTACTTGTTTATATACTTATATCTTTATACTTTAGTACTGAAAACTAATTCGATTAAATTTTTTAATGAAACACTCTTATGAATATAATTAAAACAGAGATACCTGAACTTTTATTAATTGAACCGACTATTTTTAGAGATAGCAGAGGCTATTTTTTTGAATCTTTCTCGGAAAGGGATTTTAATTTAAATATCCGTCCTATTAAATTTGTTCAAGACAATGAAAGTATGTCCAGTTATGGAGTCTTGCGAGGATTGCATTTTCAAAAACCGCCTTTCTGTCAAAGTAAGTTAGTTAGGGTTGTTAAAGGAGCTGTACTTGATGTGGCTGTTGATATTAGAAGAGGATCGCCTACTTTTGGAAAGCATGTAGCTGTAGAGCTTACCGAAGATAATCATTTACAGTTTTTTATTCCTCGTGGCTTTGCTCATGGTTTTTGTGTATTGTCAGATAATGTTATCTTTCAGTATAAATGTGATAATTTTTACGCGCCTGATTACGAAGGTGCAATTGCATGGAATGATTCAGATTTGGGCATCGATTGGAAAATTCCTTCAGATAAGATTGTCTTATCTGATAAAGATAGGAATCATCCACTTCTAAATGAATCAGAGTTAATTTTTGATTATACGGAAAATCTGTACTACTAATTGCGCTGTTTAGTGCTATTTATGTTTAAGAATAAATCAAGTATATGATGAAAGGAATAGTTTTGGCTGGTGGTAGCGGTACACGTTTGTATCCCATCACAAAAGGAGTGAGTAAACAACTTCTTCCGGTGTTCGACAAACCTATGATATATTATCCTATATCAGTGCTTATGCTTGCCGGTATACGTGAAATATTGATTATTTCCACACCATATGACTTGCCGGGATTCAAGCGTCTGTTAGGCGATGGCAGTAATTTCGGAGTCAAGTTTGAGTATGCAGAGCAGCCTTCACCCGATGGCCTTGCACAGGCTTTTATAATAGGTGAGAAGTTTATAGGCAATGACTCGGCATGTCTGGTATTGGGTGATAATATTTTCCATGGTGCCGGATTCAGTGCAATGCTTCATCAGGCTGTAGATGATGCTGAGAATAACGGTAAAGCTACAGTTTTCGGATATTGGGTTAATGATCCGGAAAGATATGGAGTTGCGGAATTTGATAAACAGGGAAATTGTCTTAGTATAGAAGAGAAACCAGAAAAGCCGAAGTCGAATTATGCGGTTGTGGGACTTTATTTCTATCCAAACAAGGTAGTGGAAGTAGCCAAGAACATTAAACCTTCTGCACGTGGGGAGCTTGAGATTACTACTGTAAACCAGCGCTTCCTTGAAGATGGTGAACTTAAGGTACAGACTTTGGGACGCGGTTTTGCATGGCTCGATACCGGAACTCATGATTCTTTGTCGGAAGCTTCCACTTATATTGAAGTTCTTGAAAAGAGAACCGGTCTTAAAATAGCTTGTCTTGAAGGTATAGCTTACCGTAAAGGTTGGATATCAGAAGAGAAAATGCGTGAGAATGCTCAACCTATGATAAAAAACCAGTACGGACAGTATCTTCTTAAGGTTATAGATGAACTGAAAAATAATTAATTTTTTCCTGAGGGGAAATCTTAAATGTTATTTTCCTGAGGATTACCATAAATGAATATGCAATAAAAAAACTGTCACAACTGTCACAAGCGACGCAATTGTGACGGTTGTGAGAATGCATCTTTAATGTTAGTCTTAGTATTATAAGCAGACTATTTATAAAACTTAAGCAATCTTTAATCAAAACAAGAGCAATCTTTATGTAAAAATTGCTCTTGTTTTATATAAAATATGATGTAGTTTTTTATTCTTTTGATTCTCAGATATTTAGGATATGTAATGGCTGCGGCCTTCAATTCGTGTTGAGTTGGAGACTGTGGCTTTTATTTTTTTGTAAAAATCACCTTTTCAGGTGATAAGCTTTTATTGTAAATATAGGTAATTTTGCTTTAATTAAAATAATTATAAAAATGTCTAAGTAATGGGAAAAGAAGAATATCATGCACCGGTAGTGAAAAACTGTGAGATGGATACAGAAGGGGTTGTTGTATCTTTTGATAGTGGAATTATAGCTCCTCCATTCAATGAAGATGAGTGGTAACAATGAAGAAGATTTTTTTAGCAGCTAAAGAGTATTGTCTATGTAGTAACGAGACGACAATGTTAATTGGCTTTATCATTATTAATTAATTCTTTTACTTATAATAATTGTAAATTATCTTATAATGAGAAAGTTGAAATTATTATTAAGTGGTATATTACTGTATATTTTTATGTTATAATATTATTTGAGATCTATGGAAAAACTTAATTTAATTACTTTTTTTCAGGTTATCTTTTTCTTGATAATAGCTAACGGCTGTACGGAAAAAGAAGTTGTTAAACAGGATACCTCACCAAGTATAGAGTTTATTGGAGATAGTGATCCTAAACCTGTAATTGATAGTGAAGGGGGAATTGTGAGTATTGATTTTAACGCAAAGTCGGATTGGTATGCTAATTTAGAATCCGACTGGCTTTCGGTAGAACCTTCAAAAGGAAATGCTGGAACTGTAAGTTTAAAAGTCATTGCAATTAGTAATGAAACTTATTATGAACGTAATGCCGCATTGACAATTACGTCCGGTAATACCAGAAAGAAACTGACAATCACTCAGAAACAGAAAGATGCATTGATTGTTACATCAAATAAAGTAGAGGTTAGTATGGCCGGAGGTGTATTCAGTGTTGAACTGAAATCTAATACAGATGTATCATACGAAATTGATTCTGAAGCAAAAGGATGGATTAAGCCAGTCTCATCAAGGGGGCTTACAACTACTGTCTGGAATTTCGAGGCTGAAGAAAATCCTTCAGAAGAGGCAAGAAGTGGAATTATAACTGTAAAAGGAAATAACCTTACAGAAGAAATTACTGTTTATCAGGAAGGAAGTAAGCCGGCAATTATTATTTCGAAAAAAGAATGTATTGTGTCTGATAAAGGCGATACTTTAAAGATTGAACTAAAAAGTAATATAGAATATGAGGTTAAGTTCCCGGATGTGGACTGGATAAAGGAAGTTAGTTCACGTTCTTTTTCTGCGTTCACTCATTATTATATTATAAGTGTTAATGATTCGTATGATTCACGCTCTGCTGATATTGTATTTATAAATAAGGAGAATAATATTGAAGAAACTGTTAGAATTACTCAGGTTCAGAAAAATGCTATCCTAATGGCCCAAAACAAGTATACGGCAAATCCGGATGGAGAAACTATTGTACTTGATGTAAACACAAATGTTGACTTTAGTATTAAAGTTCCGCAATGGATTGAGGCGTCTGATAAATCGAGGGGATTAATTGAGAAAAAATTGTCGTTTACAGTAAAACCTAATGTTTCGTCCAATAATAGAACTGGTAATATAGAATTGTTTTATGGTGATCTTAAACAGTATGTTGAGGTATCTCAGAGGAGTATCCTGGCTGAAAAACACAGACAAGCCTTGATAGAATTATATAAGGCCACTGATGGCGATAATTGGACAAACAATACTAACTGGTGTAGTGATAAGCCTATATACGAATGGTATGGTGTGAACCATTGTTATGGCGATTGGGAAAGAATTAAAAAAGATTATGTAGTATCTCTAAGTCTTGAAAACAACAATCTGAGAGGTGTGTTACCAGAGGGTGCTGCTATTCTTATGGACTCTTGTCATAGGGCTGATCCATGGTATAAAGGTTTTAATATTTCTGGAAATGGAATTGTCGGTAAAATTCCGGAATCTGTATTTAATCATCCTAAATGGGAAGAAATAGGATGGGATATTATTTCTCAATCTCCGGGGTTAGGCGATATTATAGTGCCCGATAAATATAACCTATTTATAGAAAATAAAGGTATCAATGTTTATAATACTGGAAAGGATACTGAGCTATATAATATATTATCAGATAACGAAGTTACTATAGTGTATAACCTGTCGGGCGGTGAGATTTGTTTTGAAACTATAGATTTTACTGAAGAAAGGGTAAACCAGCATCTTGACTATCATAACAAGGGTCTTGGCACTGTATATTGCTTCCGCGAAAAAGAGAATATTAAAAAATGGGTAGAAAAATATGTTCCCGATAATGTTCCGGAGGATATTCTGTTTACAACAGACTGGGGTCATAGAACTGGTGCTCATTATCCTCATGGATGGGTATATATGTATGATAAAAAAGGCGAACTTATTTATTCTGCATTGAGGGTTTATGATATACCCGAGTCATGGTATAATAATAAGGTAGACAGTGTATTGAGGTCTCGTTTGGGGGAACCGGAAGATCATCCGCACTTTGAAATGGATGATTTTTATACTTCTACAGACTACTCAAAGGATGGTGAGGTCTTTACTTTACAGAAAGCGTCGGAAGGTAGCGGACTGGATTTGGTTTTGTTAGGTGAAGCTTTTGTAGATAAGGATATGGAACCTGGTGGCTATTATGAGGAAACGATGAAGAATGCTATGGAAGAACTTTTCTCTATAGAACCATATAAGAGTTTGCGTAACAGATTTAATGTATATTCTGTTAAGGTCGTCTCGCCTAATAATATTTTCAATATGCCGGAAGCCTCTACAGCTATTATGGAAAATAATGGAGTGTGTTTTGAATATGCGAATAAAATCCCGAATCTTAAGAAGGATCGCCTGTGGATATGTGTGGTTTATGGCAAAGAAAATTTGTGGCGCTCATATACTTCTATGTATGATGATGGAAGTTTCGTGTCGTATATGATGAAAGGCGTTTCCGAAGTTCTGATACATGAAGTTGGAGGCCATGGAATTGCACAATTGCTTGATGAATATATTGAGTATGGAAATGAAGATGCTTCCTTGCCAGAGGATCAGAAGAATTTATTGGATTATTATTGGCAAAATATGGAAAGAGGTGCGAATGTTGACTGGAAAGGTAATCTTTCTGAAATTAAATGGAGTCATTTACTTAACGATGAAAGGTTCGACAGTGAGAAGTTAGGAATTTATGAGGGTGCTTTCTTATATAGATGGGGAGCATACAGGTCTTCTGAAAACAGTATGATGCGATATAATGACTATTATTTCAACGCACCGAGTAGAGAACAGATATATAAAACAGTAATGAAATATTCTGAAGCTGACAGTTGGACTTACGATTATGAGACTTTTGTGAAATTTGATATGAATTCGGGCGCTTCACACTTCTCAAGAGTGATGGATAAAGATTTATCGGATGATGAAAAAGAGGAATTTGCCAAGAATCACCATTCTCCGGTTTTCGTTAAAGGAGGATGGAAAGATGAGATTGGAAGAAAGAAAAGTATTACTGTTCCATTAAGGTAAAATGTTTGAGCAGTAAGTTGTCAAAATGCCGAAACGTGATATGTTTATATTTGCGTTTCGGCATTTATTTTTTTTCTTGAAATAAAATATCTTTGGTAGCTCTTTGGATGATTTTCAGTGGATGGTATAGTCTTTACCAACCATGAAGTAGTAATTTTTTTTTAATAATATATTGTTTAACTTGTAATATATTTAACTATAAAAGTTATGAAAAAACTGATAGCTGCACTCCTTTGTGCATTCTTCGCTTCGACTGTGGGTATTCAGAAAGTTGATGCGCAAAGTCAGACAAATTCTGTTATGTCTGACGAGTATAACAGGAATAGTGTCTCGCTGGTATATGTGTCCAGAGGTAACAAATACGACAGACAGATTTCTGATATATTGAGAAAATATTTCAACACTTCGGATTACTCAAACAAATTCGACTATAACTCTATTAAGACAGGTTTGGCCTTAATGATGGTGAAATGATGAATTCGAAGATTATCAAGAACAGGGGAATGTATGATCTTACTGATAATGACAGCCTGCTGCTTAGGGCTGTGTATGATGGCCTTTTCACTAAAGGTGACGGTGGTTATGACTTGATAAAAAACAGTTATGTGATATTCCTCGACTTCCCTAAGGTGGAGAGCCGCAGAGAAAATGATGGAAGTGTAAACTGGAGTACGCAGAGTAATCTGTATGTATATCAGCTGGATTATAATTCTCAGGTATACGAAACCATAAAAAAATCATGGCCTTATAAAGACGATCCCGATTATCTGAGGAAAGAGAAAAAATATACTTATGACAACATGAAGGTGGTGCTTTGTTCCAGACAGTGCCCCCTCCAGTGCCTCCGGTACCGCTGGTTCCACCAGTATAAATACATGCTTTTATCTAAAAGCTGAATATATATATATTGAATCATTAACCTGGATATTAAAAAAGAAGTATGGACGACAATAATAATTTATCAATAGATAAAATGCTGGAAACTGCAATGGCTTTTTCCATGGCGAGTATGTTTACAGATGCCATGCGTAATATATGCAGAACAAATATCAATGATTTGGAAAATATTAATCCGCAGAGACCACTGAAATATATATATGCTATAATAAATGGTAAACAACAGGGACCATTCAGTCTTGGTGAGATTCTTGACAGAATATCATCGGGCGAAATAACCAGACAATCATATATATGGAAAACCGGCATGGATGAATGGAAAATGGCAGAAGATATAGATGATATCAGACCATAGGTTTTGATGGTATTAATAACAATATATTTGATATTTATAATATTTTGAATATGTATATAGTAATTTCTGATTAATATAAGGACTATTTAGAATATATGGAATATTAATTTATTCGCAGCATGTTAAAAATGAAAGTAAATTATGTTTTTTTAGTTTTGTCATTACTTACCGCTATACTTATAGCATATAGTTTTTGCGCCATAGGTATGGATACATTGAAGGGAGTTTTAGTGGGTCTTCTTTCTGCAATATATCTTTCGGGGAGTGATAGCAGTAAGTATTGTGGGTAATCCACGGTCTACTACATTAATGCGTGTATCTTGTACTGTATTCATACTGGTTATGATTATAGCGAATTCATTATTCACTGTTTTCTGTGCAGGTAACAGTTTGTTTTTTATTGTAAAAATGTTACTGTAGCAGTAACAACTGATAATAATATATATTATGTTGACATGAGTTCTGTTAATTTTGATATGACTGATGTCCATAGCGTAAAACAAATATCGATAAACCTTGCGAATGTAACTGGAATTGAAAAGAATTATGATTTAACTTCAAATGAAATTCCGGATAATAATTTCATGAAATGTTTGCTTGAGAATTGCGATATTAATGGTGACAAAAGAGTCACATATTCAGAAGTCTTGTCTACTGAGGGGTTGGAAATAAGTTCTAAATCTATAAGTTCACTAAAAGGAATTGAATATTGTAAAAATTTGATATACTTACATTGTGAGTATAATGAACTTACTGATCTTGATTTAAATAATAATACCAAACTTGGATATCTGCAGTTAGGGCACAATAAGCTCACTCGTCTGGATATATATCATAATAATCTTACATCGCTTGATGTAAGCAAATGTAGTGAGCACATGTAGTACGTAGATGTTTATCCACAGTATAAGGTTGGTTCATTATTCTTTGTTGATGAATTATTTGTTTGTTAAGGCTGTTGATCAGAAAATTGATAATTGCAACCTCCCTGAAGATTCTGAAATAAAAGAAGTTGTTGTAGATAGAAATTAATATTCTGATGTCAGTTTGAAGATATAAATTATTTATTTGTTTATAATATTCGCTACTAAGAGTACGTAAAATTAAAGCCGCCTCGGAATCTCCGCAGGCGGCTTTAATTTTATAATTTATTCTATAATAAAATTAATATATCACCTAATATAATATAAATATATATTATTTAAAATATCAGATTAATACATTAATAATTAAAATACGTTACCGTTCAGAAATTACATACCTGTAAGAGTAGTGATAGTCACACGGTTCATGTTAGGTTTAGAGAACATAGAACCTACACCCTTACCTTCAGCATTGATTCTGTCAGCTTCGATACCGAACTTGTTAACAAGGATTTCCTTAACAGTTTCAGCACGTTTAACAGACAATTTCTGGTTGAATTCAGCATTACCTTCTGGAGAAGCATAACCGCAAACATTGATAGTAGCAGAAGGATTATTCTTCATGAAATCAGCAATCTTTTCGATGTTAGCCATTTGTCTTGATTCTACAAGATACTTGCCGATTGGGAATGAAACAACTGGTTCGAATGAAGTTACTTCCTTATTCTTGTTCTTGTCGTTCAAGCAGTTCTGAAGATCAGCTTTAGTTCTAGCGTTTTCAGCCTTCAAAGCATCGATATTAGAGTTCTTGTCAGAAAGTTCTTTTCTCAAGTCATTGATAGACTGGTTAAGAGCATCCACTTCTGCCTGGTCGTAAGCTTTCTGGATAGTACGGTAATGTTTACCGTTGCTGCATTTGAAGTGATAAGTTACACCTGCAAGCAATTCAACATATGCATTATTCTTGTTAAGACACTGAGCTCTGTATCCGTCCATCTTGTAGACAATAGCAGGTTTTACATTGATAGACCATGCCTTAGATTCACCCAAGTTGAAGTTCAAGCTGGCACCGAAGCGGCTGGTAAGATAGCTGTCGTCCCATCTTTGTGAAGAAGGGAAGAATTCGTGTCCCCAGTTAAGTCCTACTACAGTTTCAATTTCGAAGAGGCGAGGCTTACCGTTATAACCGGCAAAAAGGTTATTAAGGTTAAGTTTACCGTTCAAACCAAGGCTAAGGTAATCAAGAGCTGAAGCACTCCATGTAGTGTTGGCAGCAGTAAGTCCCTGGAAAGAAACACCTACTACCGGAGTAAGCTGCTTACCTATTTCAATTCCAAAAGCGCCGTGCATTCCACCTTCGCTTACAGGAATAACACCACCGACTTGTACACCGGCATACCAGTTATCACCAATTTTGTTGCCTTCGTAAGCATGCTGTGCATTTGCAATTCCGAAAGATGCAGCCAAAGCTAATACTGCGAGTCCAGTTTTTTTCATAATCGTCATTTTTTAATGTTATACTTAATTTTTCGTTATAATTTATCAATCTTGTATAAATACGTTTTGTGTTAGTCTTTTATTATATAACAAAAAAATCATGAAATTGTTTATTGAAAATGAAGAAACTTTTTCTTTTTAATATTATAGTGTGTATTCTTTCTTTTAAATGAATAATTCATATTTTTCTCATTATTATAATAAAAGGTTAGTATGCCATCTCAAAATAATATATACAAAAGTACATTATTAAATTTGAAAAAGCAAAATTAAACTAATGTTTTCTGCTATTTTTATTACAAAATATCAGATAAATGATGTTTATTTAAAATAAAATCACCTCTATAACACTTTTACATCATGTATATAGAGATGATTTTATACAGTAATTAATTCTTTATACTATCTTTTATTCTTAATATTTCTTTCAGATTTTATTTGTCGCTTCCGCTTGTACCACCCGAATGCTTGTCGGCACTTTCCTGAGTGTAAGTAACCTTAGTTCCTGTGTAAGTCTTTATAGTAGTCGAAGCCTTACCGCTTGTGAGGTCAAATGTATAAGTAGTTGTAACGTATGTATTCTCTACCTTGTAGTAAATAATATTGTTACCGCTGATGTTTGCAGTAGCTTCGTAGTCTACAGTAGACACTCCGTTTGTACCAGCCTGAGAAGAAACAGCGTTGTTCATAAGAGAAACAAGGTTAGCATTCAGGTTAGCGTCGAATCCTGAAGTAACTTCAGAACCGATTTTTGCTTTATATGCAATCTTGAAATCCTTCACTGCATTCATGTTTCCGCTGTTGTCGTATTTGCCGGAAGCCACTTCTTCAGTCTGAACAGAGCTTACAGTAGCTGCGAAAGGCACTCTGAAAGAGTAGTCGCCTGCTACATTTCCATCCTTAAGTTCATAGATATAAGAATTCGATTCTCTGTCGTATGCAGTTTCGCCTACAAGAGTATAAGAAGATTCTGCAGCACGTGTCTTTGAACTTCTGTACAGATACATACTTCTGAATGAAGCACCGTTTTCTGTTGGGTTTGCAAGAGCGATGAAAACTTTGTCTGCACTCACATCCTTGTCGGTAGTAACATATACGTTCATTACAGCAGCATTACCGTCATTTGTGCCGGCTGCTTCCTGTTCCTGTACATATTCAGACAGAGAAATATTAAGTCCGCCGTCCTGTACCTTGTCTGAAGGCAATTCCAGAGCCGATCCGTTCTTAACCTCGTTCAGGTTATCTTTCTTGTCGTTTGGAGTAACAACAACTATCTTACCTTCATTCTCTTCTTTTGTTACGTTTACGTTTTCCGATTTCTCAGACAGAGTAAAAGAAACAGCCACTACGTTTCTGTTTGCTGCATTGTTTGCTATCACAGCCACACCTTCAGCGTTAAGGTATCCGTCTTTCGATACGCTTACTGTGTATTCACCCTTTTCTGTAACAGTAGCCTTAAACAGACCGTTGGCATCAGTTGTAAGAGTCTCACCGTCTATTTTTACTGTTGCACCTGAAACAGCAGCACCGTTTTTGTCGGTTGTTCTACCGTTGATATAGTACTCAACGATGTCCTTCATAGGGTCATTAACAACTTCAGGTGTCTTTTCGTCATCATTCTTCGAGCATGATGAAATAACTCCTCCTGTCATAGAAAGAACAAGAGCCATTGTAATGAATTTGTTCATTTTCATTTCTGATTTTAATAAAATAATGTTTATAAATTAGATATATTTTGTATTTTGCCAAACACATATTAAACACAAATCACATCAAATTGTTCACTTCAAGTGTACATTTATATGTTAAAAAACAATGCAAATATAATAGTATTCTTTTAAAATTTAAGCATATAGTATAATATGTATATAATAAAAGGCTGAAAAAGCACTAAAGCACATAATGTTTCATTTTTTTTACAAACAAAACGTGTTCATATCAGTCGTGTACTATTTTTCATTAGTCCTGTCAGTCTCTTTCAGCAGAAAATACCTGATATATTCCGGCTGGTAGAAACCTTTGCTTCTGTTGCTGCCTATATCCGAATTGTAGTATCTTCCTCTTTTGTTGTCTACATATTCTCCCCATGCCACCATATTATATCTGTAGCTGAAATAATCGGCCGGTTTAATTCTCACTCCGTTCCATCTGCTATATTTCTTTCCAGGAAGAGGTATAGCGAAACTGAATCCACCGTTGAAGTCCTTGTCGGCAAGCATAGCGAAAACCCCCACGGTATATTCTCCGAAGTGTCTCACAAGTTCTCCCTTCATACCATAGTCGCCATATACAAATCTGTTCACCGATCCGGTAATTTCAGTATTCCACCATGGCAGGTACACCCTTCCATACAGTTCGGCATCAATTTTGGGTTTGGTAGTTATAGCCCAGCCGTTATTGTCGAACATCGACCACACCGTAGCCCCCAGCTTACCGCCGGCTTCCCATCTTCCGTTTCTGCTTCTGTACATTGCTTCAAGGCATCCTCCCATTCTGTTATTGTTGAACAGGCCGGCAGTGCCCCATACTTTCCAGTTCCTTTTCAGGTCGAATCCCTGCCTCAGAGTTACATACCCCGGTCTGATGGTCTTAAGCTCACCCTTCTGGTTGGTCGCTATCGGGAAAATAACCTGTGCTGTAAGTTCCGCACCCTTCCACAGCGGCATTTCAATTGCAGGCGAAATAGCCACGGCATATCTGAACAATTTGTCGAGACTTGAATTTTCGAGATAAACAGAAGGGTAGACCACCAGATCAGGCTTCCATCTGCCCGAAGCCTCGTTTCTGCTGTCTTTCAGCATTTCCATTTCCCGGTCGGCGTTTGTGCTCATTTCCATACTGCACAGAATATCCCTCATCGAAACACTCCCGTTATGATAACCTCTTACCAGTTCGTCCGGTATCCCCATTCTGAGTTGCGTCAAACCGTTTCTGTCGGTTACCACCATCACTATATCACCTTCCTTCTGAGCATTCACAGCAGCTTCCAGAGCCTTTCCTACGCCATAATACGAGCTTCTGAAAGTCCTGTCCTCAAAAGCCGTGATACTGCCGCCCGAAGAAGTCGGGACATATCTTATATTTTCCATTCCCAGTTTCTGGAGAGCCACATCAACCTGAGCCTTCACACTGCTTATACCGCCGGCAAATACCATGGCAAGCGGCAAAGTTCCTCTTAGATATTTAGTGCTTAGAAATTTAGTGAATAAGTCTGCATTCATACCTCAATCCTCCCGAAAAACATTTAAAATCAGAAATATATGCATGAACAGACAAATGTTTCCACAGTCTTGCGGCCACACCCATATTCACGACTCTCGTATCATATTCAGCTATAAAAGACAGATCTCTGTAGAAAGCAGGTCTGAATGTCACACCTCCGAACACACCGTCATTCAGCTTGTTCTTTTCACCCGTATAACCCATATATCCGGCACTCACCTCAAGCAGACATCCGCCCAGTCCGAAACTTTTGGTCAGAACGCCATAATAACCCTGGTAGTAATTGTTGCCCAGGTCGGCAAAAGGGTCGTGCGTACCTATAGCCAGGGCAGGGAAGAAGCGTCCTTCCTTCAGTACCCTGAGTTTTACCGACATCGACCTGTCCTGCTGGTTGAACTTAGGCTTGTCTGTCATATACGTAGTTTTCAGCAGAGTGCCCCTGTAATTAAGTTCGAGGAAAGAAAAAAGAGTGATACCGGCAAAATAGTTTCCGGTATTATATCCAAACGGAACCATATCTTCAGGCAGATAATTACCTCCAATCATAAAAGTCCCCGTTTCATTCATTACGGCCGAAGGCGTGTTCAGCATACCCGAAGTACCCATGCTATACTGAGCTTCAGCATTTTCCGTGCCGAGATACAAAAATGCAGACAGAACAGAAATTCTGAAAAGACATCTGCACCTATAAAAAAGTCTACTCATTAAAAAATAAAAAAAGCTTTGTGTTATCTGTTATCAAAAAATAAAAAATAGCTTTCAAACCCCATTAGGTGCAAATATAGATATAAAGTCTTAAAAATAAAAAATAATAATGGCCCTATTGTAAAAATACTGATAATAATTGATTTATATCATTCTATGATATTACATTATTACGATATTTTACAATAAGGCCATTATTTCCGGATTAAAAAACATCCGTCATTTCAGATATCCTTACCTGTGCTTTTACGATACCATTCATACATTCTGTGCACACCCTCATCTATTTCCACCTTATGATGCCATCCCAGTTCATGCAGTTTCGTAACATCAGTCAGTTTCCGCATAGTGCCGTCGGGTTTCGACGCATCCCATTTTATCTCACCCTTATAGCCTGTTTCCTTCTTTATGAGCATAGCCACGTCGAATATACTTATCTCCTTGCCTGTACCCACATTGATATGACAGTTTCTTATCTCCTTGTCGCCAAGCCTGTATGTATCCTTAAAGTCCACATTCAGCAGCACATGCACACTTGCGTCGGCCATTTCCTCGCTCCACAGAAACTCACGCATGGGCTTTCCTGTGCCCCACAGCAGCAGACTGTCGCATCCTATACCATACTTTTCCAGTATACCTTTAATGTCAGATTCCGGAGCCGAGCCGTCCACACCTTCCACCGGGCGGGCATTCAAGTCCTTTCTCACGGCCTCCATATCACCTTCCATAAGACATTTGGCCAGATGAATCTTCCTTATCATAGCCGGCAGTACATGACTCCTTTCAAGATCGAAATTATCATTAGGTCCATACAGATTGGTCGGCATCACTGCAATGTAGTTAGTACCATACTGCAGGTTGAAACTCTCACACATCTTCAGTCCCGCAATCTTGGCAATGGCATAAGGTTCGTTGGTATATTCCAGAGGCGAAGTAAGCAGCACATCCTCCTTCATAGGCTGTACGGCTTCCCTCGGATAAATACAGGTACTTCCCAGGAAGAGCAACTTCTTCACTCCATGTCTGAAACTCTCACCAATCACATTCTGCTGAATCTGCAGATTATTATAAATAAAATCAGCCCTGTATATAGAGTTGGCCATGATTCCCCCCACGAAAGCGGCCGCCAGAATAACGGCATCCGGCTTTTCACTGTCGAAGAAATTCTTCACAGCCACCCCGTCGAGCAAATCAAGCTCCTTGTGCGACCTTCCCACAAGGTTGGTATAACCCCTTTGCATAAGGTTATTCCATATAGCCGAGCCCACCAGTCCGCGGTGTCCGGCCACATATATCTTAGAATCCTTGCTTAACATAAAATACTCCGATTATCAGCTGTAAGTTGCCTTTATTTGTCAGGCCTCTTCATCCATTTTAGCCTTCAGGTGCAGTTTCTTTACAAACTTCATATCATGTTCCACCATGATTCTCACCAGTTCCTCAAAAGGAGTCTTGGTAGGATTCCATCCCAGCAGAGTCTTCGCCTTTGTAGGGTCACCTAACAGCTGGTCCACCTCACACGGACGGAAATACTTAGGGTCCACTTCCACCAGCACCCTTCCGGTAGCTGCATCCACGCCACGTTCGTTTACACCCGAGCCTTCCCACTTCAGTTCAATACCCAGATACTTGAACGTAAGAGTCGCAAACTCCCTTACAGAATGCATCTCTCCGGTAGCAATCACAAAGTCCTCAGGAGTGTCATGCTGCAGTATAAGCCACATACATTCCACATAATCCTTAGCATATCCCCAGTCGCGCAGAGAATCCAGGTTACCCAGATACAACTTGTCCTGATATCCCTGTGCTATGCGTGCAGCGGCAAGAGTAATCTTCCTTGTCACGAAGTTCTCTCCGCGGCGTTCACTCTCGTGGTTGAAGAGGATACCGTTTACGGCAAACATTCCATAGCTTTCCCTGTAATTCTTGGTAATCCAGAAACCATACTGCTTTGCCACTCCATACGGAGAGCGTGGGTAGAATGGGGTAGTCTCCTTCTGAGGCACCTCCTGTACCTTACCGAACAGTTCCGAAGTTGAAGCCTGATAAATGCGGCAGGTCTTTTCCAGTCCGCAAATACGTACAGCCTCAAGCAGTCTCAGTGTACCCACCGCATCAGCTTCGGCAGTATATTCAGGCACATCAAAGCTCACCTTTACGTGGCTCTGAGCGGCAAGGTTATAAATCTCTGTTGGATGAATGTCACTTATGATTCTGATAAGCGAACTGGAGTCTGTCATATCCCCCCAGTGCAGATTCACCAGACGTTTCTGTTTCATGTCGCGCACCCATTCATCGAGATACAGATGCTCTATACGTCCGGTGTTGAAAGAAGACGAACGTCGCATTATACCATGCACTTCATAACCCTTTTCAATCAGAAATTCGGCCAGATATGAGCCGTCCTGACCTGTGATACCTGTAATTAAAGCTACTTTTCTCATTTTTTATTCATTTTATTTATAAATCACATTACTTGAGTCAAAGTTATCATTAACTATAAAACCACGTATAGTATCAAAAATTTAATTTCTGTCATGAATACAAGAATAGAATAGATATATTTATAGATATATTTATGTTTTCAAGTCATTGTATTCTTTATCTAAAAGACTAAAAAGGTAAATATCACCTTCTTCCAATAAATCAGGATTATTCAGCAAATTTGCATATAACCTACTGTTTAGTACGAACTCCAATGAAGAATCATAGCTGCTGCTATACTTCTTCATAAGCATTTCTACCAAAGACTTTATCGTATAGTCTAAAACTTCATAATCAACAGCCATAATATCAATCTGTAAAATTCAACATATTTATTGCTTTATTCGAGCAGAATCCCACCTGCAGAGATTTGAACTTATTATATTCAATCAAATTAGCAATATCAGAAAATGACTTATTTTCAGTCTTAATTTTACTAAAATGCTTTTTTAAACCTTTGTCTGCTATAGGACCAATGATTATATCATATTCCGGACGCTTGAATTTATCGTTGTACCGGTTGTTATAAATAAACTCAGCCCATTCTGCATCAGCGACAAAACGTTTTATATTTAAGCAACCACTACATAATTTTTCCAAATCAATAGCATATTTGTTTACTATAGCATCATTACCAAATAGCTTTTTTGCCCAATTCTTTGCAGTCGGTTTATTATAAGTTGTGTAGAAACACTTGCCGAAGTCACGTCCTTTACTACCGATATTCCATTGTGGATTATCTATTCTTTGATTGGAACCATGATAAAGGAATATATTTGCCATAACAACTTATCTTTTAAATTAATGATACAAGCTCACGTGCAATCACTTTAGCAGGCTTTCTTTCAACTTTATGAGCCTCTTTGTAAAGCAGTTTAAAAGCATCGTTTCTGCGTAAAATTTCTATTACATTAACCATAGGTAGATCCTTTCTGTTAGCAATTTCACGTATGCAATCTGTTACATAACTTATTTCTTTAAAGTTAAGTTTTCCACCTCTTGGTCTACTTTCTAATGTTATTGTTCTATTTTCGCCTGGCCTATATAAAAACTCTCTTGTACACATAATATTTAGAATGATTTAATTATCATGAAATTAGAAATTCTTGAGTTGGTGCCGATGTATAAAAGATGATAAGTAATCTGTCGACTTACTGAATTATAATATAAATCTTTATAATATTTAGCTATACATAATATAAATACATCATTAAGCGAAAATAGTCTATTTCTTTCTTTAATCAAAACTTTTTACGACAATTTTGATAAATAAAGATTTATGTTTTAAAAAGATGAAACCTTTAATTTCAGGTCCTGTAATAATTGTTTTGATATTCACATTTTTTTTGCATGAGATACCTTAATCCCTTGTTCCCTTAAATCTTAGTTTCTTGTAAACAGAAGCATACACACCTATAGCTATGAAGCACAGCATAGGAACCACAAATCCGGCAGCCATCGATACATTATCGGCTATTGCACCCATTACAAGAGGAGCAACCGCACCGCCCACTATCGACATGATAAGATACGACGAAGCCTTCTTGGTTTCCCTGCCTGTTTCTTTTATGGCCAGAGCAAAAATAGTAGGAAACATAATAGATTCAAACAGAAAGCACAGGAAAAAGCTGAAAAGCGCGATATTGCCGTCGAGCATAATCACACACAGCATCATGAGGGTTGCCCCTGCCGCACAAATTCCGAGCAAAGTCTCACCTCTCATGAACTTCATTATATAGCTTCCGCCCATTCTTCCGGCCACAAACATTCCCATACCTCCGAACGACAGCCATACAGAAGCCTCATGCGCGTCGATCCCCACATTCTCGGTTGCGTAGTTGATAAAGAAACTGTTGATACCGGTCTGTGCGGCCACATACAGAAACAGCGATACAAGTCCCACAGTAAATGTCCTCTTCTTCCATATCGAAACATTATCGAAAGACCTGCAGCTACTGCTAACTTCAGTGTCACCTTCTTCCATGCTTATCTCCGGCAATTTCACCTTGATGAAAATCATTGCCACAATCAGCACCACCACACCAATTATAGTATACGGTGTAGTAATGTCACCATTACATGCAAACAGGAAATACCCTCCCGCCAGAGGACCCGCTATCCATCCTATACCGTTGAACGACTGAGCCAGATTGATACGCCTTTCGCTACTCTCCGGATCACCCAGAACCGTAACATACGGATTTGCGGCAGTTTCCAGACAAGTCAGTCCGCACCCTATGATAAAAAGCGAAAGCAGAAAAAACTCAAAGCTATTCATCCTTCCTCCCGGAATAAACATAAGCGCACCTATGGCATACAGCACCAGTCCGGTAATAACCCCGGTTCTGTATCCGTACTTTCTGATAATACTTCCGGCAGGCAGAGCCATCAGGAAATACCCTCCGTACACCACAGCCTGAATAAGAGCCGACCGTGTTTTGGTAATTTCCATTGTATCCTGAAAATGCTTGTTAAGCACATCAAGTATACTATGTGCGAATCCCCACAGGAAAAACAAACTCGTAATAAGAATAAAAGGGAGCAGAAAATTCTCTCCTCCTTTAGTTTTGACTAAACCACGTTCCATAAAATCTTCACTTGTTTTAAAAAATCTTGTCTTAAATACATTCTATAGTCAATGTTTCCCACTCAAAAAAACAATCTTTCAGACGCAAAGATAATACAAAAAAGTGAGATACTGAGCAAACCACAGAAGAATGATTGGAAATTAGCAGTTTACGGAATATTGACGATTTAGGCGAGTGCCAACGTAAACCTTCCTGCGTCAGAATCTGTTAAAGCATCAGCTTCAGCTTCATTAGACAATGTATCCCATGGACTGACCTTTGTCAATATTACCGATATAGGCCACAATGTAGCCATAAAAACCTTCTTAGACAACAAGCAGAATGTCAATCATCTTTTCTTTTTCAGATGGCAAGCCCAACTGTTGTCTGTTGTAGTCGAAGCTTACGAGACATTCTTCAAAAACAGCCTGAAAAATCTGAATATCGACGAAAGAGAATTCGACTTCATAAAAGGCGAATATGATTTCTCTATCAATAAAAATAATGATATCTGATAAAAAACAATATTTCCATCTGCAATACAACCCTGAAAGTATAATTGCAGATAGAAATATCAGTTTAATGACCATACAGCACTTAACTGAATGAAGCGGTACGCATATCCCCGTTCATACAGAAAGCGCGGTGCATGGCAAAAGCATCATCAAGGATAAAAGGCGTATGGCATTTCCCGGTCTTTTTCAGATAGTCCCACAACAGCTCCTTATAGTCAGGATGCACACACTTTTCTATTATGCATTCAGCCCTCTGCACAGGAGACTTTCCCCTCAGGTCGGCCACACCCTGTTCTGTAACCAAAATACGCACATCATGTTCTGTACTGTCAACATGTGTCACCATTGGCACGATGGAAGAAATAAGTCCCCCCTTGGCTGTCGACGGGGTAGTAAAGATACTCAGGAACGCATTGCGCGAGAAGTCGGCCGAACCCCCTATACCATTCATCATGCGGCTGCCTGATACGTGAGTACTGTTCACATTACCGCAGATATCAAATTCCAGCGCAGTATTTATGGCAATCACACCCAGGCGGCGGATTATCTCCGGATGATTTGTTATCTCCTGAGGACGAAGCAGCAGCCTGTTGCCTAAAGTATCAATGTTATTATACAGCAAATCAAGCTTTTCATCCGATAAAGTAAGTGAGCTGCCTGTAGCGAAGTTTATCCGGCCTTTCATCATAAGATCCACTACCGAATTCTGGATAACCTCGGTGTACATATTGAAAACCGGCAACTCCTCATCATCACCCATGGCACCCAGAACAGCATTCGCGATATTTCCCACACCCGACTGAACCGGCAGGAACTCCTTAGGTATGCCGCCTTTCTTCCATTCCATAAGCAGAAACTCTGCCACGTGTTGTCCAATACGCTTAGTGGTTTCATCCAAAGCCTTGAACGGAGCAATCCTGTCTCTGTTGTTTGTCACCACAACCCCCACAATCTTTTTCCTGTCCACCTTCAGATTACGGCTTCCTATACGGTCGTTAACCTTATATATAGGAATCTCCCTGCGGTGAGGCGGCATTTCGGGAACATAAAGATCATGCATACCGTCAAGTTTTCCCGTATGGCATTCATTTAACTCCACAATAACCTTATCGGCCATCAATGCCAAGGTAGGAGTTATCCCCACCGAAGTACTCAGCACAAAGCTTCCGTCCTCATTAATATCAGAAACCTCAATAATGGCAACATTCACTTTCCCAAGGAAACCATAACGCAGGTCCTGCCCGATATGCGACAGATGAACATCGAAATACGCCACATCACCCGAATTGATAGCCTCCCTCATCCTTCCGTTCGACTGGAAAGGAGTCCTGAAAGAAACAGCCCCGGCATCTGCCAGTTGGGAGTCAACCTGTTCGCCTGTTGCACCTCCGGTAATCAGACCTATCCTGAACTCCTTTCCTTCACTGTGCAGAGTCCTGGCACGTTCGGCCAGTGCTGCCGGAACCACCTTAGGAGTTCCAACCGAAGAAAAGCCACCTATTCCCACAATATCACCGTTTTCAATATGGCTTGCAGCCTCTGCCGCAGTCAATTCATTATACAATCTTTTCCACATAAAAATAATACTTTTACCTCTCTTTATAGTTTTAAATTATAAGTTAATTATATTCTATCAGTCCGTGCAAAAATATTACAATAAATGAAATAACATACAGAATATACCAAATAATAACGTGATATTGTATAAATATTATACTTTTCTAAATATTTATGTAAATTATATATATTCATAAGATACTTTCGTGTTACAGCTGTTGCAGAGCTGCCCCTTCGTGCCTTGCCGGATTCTTAAAGCCTACATATAAAAAAAAGGAACTACTTTCACAAGCAGTTCCAATGAAAATAAAATGAAAAAATATATTAAAGACTATCTTAGCAGCATTGCTAAGTAGCAGATTATAGTGTATCTTAATAACTTCACGAGATAGAGTAAGCAGTGTTAATTCAAGAGAGACTTTATATAGTCTACAGGTAGATTCAGCTTTTCAGCTATAGATTCATCGGGTATCCCTTGCTCGTGAAGTAGAATAGCCATTCCCTTAATCATCATGTCTTTCTGTTCAATCTCCTGAGTTTTCTGTTCAATCTCCTGAGTTTTCTGCTTAATCTCTTGGGTTTTCTGCTTAATCTCCTTATCTTTTATCATTATAGTGGTATCCCTTTCTTCAATTTCCGAAAGAATCTCATCTTCCACTTCCATGGCACGTTTCAGTTCCGGTGTGCCGCAAGCCATCATAAGCCTGTTTATCACTATAAAGTCATCGCCGTCAAATTTACTCTCATCCAGTTCCAGATAATGCTCGTTTCCTTCCACACAATACTCCTGATCGAATATCTGCAGAATCCTTTCGAGTCTGTTTCTCAGTCTGCCCCTAAGATATGGAATCTGCACAATGATACTGTCGTGTGTGAGACTTTCCACAAAAGGGTCGGGTACACCGTTTGTGATAGGATTCGAGTCATAATCAAGATAATTTCTCCTGACATAAATAACAGGTTCCTGAAGGTCTCCCAACTTATGGCCCAAAATATATATAGAGACCATAGGATAAGCAAAACCTTTAGGGTTCATTTCCTTTTCAGGGATATTTCTTTTGTCGCCATATTGTGATGCCAGATACTGTCTGAACCTAAGAGTCTCAGTAACCAGCCAAGTTTTTTGCAGTTCTATAAGAACAATGCTTTCGCTTCCGTCTTCATTTCTTACTTTGGCATTGAAATCCAGCCTGAACATAGAAATATTTCTTTTGGTAAGTCCTGTATATTCTTGCTGTTTCATTTCCACAGCTGTCACTTCTTTCTTCAGAAGGGCAGAAAGAAGAATCTTTGCGACACGTTCATCATCCATCATGAATTTGAATACCGAATCGTAAATAGGGTTTGCAATATAAGCCATAATCTATGTCCTCCATTTAATAACTGTAAATCTGCTTCAAATATAGTGGTAAACATTAAAATTTCAAATATAAAAGAAAGAAAATTTCATCATACTAACCTCATATCCGTCACAGAACAAATCAAACTTCATCAGTCTTTTTTATTGTTACTTCCTGTAGTTTTATTGAATGGTTATGTCGCTTTTTCATATTTCTGTAAAAAAACATGCCACCTTATATTCTCTGTTAAAATGTAACTAATAACTGCATAGCTTATACTTTCTATCATTCTCATCATAAAGATTTACATGTGCTACTCTTTTACGGTTATATTGTACTATGTGTTTATTTATAATGTCAATTTGCGCTTTCGAATGGCTGCTTCCTTTCATAGGAATAGGTTTTCCGTTATGATTTTCAAAATGAAGTATAAACCAATATTCAATACACATACTTGAAAAAGCTACTTTAAAGTCATTTTGTCTTGCCAATTTAATGGCTTCCCAAAAATCATGATGACCATCAAAATCAAAGACCATCCATTTACTTGAATATTTACATTTTTCATTCTTTGATAAATTATTGAATTTACCAATTGATGTATTAACGAAATCAATACAGTTGCCTATACCGCTACCTCTCACTACTACCGGTTCAATTTTGCAATTAGTTTTTTTCAATTGTTTGAGATAACTATATTCTGTGTTTCGTCCTTCTACATATAAAATGATTTTTTTTTACACTTCTACTTCCGGTTTTTTTCGTTTTACGTTAAACAATGAGTGATCTTTTCCCATAACTATTTGCCCTCCAGTATAATTGAAATCAGATAATCAGTATCAACAGATGGTACGCCTGTAAGATTTCCATCAAGATAATTCTTTTCAATATTAGAAAGTAATTTATCTCTATATTCAGTTACAGGCATTAATGTAGACTCTCCATAACGATTCTTATTCGTAATATAGATTTGATCTTTTCTCAACAGATTTTTTTTATTCTCATCTTTTGAATTTAATAATGACGTATTATGGGTATTAATCACAAGTTGAGCAGATGACGGTGCCTTATAAAACATTTCAAGAATAGCCTTAACCACATATGAGTGAATTCCACTATCAAATTCATCAATAAACAATAGGCTGCCATTTTTAAGAGAATCAATAATATATCTTGCCATGCCCACAAGTCTGAATGTACCAAATGACTCATCTTTTTCTAATATAAAATTAGTATATCCTATTTTTTCATAATGCTCATCGTATACTTTGTGTTTTGTATATACTCCGTCATATATATGGTTATTTGCATCAACCTTCACAAAATGCTTAATTTTATCAGGTAGTGTGTCAATATCGATTTCATGAGGTAAGAAGTCTTCAATATTAATATCGAAAGCCTTAATGAAAGGTATAATCTGCTCTTTCTTTTCAGAGTCGAACAGATCAAACGGTTTGAGGTCGTTGACTGAAATTATTTTAATACTATCAAACCAGTCAACAATTTTTTTGCATAAAATATCGTTAAAAGTAGAAAGTATAGAAATCAGCGGAACGACCGGTGAAAGCATGCCCGCAGATTTAATCATGTCAAATATCTTTTTATTAATATGATTCCCGTTAAGATTCACTTTTAATTCTTCACGTATGAATACATATTTCTCTTTTGATTCCTTCTCATAAAGCCATTCGTTTAAGATACGATCTTTATTTAGGGTAAATCCATACCTGTACTGAATATCATCAATTATAAAAAACCATTTCAAACGAGGATTCATTTTTCCCTGAATAGTTATTAAGACGAAATGAATCATATTTTGTTTGCCAGTAATCAAATGCAGGAATCTTTCCGTCACGTTTAGGCGGACATACAACTCTACACATAAAATTAACGGCATCAAATAGCTTAGTCTTTCCACTGGCATTGGCACCATATACTGCGAGAACTTTTAGAGCCGCATATCAAATTTTAGTTGCACGTGAATATTTCTCAGAAAATGATGAAGCAACAAAATTCAATATGGATTCTTCTTTGAAGCATTTATAATTATCGAAAGAAAATTGAATAAGCATAATCTTAATTTTTGTTTGAATTTTGAACAAAAATATTAATTAATATCAAATAAAATTCATCTGATTGGAAGATTTTGCAGAAATTGATATATATAAATAAATATAACCTGAAGCATTAAATTAATTTTATTATAATTTATATTGCACATGGAAATAAGCCTTGGCTATGCCACCCCCTTATCCGCCACGAGCCCTCCATAATCCTTTGCCACATCCGGCAGTTCCACCACATCGTGGCATATCCCTTTCTTATCCAGTAAACCCGAAATAATTCCGGCAGCCATTTTTCCCGCCCTGTCGTTATCCATACCTATATGAAGCCTGAATCCGTCCAGCATATCCAGATCTTCGGCAGGTATGATATTCGCACTCGGGATGGCCACCGCATTCAGACCGTCCGACAACATGGCAAGACAGTCCGTAATCCCTTCGGCAATATACAAATCATCACCCGGGCAAATACTTTTCAGTACAGGCAGGTTATACAGACACGTCTTTTTATCCCCACCGAAGAAAAACTGGAATCTCGGCACCTCCTTGTCCTGACCTAAATACCTCGACTGCACACCCACGAGCACCCCCTCGGCATTATAGTACGGAAACAAAAGACAGGGCGAGAAGAACTTCAGAAACAGACCTTTGTCGTTTTTCTTTATAAAACAACTTTCACTCAGAACACCCATATCAAACCTCTCCTTTAACATTCCGAGTAATTTCCATGGCCTTTCCACAGCCCTTACACCCTGTCTTACTATCACATCCCTGTTCAGTTTCCTTTCCCTGAATAAAAAATTCTCAGCCCTTGGAGTAAGCCCGCCGGTATTGTCCAGAATCCACTGCGCCACCTCACTGTGGAACACATTCCCCCGACCTTTTCCGGAATCCTTTTCTGTACCCTTTTCCGAATCCCGGCTGCTACAGCTTGCCACAGGCTTACAGACACCGTAACTGCCCATACCACCACCGCAGTCCATGCCATACAGCTCACACAATTTTCTGCAGGCATCCACAAATTTCAGGCCACAGCATTCCATCACAAAATTAATGGCATTATCACCACCTCTCCCACACGAAAAGCAATGCCATTTCCTCAGTTCCTGTCCGTAAAACCCTAAGCTCGCGTTCTTCTCCGCATGAGCGAAGCAGCACATCTTATGCCTTACTACTTTAAACCCCAATCTTACCGCCACCTCTTCTGTACACAGAAACTTCAGATTGTCTACCACACTTCTTGGAATAGGATAACCACCCATAATACAAAACCTCCCGATTTTCAGATTATAAATATTAAACAATACATCACAGAAACAAAGTCTGTTTATTTATAATAACTGAGAACCGGAAGGTTTTGCTCCCAAAAAATGGAAGAATCTTATCTGGTTTAACAATTTTTATAAGAAAAACCGTTTCACATTAGATTTTTGGTGGAAAATTAATGTCTGACTATTTTACTTACCACACCATTGGCATAGAAAAAGTCATCATATCCTTTATTGCACTAAACATGACAATAAATTAGATATTCTGGCGCTTTGCAAAATCTCTGCCATG